>CAYUVO010000001.1:0-26127 GCA_964448185.1 uncultured Phycisphaeraceae bacterium
TCGCGTTCGGCTCTGATCTGTACCCGAATGACCGCCTCGCCCAGGCCCGCGTTCCTCAAAGACCGCATCACCAGCGGCGGCGGCCACCTCTCCAACCAACAAACCGCCGACATCGTTCAGCAGATCGCGCCCCGAGAACACGTCGTGCTCCTGCACCTCTCACGCGAATGCAACACGACAGAGCTCGCACGCGAGGGACACGCCGATCGCCCCTATGCGTTGAGCGTTTCTGACCAGTTCGTGCCCACCGGCTGGATCAATGTACAGTCTCCTACCGCCCCATGACAGCCTCACCAGCACCGATTGCTGCGCCGCCTGCCAAAGCCACTACCCGAAGCGGCTGGTCACTGGTCCGCGCGATCCTCGGGCTGCGCACACGCACCCGAATCGGACCGGCGACCTACATCGAACGCGACACCAAGCCGCTGGCGTCCGCCCTCGCAGCAGGTTCCACCAAGCTCTACGACGTGGACTTCGACAACGCCCCGCCGATGCGCATCCGTGTCTCGTCGAGCCGCCCCTATCCCGATCTCACCGGCCCCGCATCGTTCGAGCCCTATCTCATCCTCGCAGAGCAGGTCACGCCCGGCCAGCGCGTTCTCGACACCACCTGTGGCAGCGGTGCCGGCGCCGCCTGGCTCGCGCACCGTGTCGGCCCCTCGGGCGGCGTCGTCGCACTCGACCCGGATCACGAGTTCATCCGCTTTGCACGCAGGCGCTACCGCGCCGATCATCTCGGCTACGAACTGGGCAGCACCGAAACCCTCGCGGGCGAACTCGACCACTCGTTCCACGCCGTCATCATCCGCGCCCTGCCTTCGCCGCACTTGCCGCTCGATCCAAAGGCGCTCGCCGAGTGCTGGCGTGTCACCGCTCGCGCGGGCATCCTCGCCGTGCTCCTGCCCCCGGGCGATGAGTCCCGTCCAGAATCACTGACCTCTATCGAATCCGCCAAGCTGCTCAAGGCATTGCCCGACCCCGCACGCCCCTCACGCCTCGAACGCCACGCACCCGTCGCCCGCGACCTCGCAGCCCTTCTCCTGCGCAGACCTCCCCAAAACAAGCAATAATCTCTTCGCAATGACCGCGCCAAACCAGCCACCTACCGCGAGCCCCGACTGCCTCAAGCCCGACGCCAACCACCCCTGGCGTTCAGTGAGCCTGTGCATCTCTGGCTTCGGCGGCAGGCTTGGACCCATGCGACGCGTCCTGCTCGACTGGTTCGACTTCCTCGGCGGCCGACCGGGTGAAGTCGTCTACATCGACGGCGGATCAAACCTCAACACCCGGCGCTCGCTCACACACATGCTCGATGCCGGCTTGATCGATCGCCTCGAACTCCTTCATCCAAGCCACTGGGAAAACCACCCCCACCGCTGCTACATCCAGGAACACCAGGCGGGCCGCCTCGCGAGCCTCGACTACCTCTGCTTCGTCAAGCTCGACACGCTGAGTCTGCGCACCTCCCGCCCGCTGTGGCTCAACGACGCCTTCACACTGCTCGAAGATCCAAACGTTTTCGCCATCACCAACTCACATCTTGTTGATCCCATGACACCAAGCGTTCAGCACCCGGGCTTGCTCGAAGGCGACTTCGCGAGCCTCAACTTCTCTCTTATGAAACGCTCCGCATTCGAGGCTGCGATGGAGTCACAAGTCGGCGAACTGCTCGCCAGTAGGTTCAAAGAAGACCTGCCCACCGACCTCGGCGCAGACGAGGGCTATGAACGAGCGCTCGTCGAGTGGGCATGGCGTGCGCACTGCCGCGCGTTCGGGCGCAAGACCCTCGCCTGGCCCGAGAGCCGCGAATGGATGATCTTCCACATGAACAAGCACGGCTCAAAGCTCATGAAATACCGCGCCGCGATGCGAAGGTTCAACAACGTCGAACCGTTCTTCGATCTTCCCAAAGCGCTCTATCGCCCACCGATCGGGGGCCTTGGCGCCCTAGGGCGAAAGCTCGAAGGCGCTGTGCGTTCGCTCCGCAAATAACTCCCCCCCCCTCCCCACGCTTCCGCGTAGGGCTCGAACAGCAATCCTCTGCGCGACAAACCCCGTCCGCGAGGAAGGGAAACTCATGATTCTTCATCCCGCAAGCGAGCCGCAAGCTCTCGCCAGCCTTCCATCTTGCCGCGACGTTCTGCCACTCGCACCCGCCGCCGCGAGTTCCATGTGAACAAGAGCGTCTTGAGATACAGCCTCTGTGCGCGCGCCGCGTGTTGTTCTGCTTCTTCCGCATTCGCCACGCTGCCCGCAACCCATTGCAGCGCCGGCTCGCCTCGACAAATCGCACCACGCAACTTGGCAAGATACTCAGCCGTCTGCCTGTGCGCATAGATCACATGCTGCATCGAAGCGCTCGGCTCGTACACCACGCTCCACCCCGCCTCACGAATCCGGATGCACACCTCGGCGTCCTCTGCGCCGCACTCAAGATGATCACCTGTTCGGCTCTCGAGCTTGACCCCGTCGAGCCACCCGCTGTCCTCCATCGCGCTGCGCCGAACACCGAGCGAAGCGCCCATCAAAAACGCACCCGCATCTTCGAGCGTGATCGTCTCGCTGCCCATGCCCTGATCCCCCAGACTCCGGCGGTACACCGCAGCTATCCGTGTGGGCTCGCCGATCGTGCCGTCCGTGTTGCGCCACTGATTGCGCACAGGACCACCCACGATCCCCGCGCGGTCATCTGATTCCAACGCCGTCAGCAAACCCGCTGCCCAGCCTTCATCCGGCAAGCAATCATCATCGAGCATCAGCACCATCGCCTCATTGGTGCGAGCAAAGAGTGTCCGCATCGCACGGGTCTTGCCGGGGACGGGCTCGCTCATCAGCTCGATCCGCAAGCCATTGGCGAGCACGCTGTGCGCACGCACCACGTCCGCTGTGTCATCTGTCGATGCGTTGTCCACCACCACCACCCGCGTGATCGCCGTTCCAGAAAGATCCATCGAACCTAACGCCTCGAACGTCTCGGGCAATCGCTCCGCGCCATTATGCGTACACAGCCCGATGCACGCGCTCATGATCCGCTCCCCGCATGGAACAACCGCTGCCGCAGCAACCTTGCGCGTGTCTTCATCGGCACCTTCCAGTGTCGGCGTGCGCACGCTGCGAGCAGCTCATCTGCACTTGTTGTTTCTCCCCGGGCTTTAGCTATCTGGTTGACGAGCCAGAGCGTCGCCTCTCGCCACTGCGCCTCGTGGCTGCTCTCATAGTGCCGATCCATCAGCACCAGGTGATCCCGCACCCGCCGCGAAAAATACTCGCTGCTGCACAAGTTGTGCGCATCCTTCTCGTGCATGCTCACACGCAATGCAATCTCGCTGCACACCCCGATCGGGCCGTGCGCACAGCATCGCCGAAGAAAGTCGCGGTCCTCGCCGTGCCAGAGATCGGGATCAAACCGCACCCCCCCCGCCCCCCCCACCCCTGCGCGCAACGCCGGACCAGCAACCAAACACCCCGAAGCTCCGAACAACCCGATCGGCGTGAAGACGTCAGAGCAATCGGGCAGCGCCGCATCCGCCCAAGCTGCAGGCACCGGGCGGAGTTCTGTGCGCCCATCAGCCGCCCACACATGCTCGCGACCAGAGACCACCGCCGAGGCACCCAGACGACCTGCAAGCTGCAAGATCGCAGGGACGCTCGAAGCGATCAGTTCGTCGTCGTCATCGAGCATCAGTACCGCGTCGGCACTCTCTCGATGAGCTGCATCGAGCCCGGCATTGCGTGCAGCCGACGGGCCCGAGTTCGCCTGAACCAACACCTCGACCCGCTCGTCTGCGAGCAACTTATTGAGCCGATCGCAACTCATATCAACGCCCAACGGCTCCTCCGAGCCATCGTCCACCACCCACACCCGCTCGACAAGATCACACGCCAGCACGCTTGCGATCGCCCGGCTGAGCCGATCGGCCGGGGCGTTGTGCGTCGGGATCACCGCGTGGAGCCTCATCGCTCCCACTCTAGCTCCGCGTCGGTTCTCCCCGCGATTCCCAGCACTTTGCCTGCCAATCTTGGTCTATCCTCTTTATACATATGACCCCACCCCCCCCACCATCCCCCACGCCACAAGACTCCTCCCATACCCCCGGCGACCACACCCTCGGCGAATCCCAACTCCGCGAAGACTCCGCGCCCGGATTCCCATCGCGGACCACCGCGGACCCCAAGATCACTCGCCAGTTCGCCATCGACTCGGCAAGACTCTGCCGCGACGACAAATGCACCCATGTCTTGCTGCTTGATGTCCGCGTGCTCAGCCAGGTCACCGATTACATCATCATCGCCTCGGGCACCAGCGAACGCCAGATGCGATCGGTCCTCGATCACATCGACGACATGGGCAAGGACGCCGGGTTCCCCGCGTTTCGGATCTCGACAGATTCCCAGGCCGAGTGGCTCCTCGCGGACTTTGTCGATGTCGTCGTCCATCTCTTCGAGCCCGAAGCACGCCGGCACTTCGACCTCGAAACCCTCTGGGGCGATGCACCCAAAGTTGAATGGGACGATCGAACGCCCGAGCAGCAGTCACCCGATGAACCCGACACCGAGTAAGCCGAGCCCGACAAAGCCGACCCATGCCCAACGCCACCGCCATCCCCGTCCGCCTCGGCGACCGCACCTACGAAGTCGCCATCGGACGTGGGCTGCTCGAACAAGCATCCGCCCGGATCGTCGATGCCCTGGGCCACATGCCCAAACGGGTGCTCATCGTCGCCGACACCGGAGCGCTGCCCCACGTTGAACGGGTGGTCCACTCGTTCGAGGCCGCCCAGGTCGAGGTGCACCGCGTCGATCTGACCCCTCTCGAACGCAGCAAGTCGCTCGATACCTTTGGGGTTGTGCTTGGCGCGTGTGCTGGAGCGGGCCTCGAACGCTCCGATCCGATCATCGCTGTGGGCGGCGGGATCGTGGGCGACATCGCCGGGTTCGCAGCCTCGGCCTACCGCCGGGGGGTGCCGAGCATTCTCTGTCCCACCACCCTGCTCTCGATGGTCGATGCCTCAGTGGGCGGCAAGACCGGGGTCAACCTGCTCGACCCCGAGGGCAGGCTCCTCAAAAACATGGCGGGCACGTTCCATCAGCCCTCGCTCGTGCTCGCCGATCTTGATTCCCTCTCGACCCTGAGCGAACGCCACCGCCGAAGCGGGCTCGCCGAGTGCGTCAAGCACGCCATGCTCTCCGCCGATCACGCCGACCCGGGAGCCCTCGATTGGATCAGCACCAACCGCCAGAACATCGCTGATCTCGAACCCGAGACCATCGAAACACTCGTGACCCGATCCGTGCGCCTCAAGGCAAGTGTCGTCGAATGTGACGAACGGGAGATGGCCTCCGCAGCCACCATCACCGGCAGAGCCACGCTCAATCTGGGGCACACCTTCGCGCACGCGATGGAAACCATCGAAAATCTTTCGCCCACCAATCAACCCTCTCAGGCTCCACTCCAGCACGGCGAAGCCGTCGCCCTCGGACTGATCGCAGCGTGCGCCACCGCTGAGGCTGCGGGCCTGTGCAAAAGTTCCTACAGCGAGTCCATCTCAGAGCTGCTCGGCTCGCTCGGATTGCCCACCACCATCGCTAACCTCCCGGATGACAACGAACTGCGTACGCGGATGCAAGCGGACAAAAAGGTGACCAATGGGCGGTTACGCCTAGTTCTCCCGATCGCCATCGGCAGCGTCCGACTCGTTGATGATTGCCCGCCCGAAGCCATCACCGCGGGCTGGCAGGCCATCCGAGCCTGAGGCATTTGGGCCCCATCCCTCGCTGAGCAAAACCACCCAAAGCGGCCACGAGGACGCTCTGGAGCCGATCATCATTCAAGCTTTTGATTGATATAACCCGATAACACACGCCACTGGGGTGGGAGGTCCTTCTAAGGGCAATACCATGCGGACGCTGGCGGTCATCAATCAAAAAGGCGGATGTGGGAAGACCACCACATCGATCAATCTCGCTGCGGTTCTTGCCAAGGCAGGCCAGCGCACACTGCTGGTCGATCTCGATCCGCAGTCGCACTGTGCCGCCGGGCTCGGTGTCCCCGAAGCCAGGATGGATCTGGACATCGGCGATGCCATGCGGTCGGATGAACCGGTCGATCCCGAGCGTTTGCTCTGGCCTGTGTCGCGCTGCCTTGATCTTGCCCCGAGCCGAATGAACCTCGCGGGGCTCGAAGCCATCGGCGGCGGACTCCTCGATAAACCCGACAAAGAACACCGTTTAGGCCGAGTCCTTCAGGCTCTCGCGCCACGCTTTGATGTCTGCCTGATCGACTGCTCGCCTTCGATCGGCCTGCTCACCTTCAATGCGCTCGTCGCCTGCGATGCAGCGCTGGTCCCCGTAGAAACCTCGTTTTTCTCGCTCCAAGGGGCCACCAAGCAACTCTCGACCGTGCGGTCGCTGTCTCGCCGGATGAACCGCGAGCCCAAAGTCTGGCTCGTGCCCACGCTGCACGACACCGACAGCTCGCTCTGCGAAGACCTGCTCGATGAGCTTCGCCGACGCTTTGGGTCAAAGGTCATCCCGGCGGTCATCCGTCGCGATCAGTCCCTCAAAGAAGCAGCGAGCTTCGGCCAACCCGTGGGCGAATACGACGCCGAATCCAAGGGCGCTCAGGACTATCAAGCCCTCGGCGACTGGGTCCTCGCTCAGCTTCCCTCTCTAGGCAGCGGCGAAGCCACCGACCTCGTCGAACCCTTGCCCGGACAAGCGGTTATCCGCACGGATTCTCAAACTCGCACGGACACCCGCGAAGGGCTCACCCGACGTGTGATCGACAAAACAAGCGTTCAACTCGACGCCATGCACGACCGCGCCAAGGCGTTGGCGAACAAAATCGCTGAACGTGCCAAGACCTCGGCATCATCCCACCTGCCCGATTTCGGCGAGCTCAAGCCCTCGCAAACGCTCGACTCTGACAACGCCAAGCGTCTCTTCGGCGCTCGGCACACCACCAGCGGCGTGCTGTTCGTTCAGCCCCTCGCGCTGGGCAACAAAGTCGCGATCGTCGGCGAGTTCAACAACTGGCAGCCCAGCGAGCTCAACCGCAACGAATCCATGGGTGTCTATGAGCTGTGCGTCAAGCTCGGGCCCGGCGAACACCGGTACCGGCTCGACGTCGACGGGCACCGCTTGGCCGATCCGTACAACTCCGAATGGCAGCTCGACGATCAGGGCCATCCCAACAGCGTCATCCGCGTGCTGCCGTCCGCCTCACCATCACCCGCGACCATTTCTGCCCCCACCACCGCCCCTGCCGGGCACACCAGTTCAACCACCGTGACCTCTGGCTAACCGATCCTGATTCGCTCGTGCATCTTCAATGCACCGCACAATTCAGCCACTCTCGCCCGATGCGTGCATCTCGGGCCGAAGAGGAACGCCTCCCATGGACCCCTCGTTCAAACCCGCACGCAACAAGAAGACAACGACTCCACCAACTGCATTCGATGGAAGCACAACTGCTGCCCATGCCGAGCCGAGCCATTGGGCAGCGTGTGACGAGCCCGACGAGGCCATGGTCGATTCGCTCGCGGATCTGTTCTTGGGTGGCGGGCTGCTCTCTCCCGAACTCCCGGCTCCGAGAAAGCTCAAAGAAGGTTCGCCGCAACTGCGTCTGATCAGCCCCGAACTGCAATGGGACGGAGGCACCGAGCAACCCGAGCACCACACCATCACCGATTTGCCGGGCTACGCCCAGCACGCCACCATCGAAGCGGTGATCTTGGGACATCTCCCGGTGATTGCGCCCGCGTGGGGCTTGCAGTATGCCGGGCATCGCGCTCGGGAGCTGGGCGAACCCGTGGCGCTCGTTCGGCTCGATGCGGGCGCAGTGAGCGTCGAGCTGATTGCTCCGCCCTCGATGTCACCCATCGGGCCACAACCGACGTTTGATTCGCTCGCCGATGCGGTCCACCACGCTGCCAATCGTGCGCGGATCTGGATCGTTCGCGCTGACGAAGCGGCGCAAAGGTCTCTGGCCGCTTCGAGCGATCTCGACACGATCACCGTGCTCACCGGCGCCGATGAAGCAGCCATCGTCTCGTGCTACAGCACGCTCAAGTCAATCTCGAACGACCTCAACGCCTCGATCGGTGACGACGAAACCGCCCCGGCTCTGGGAGTCGGGATCATGGGCGCGACCGCCGAGCGCGCACAACGTGCAGCCCACAAGCTCAACAAGGCTGCCAACACCTTCCTCGGGCACGATCATCTCAACACGGCGCTGCTGCCGCGCATGACCACGACCCACGCGGTCGCCGTCTTCCGTGGGACGTGCCAGGATCCTGCGCCTGTCTTCATCGCGTCCATCCGAGACGCGCTCGAGATCGCCCAGCCGGTGAGTCTCGAATACATCGAACGCCCGAACGAACGCCTACCTGAGTTGCCCGTTGAACCCGTCGTTGAACCGCGCACGAAACAAGTCGATCCACTCCTCGAGCAGCAGCAACAAGTCGTCTTCGACGACCGCTGGGACGACGAGCATCTGCCCGCCGACCCCGATGCGAGCGAACTCAACCCCGCCATGCTCCTTGAGGGGTACACCGAGTTGGACTTCGAGTGTCCCGCAGCTCCCAGCGTGGACCTCGCGATCGACGCCCAAGGCAGGCTCCAGCTCATCGCCATGGATTCCGACGAATCAGATATCGTCAGCCAGCTCACCCATGCGATGGCGTGGGCGCAATCGCACGCGAAGCTCTTACAGCGAGCCGAGCCCCGGCTGTGCGTCCCGATCCAGCCGACGCTCCACGTCTTGACGACTCGCAGCCAACTCGTCCGAACACTCATGGACACCGACATCAAGATCCACCTGATGGCGCACGCCTCGACCGCGACCCGCGGCTGGGTGGTCCGTGCGCTCAACGACTGAGCGAGAGTCTTGAAGAAGCGATCCGCTCGCAGCGCGAGATGGTCTTCTCGCCATGAAAAACCCCATCCTTGCGGATGGGGCTCGTTTGAATCGTACTTTGTAGAACCTGCTTCATCGAACCAGACTGGTTGAATCAGGCGTTGGATCGCAGCGGGTGCTTTATGCCGTTTCCTTCTTCTGAACCAGACACTCATCGAGTGTGCGTTTGCCGTCGAGAGCGGTTTCATCGACGAGGTACGTCTGGCCGTGGTTGTCACGCTCGGGCAGCTCGTAGAGCAGGTTGAGCATCACGCCCTCGATGACCGATCGCAGCGCCCGGGCACCAGTATCCATCTCGGCTGCCTTCTTGGCAATCAACTCGAGCGCTGTCTGCGTGAACTCGAGCTTGGCGTTTTCAAGCCCAAAGAGATGCTGATACTGACGGACCAGCGCGTTGCGTGGCTCGGTCAAGATCCGCATGAGTGCTTCGATGCCGAGCGGCTCGAGAGGCGTCACCACGGGCAAGCGACCCACCAACTCGGGGATGAGCCCGAACTCGACGATGTCCTCGGCTGTGACCTGCGAGAGAATCTCGGCGGTCGAGACGTCCTTGCCCACGCCGCCACCGGTGCTGGCGAACCCGATGCGGGTCTGCCCGAGCCTGCGACGGATAATGTTTTCCATGCCTACGAACGTCCCGCCACAGATAAACAGGATGTTGCGGGTATCGATCTGGATGTACTGCTGCTCGGGATGCTTGCGTCCACCCTGCGGGGGCACATTGGCAACCGTGCCCTCGAGCATCTTGAGCAGGCTCTGCTGGACACCCTCACCCGATACGTCGCGAGTGATCGAGACGTTGTTCGAGGTCTTGCCGACCTTGTCGACTTCGTCGATGTAGATGATCCCGCGCTGAGCTGCCTCGACATCAAAGTCCGCAGCCTGCAACAGCTTGAGCAGCAAATTCTCGACGTCCTCGCCCACATAGCCCGCTTCGGTGAGCGTCGTGGCGTCGCCGATCGCGATCGGGACCTTGAGCATCTTGGCAAGCGTGCGTGCGAGCAGCGTCTTGCCCGAACCCGTCGGGCCCACGAGCAGGATGTTCGACTTGTCGAGTTCAAGATCGTCCGTGTTCTCGCTTTCGAGATGCATCAGACGCTTGTAGTGAACGTGGACCGCGACCGAGAGCGTCCGCTTGGCCTGCTCTTGGCCGATGATGTATTGATCGAGGAACCCGCTGATCTCACGCGGGTTTGGGATCTCGGTCAGGGCGGAGCTGACGCTCGAAACCCGCCTGCGTTCCTGGCGGAAGATGTTCTGGCACAAGTCGGTGCAGTTGTTGCAGATGTAGACCTCGTTGGGGCCTTCGACCATGGGGCCGACATCGCGGGAGGTCTTGCCACAGAACGAGCAGGTCGTGACCTTTCGGCCTCGGAACCCGCTTCCACCGCCATCACCGCCGCCCGCGGTGGGTCCGTTTCCAGACCCGCCGCCCGAGCCCCCAACCAAGCCCCCTCCTGAGCCGTTCCGATCATCCGTTGAATCTGTGCGGTCCTTGGCCATGGAAGGTCCTTACTCGGTAGTCTGGAGGGTCAAAGCGCGGTGGTACACACGTCACCACCCGCACTTCGGGTAGCTCTTCCCGAGTCTATCGGCATACCCCGCCGAGGTCTGCACTTGAGTTGACAACCTTGTCGCAATGAACGCACTTATCCAGACGAATCGGCCGAGGCTGTTCGTGCTTTGGTCAAATCTGGGGCTTGTCATGGCTGTCATGGCCCGAATCGTGCAGTGATGCCTTGGCCCGCTCGACCATCGTCGCCCGGATCGATGCGTATTCCTCGTCGCTCAGCTCGCCGCGATCACGCATCAAGCGCAGATCCTCGAACATCGTCGCTTGGTTGCTGGTGTCATCGAGCCCGAGCATCCGTCGGCGCAGGAACATCAGCACCACCCCAGCAATCACGAGCAACGCGATCGCCAACCCGATCCAGCCCAGCAAGGGAGTCAGATCGGGGCTCCCGCTCCGGCGCGCACCCTGCTGCACCCCAAGCGTGGTCATGGACACCAACCCCGCATGAACCCAGCCCATCATCATGCTCCCCCTCCCCCACTACCACCGCCCCGGCCCATCGCTCCATGAAGCGGAGCAAGCAGCGTCGGAACCACACGCTCATGCACCAGACGCTCGCCGAGCACTCGCAGCGCATCGTGCGCCTCAGCGAGATGTTCAAGCTCCGCGAACGGGCCATGCCTGCGCAAAGTCAGATACACACTCAATGGCTCGCGGTCTGTCTCGATAAATGCCCGGACTGATTGAGGTCTGGTCTTGACCTCGAAGAAGGCTTCCACGTCTGCGCCGCTGTCATACCCTTTGAATCGAAGCCCGAAGAGCGGCTGGCAGTCCGCGGGCTCCGCATCGGCAAGCTCCATCAAGCTCGCCAGAGGCGAACCCTCGAACAGCGCCTCAGCGACGACCGCATCGTGGTTGCCCGAGGCCGTGAGATCAAAGCCGTAGAGCAGTTCGAGATATTCGACGTCGAGCGGGCTGATGCTCAGGTAATAAGGCGTCAGCTCCAACAGCGAGCGATGCAACTGATACCCGTGCGCTAGCTCCGAAGGATTCACCACGCCCGAGCGCACAGAGCTGGCCCGGATCGACACCCACCGCTGAGGCGTATTGCCCGGCGGGCTTTCGAGTTCGAGTTCTTCACCGACCCGACGAAGCTGGGTCATCGCCGGGTATTCACGCCGAAGACGCTCGAAGAGCGACAGCACCGTCTCACGACCACGGGGCAGATCGAGCTTGAGACTCAGCTTCTGATTGACGTATGAATCCGAGCAGAACGCCCGGTAGCTCTCGACCATCGATGGGGTTCCTTGGATGGGGTTCCTTGGAAGGGGGGCTTGCTGTGCCTTGGGCACATGGCCAAGAGTCTATTCGATCGAGTCGATGGGGCGGGCCACCCAACCGGTGATCTGTTCGACGAGGTGATCGGTGGCTTCGAGCGTCTCGACGACCAGATCCGCTCCAGCCTTGGCAAGCTGCTGGGCGGTGAATGTCCCGGTGGCGACTCCCACCGATCGACAGCCATGAGCGTGCGCACAGGCCACATCGTGGACCGTGTCACCGATCACGACCGCTTGATGGCCCGCGAGTTGGCGATCGTGCAGCACGCCATAGCGATCAAGAGCCACCCCGGGGAGCTGATCGCGGGTAGGTGGGTCCAGCGGGGATTCATCGCCCCAGACACTGATCGCAAAGCGTTCGGGCTGCCAGCCCGCTGCCTGCAGCTTGGCGCGGCCCGTCGGGGCGTAGTTGCCGGTCAGCACGCCGAGGGTGAGTTCTGCCCTCGTGCCAAGAGCCTCGACCAGAGCATGAGCACCGGCTAGAGCCTGCACTTTGCCTGAATCGGCGATGGCTTGGGTCATCTGCTCGATGTAGTGCTCGCGCATCTCTGCGAGAGCTTGTGCGACCGGGTCTACGCCGTTGAGCCGGAGCAGATCGCTGAGGATCAGCGGATCGAGCCTGCCCGAAAACTCGAGCGACTCGATCGTGACCTCTCGCCCGAGCATGGCTTTGCCAGCGCGTCGCATGACTTCTCGCCCGAGCCCGCCGGTGAGTAATAGCGTGCCGTCGATATCAAAGAGGATGAGCATCAGCTCTGAATCTCGAAGGAGGATTCGCCGCCGAGTTCTCGGACCTGCATGGATTCGACATTGTGAACATGGCGTGCTTGCTGGGAGATGATCGCTGCGAGGAACCGTTCGACTTCAGCCGGGCAGCCCTGGGCTTCGAGGCGGACGCTGGCGTCGGGTTCGTTGCGGACCCAGCCTGTGACCGCGAAACCTCGGGCGATGTGCCGAGCGGTGAATCGGAAGCCGACTCCCTGCACGCGGCCTGAATAGACGACTGCTGTGCGCACGCTGGGTTTGGTGGTGGTGATTGGATGCACGCGGGGATGGTTCACCGGCCAGAGTCGCAAGGCCAGCAGCGTTTCGTCCGATTTCGTGCCCCACTTTGCCGATCAAATACCAAATATTATGCCGATACTGCCCGCCGACTGGCATCGTCGCGGGGGCGTGGTAGCGTTGAGGTTGGGCTGGTTGTTTCGATTTGAGGGATGAGGCCGCGCGCTCTACAGCTGAGATCCAGGGCAGGATGCTCTGCGTGATCTTCTGGCTGCGGACATCGGGTGGGCAGCGGGCGGGTTCTCGGGCGTAGCCTGTGGGATGCAAGCGCCCGAGCAGAGGGATGAGGCCGAGAAGATCTGTTCGAGTTGCACGGAACCGCGACGATGACCAACACGCACACACAACCCGGTTCTCGCTCGATGGGCGGCACGGACGACGTGGCGAATGTGCGCGTAGCGACCGACATTGTGGAGTTGATCGCCGAGCACTTGGCGCTGCGTCCCAAGGGCCGCGAGTTTGTGGGGTTGTGCCCGTTTCATGACGATAAAAACCCGTCGATGTACGTCGTGCCCAACAAGCAGATCTTTCATTGCTTTGTGTGCGGCGCGGGCGGCGATGCGTTCACCTTCATTCAGCGCCACCTCGGGCTCGAGTTCCGCGAGACGTTGGAGCTGCTCGCTCAGCGCGCGGGGATCGAGCTGACGAGGCGCACGGTCGCCGAGAGTGCAAACGCGAGCGGCCCGAGCCGGGGCGAGCTGTGCGAAGCAAACCTGATCGCGCAGCGATTCTTTGCCACGCTACTTGCAAGCGAATCTCACGGCAAGCTCGGACGAGACACCATCGAACGCCGGGGCATCAGCGCCGAAATGGTTGAACTGTTCGGGATCGGAGTGTCGCCCGATCGGTGGGATGGGCTCATTCGCAAAGCCGATCAGCTCGGGTTCGATCAGCGAATCCTTGTGGCTGCGGGCCTGGTCAAGCCGCGCGACGACGGCTCGGGCTACGACACGTTCCGCAATCGGCTCATGTTCCCGATCTATGACGCCTCGGGCCGGGTGATCGCGTTTGGTGCGCGCAAGCTCAAGGACGAAGACGAGCCCAAGTATCTCAACAGCCCCGAATCAGCGGTGTTCGATAAATCGGCGTCGCTCTTTGGATTGCGTCAGGCCAGCACTTCGATCCGACGCGAGAAAGCGGTCATGGTCGTCGAGGGCTACACCGACGTGATCGCGTGTCATCAGGCCGGGCTTACGAATGCGGTCGCGAGTTTGGGCACCGCCCTCACCAGCGGGCACGCACGATTGCTCCGGCGTTTGTGTGAACGGATCGTGCTGGTATTTGATGGCGACGAGGCGGGTCAGCGTGCTGCCGACCGAGCGGTCGAGGTGCTGTTCGCTGAAGCCATTGACGTGGGCGTGGTCACGCTCGATCGGGTCAGCGATGCTAAAGACCCGGACGAACTGCTCAAGCGTGAGGGCGGCGCGGAGTTGCTGCGCGACGCGGTGGACAATGCGCGCGATCTGTTGGCGTACCGCTATGACCGCTTGGCGGCGGAGCTTGCAGGCAGCGGCCCGGCAGCGATGGACAAGGCGGTCCGCGAAGAACTCGCCACGCTCGCTCGCCTCGGACTTGCCAAGGTACCCCGGTCGAGGCGGGAGCTGATCGTGCGCCGGCTGCGCGAGATCACAGGGTTGAGCGAGCGTGCCTTGGCAGAGGCGCTCCCGACGGGGCGGGCACTTTCCGGATCACGCGGAGCGGGGCGCAGACACGCGGATGACCCGTCTGATCCGTCTAACCCGGCATCGGGCGAGATGAACCCTGACCACGCTCGGGGGCCATTGAGCCCTGCGGATGCGGCGCTGGGGTGTGTGCTGATCGAGCCCAAGCTGCTCAAGGAGGCGGATGCAGATCAGCGCTCCATGCTCGGGCCTGACGCCTACGCTCAACCATTCACAAGGGAGATCGCGCGCGTGGTGTTTGACCTCGATGCACGAACAAAGCCGTGGGGACTCGACAGCGTGCTTGGCTCGCTTGATGACCCGCAACTGGCAGCCCGGGCGGTCGCCCTCCACGAACAAGTACGAGCCCACACGGCGGACGAGATCGAACGAGTGGAGACGTTGTGGCGAGACTGTTTGCTACGGCTTGGACGCCGCGCCGAGCAACCAATACCCGCAGCTCCAAAGAGCGATGCCACGCAACGAGCACTGGCAGCGCTCGAACACGCACAGAAACAGCGGCATACGTTCGGCGATGACATGACGCGGCTGCCAAGGCCAAGAAGATAGAGCGAAGTAAGACACGCGGCGCGAAGCCGCCACAGGGAGGCTTGCTATAACGGCGGCCAACCAAGGGAGTCGGAAGTGATCCAAGACCTGCACCCAGCGGTACGCGAGCTGCTCGCCCTCGGCAAAGACCGGGGCTGGTTGAGCTACGAGGAGATCAACAACACGATCCCCGACTCGATGGTCGAACCCGACAAGCTCGATGAGCTGTTGGTGCTGATCGACCGCATGGGACTTGAGCTTGTTGACGAGCTCGAGTTCAAGGCTCGGCTCCACCGCGAGTCGCTGCGTCAGGGCAAAGAAGCAGGACCCAATCCACTTGCCAACACCCCGCTGGGCGGCATGGGCCCCGGACTGCCCGGAGGCGTGGGCGGCGTGCGGGCGATGAGTGTCTCGGGCGGCGAGCGCGGGCATGTGGACGCCAAGCTCCGCCAACAAGTGGCCGACGCCAAAGAGATTGATCCTGATGCTGAGAAGGAAGTGGCCGAAGCGGCGAAACTCGATCCCGAGGCGTTGCAGCGAGAACTCGTAGTCGACGGCAGCGGCGACTCTTCACGCCGAATCGACGACCCGGTACGGATGTACCTCTCGCAGATGGGCTCGATCCCGCTGCTCACAAGGCCCGAAGAAATCCGCCTCGCCAAGAAGGTCGAAACCACACGGATGATCTTCCGTCGGCGTTGTCTGGGGAGCGACTACCTCGCGGCGCGTGCAGCCGAGACGCTCCGGCAGGTGTCGGCGGGCGAGCTGCCGTTCGACCGGACGATGCGTGTTTCGACCGCTGAGCCCGACCATAAGGCCAAGCTGGCCAAGCGGATCCCCGCGAATCTGCCCACCATCGAGAAGCTCGGCGAACTCAACCGCGACGATTGGGAGTTGCTCGCGACAACCACCGGCAAGAAGGCCGAGGTAATCCGCGAGCGCATGTCCAACCGCCAGCGGCGGAGCGCAGCGTTGATCGAGGAGTTGTGTTTGCGGACGGGCAAGATCGTGCCGTTGATGCGCAAGCTGCGGTCGATCAGTCTGAAGATGAGCGACCTTGCTGCGAATCTTGAGGAGGCTTCCAAGCATCCCAAGCGGTACGAGGACGAGGATGTCGAAGTCACACGCGAAGAGCTCGCCGGGCTTGAAGCGCTCGTGCTCGAAACACCCGAAACGCTCGAGCGAAGACTCGCGAGCATCTCGACGGTGTTCTGGGAATACGAGCAAGCCAAACGCGACCTCTCGGGCGGCAACCTCCGGCTGGTCGTTTCGATCGCCAAGAAGTATCGCAACCGCGGGCTGAGCTTTCTGGACATCATCCAGGAGGGCAACACGGGTCTGATGCGTGCGGTGGACAAGTACGAGTACCGCCGAGGGTTCAAGTTCTCGACGTATGCGACGTGGTGGATCCGTCAGGCGATCACGCGGGCGATCGCTGACCATGCCCGGACGATCCGCATCCCGGTCCACATGATCGAGACGATGACCCGTCTGCGTGGCATGGAGAAGGACATCCAGCAGAAGACCGGGATCGAGCCGACGCTCGAAGAGCTCGCCGAGTACGCGGAGATGAGCCCCGAAGAGGTCCGCCGGGTGATGAAGATTTCCAAGCATCCCGCGAGCCTCGATCGGCCCGTGGGTGAAAGCGAGGACAGCCACTTCGGCGACTTCATCGAAGACCACAGCCAGGCCCCGCCCGGCGAAGCGGCCTCGCAAGCCATGCTCAAGAATCGCATCGAAGCGGTCCTCAAAACGCTCACCTACCGCGAACGCGAGATCATCAAGCTCCGCTATGGCATAGGCGATGGGTACACCTACACCCTCGAAGAAGTCGGACGGATCTTTAAGGTCACCCGCGAACGGGTCCGGCAGGTCGAAGCCAAAGCGATCCGCAAACTCCAGCACCCGGTCCGCAGCCGAAAGCTCCGGGGCTTTGTGGATGTGGACGAAGTGAGCAACGCTCCGAACGATCGCTGAGCCGACGAGCGAGCCCATCTAGGAGAGTAACCGATGATTCGAATCAGCTACCTCATGAGACGATTGCCCGGCTTGAGCTTGGAAGAGTTTCAGTCTTACTGGAGCGAGAAGCACCCGAAAGCGGCCCCTCAAGATGCGTTCTCGTTGCTCGGCGTCAAGCGTTTCGTTCAGGTGCTTCCGCTGGACACCGATGCTCGTGATCTTGTCGTTGGCCCACGAACAGGACTGGCTGAGCCGTTTGATGGCATGGCCGAACTCTGGGTAGACAGCATCGAGGCGCTGAAAAGCAACTGGTCAACCGAAAAAGCCAAGCAGTACATCAAGATTTTCTACGAGGACGAGCAAAACTTCATCGACTGGAGTCGGTCGACAATCTTGGTTTCAAAGGTGATCAATGTTTTTGGAGATCCGAAGTGATCCCTGAAACGAACAAAGCCTCCGACATGCTCGCCGATGCATTCCTATCTCATAATCGGCTCGCTGTGAGTTAGAGCTGATTGGCTTTGTCGAGCCAGCCCAGCAGGCGGTCCGCGGACATCACGCCCGAGGTGCGGGCGACTTCTTTGCCTTCGCGGAAGTAGACGAGAGTGGGTAAGGAGCTGATACCGAGTTGCTCCGCATCAGCGTTGGCACCGGTCGCGTCGAGGTAGGCGGTCGTCACGTTGTTGGCGTCGATCCATTGGGTAAATCGTTCGTCGGATAATGCGCCGCGTTTGAGGGACTGGCACGGGCCGCACCAGTCGGCGGTGGCGAAGGCAAGAACGGTTCCATCGCCCGCGGTTTGGAAGGCATCATCAAGGGTGCTGTGCGACTCGAAGACCACAGGAGTGGGCGCGTGGCCCCCGCCAAGCATGGCCTTGAGATACATCCCGACCAAGAAGATGGCACCAATGACCATGACGGCCTTGAGAACACCGGCAAGCATGGACGGCTTTTGATAGGCTAATGGTTGAACTGGCATGAGAAACCGTATTCCCCAGCGGGTCGGAATGTTCCACGAACATGGCACAGAACATGCCCACAGGCGTACAGAAAACATGGGGATTGACGCCGAGGCCCAAAGAGTGGACTATCGGGCGTTGGTTCGGGCATCCTGAGAGATACGTTGGATTGAATCACGAACGGAGCTTGGCAGACTGTGATTGCACACATCGGCATCGTGGGCGTGAGCCCTGAGGGCGCAGCGCTGTTCTATCAACAGATCACGCGAGAGTTATCGCGCCGGCTCGGGCAGGGTGAAGGCTCGGCGTCGCACCCAAGGCTCACCCTCCACAACAAACCCATCGGGCTCTATCTCAAGGCTCTGCGAGCCAACGACTGGGTGACGGTGTCTGATTTACTGGCCCGATCCGCGGAGGTGCTCGCTCAGGTCGGGGCTGATTTTTGTCTCACGCCCGACCACGCGGTTCAGCACGGCGTCCAGTCCGCCTCGGACTCAAGCCCGATCCCTTGGCTCTCGATGCCCGACTTGGTCGCAGATGCGTTGAGCAAGCACGGGATGCAATCCGTGGGCATTCTCGGGACCAACTGGGTTGCTCGGGGCTCGACGTACCAGACGCTGCTCGGGCTCCGGGGGATCAAAGTGGTGGCACCGCCCGAGGCTGAGAGCGATCGGCTCGATCAGATTGTGTTCGATGAGTTGCTCTATGGCCGGGTCGATGAAGATTCAACTCGGTTTGTTCGTAGTTTGATCGAGTGGTTCAAGGACCGCGGCTGCGAGGGTGTGATCGTGGCGGGTTCGGAGATTCCGTTGGTTTTGCCGCGAACTGGGTGTCCGCTGCCCTTGATCGATGCTTCGGAGATTCTGGCCTCAGGGGCTGTGGACCGAGCCCTTGGCGGACGGGTCAAGCCCGCGTAACGGGTTGCCCGGCGAGTCTTGGGCGGATGAAAGACCCCGATCTGGGATTGGATGCAACCCGAGAGTTGCGGCCGCGAATGAAAAACTGTCCGAGATCGTGATGTTGCCTAGACGCGGCATGGAAGATTCGTGTAGACTCGGGCTGGTGTTCTGAGCTTGACCACGTGGAGTGGGCTCAGAACTGTGAATCGGCACCGCTCCACGCCCCGCCCCCTCAACGGTGCCCAGATCGGATCCCACCCGCTACTCTCCTTGATTCATAGAGGAGAGATGAATGGGTGAACCGGTCAAAGAACACAAGGTTGATCTGGGGAAGATCGACCGAATAATCCTCCGACGAAATGTCGCCAGGGAGATTGCCATGAGCACTGTGGCCCGAATTGAATCGCTGCTCCGTCGCCGAAACGTTGCACGCTTGCAGAAATCAGTTGGACAAACTGTCAGTCTCGATCAACTCGAACAGCGGATCGTGCTCGACGGGGTTCCGGGGCTCGCTGACGGGTTCAACAACGCCCAGCTCATCACGCTCAACGGCGCCGGTGTCGGGACGTTCGCCGATCCGATCAACGAGATCGGCGACGACGACCTGTTCCGGATCGATCTCACCTCGCTCGACTTCGTTCGCATCCTTGCCGATGCCGACAAGGGCGCGGGTCAGACGGCTCAACAGTTCGCCGATCGGGTCGATACCCGCATCGAGCTCTACGACGCCGACGGCCTCTTGGTCCAAACAGCGACCAACTCGGGCAACCTCACCCCGGCGGTCGATCCCACCGAAGCCTTCATCGGATTCGTGCCCGATGCTGCGGACTTTGTGGGCGGCACCGCGACGTACTTCATCCGCGTCCTCAGCGATCAGATGGCGGGCGAAACCGCGACCGGCGGCTACACGATCCGCGTCAATGCGCTCTCGGACGGCAACTTCCCAGCGGTCAACCCCGCGGCACCTGGTGCGAGCATCGTCGCTGGCAGCTTCACACGCCAGCTTCAGGACCGCGTCTTCAAGCTCATCAACGGCTCGAACGCCGCGTTCGACAGCCTCGTGACCATGAGCGCGTTCGACGGCAACGGCACATTCGACACACGCCTCGATATCTACGACGCCTCGGGCAACCTCGTCCGCTCTGACAGCCAATCGGGCGCGGTGACCAACGCCTTCTTGACCTTCAAGGGCGATCCGAGCGAGACGTACTACGTCCGCCTACGCAGCGATGAGTTTGGACCGACGACCGCGTTCTCGCAGGTCGGGGTGAACATCGTCGCCAATCCGATCGGGCAAGCGATCAACTTTGATCCGGTGCGGCGGATTTTTCAATCTGGACGCGCCGTGGATGGTGGCGGCACGGAACTCCTGACCTTTGTGCCGCAGGGTAGTGGTCGCTCGATTTTATCAGGACAGCCAACGCCAGTCCCCTTCGGCTCACTCACAGATCCTACGTTCACACTGTTTGACAGCGCCGGTCAGACCTTGGCTGTGAGCGTCGATTTCTTCGGCAACAGCCCGCAGATCGATATTGCGTTGACCGCTGGAGAGACCTATTACCTCGTCGTTGATAACTTCAGTTCAGGTGGAGGTCTGTACGACCTGCTCGCTGAAGCAAACGCCACTTCCGAAGAGTTTGGCAACGTTGACGATCATGCCGACGCGGGCGAGTTTGGTCTTGCGACGCCGATCGTCTGGCAATGGCAAGGCCCCACGGGTCAGCTCAACGGCACCAACGCCACGGTCGCCCACGACCCCGCGGGCTTTGCTCCTCCCGGTCCCCCGCCCTTCGCAGCCTCGACCGATAAAGCAAACGTACTCGTAGGCCAAGCCTCGGGACGCATTGGTCTCGGTGGTGACAGCGACCTCTTCTTGTTCGTGCCGCCGGTTGACATGCTCGGCGATTTCGAGGGTCGCGATGACGCTGCACAGGGTGACCGGCTCTGGTTCCCGGGTTTCCTGCCCTCGAGCAGGGTGGAGATTCAGGTCCAGCCGTTCGCTCCGGATGTAGTTGATCCACTTTCACCTCTTTTCAACTTCATCAATGGCCCGACGATTCGAGTCTTTGATTCGCGGGCCAATCTCGTCTTCGAGCGTGTCACCGGCGAAACATTCTTCTTGGGCATCGGGCCTGCCTCAGGTGCCATCGACCCCTCCCGCTATCCCGCAGCGTTCGACTTCCCGATGACCGATGCGACCCAGTTTACGCGTGGAGCGGAAGCCGACTTCGACTACAGCTTCGAGGTCTGGGGCGGCGAGCCGTACTACATCGAAGTCAGCGACACCGGCTCGGGGCGGTACACGGTAGAGGTCATCGTTGACGCTGCACCCGATCCGACCGACCCATTGGTGAACATCACCACCGGAGGTGGATTCCCTGGAAGCACCGATGGTTCGACGGGCAACCCCGAGTCGGGTGGCTTTGGTGTCGCAGGCAACCCGACCTCACTCATCAAAGAGTCGTACGACGGACAGCCCACGTTCCCGATTCCCAACGCTATCTTCGCGAACGCCCCTGAGTTGTCGCTCCCGGCGCTGACGGGTGATCTCCGCGCGGGTGAGGGTGCAAGCAACGGCTACTTCGACAACAGCACGCCCTTCGAGCGTGCGTTTAGCATGCGTGGTGCTGCGATTCCTGAAGGCCCCCCGGCACCCTCTTTGATTGCATTCCCGGGCGTCATCGGCGCTGGTCTCGCCGTGCTTTACGAATCCGCGGGCTTGGGCATCGAGCACCCACTCGACACCGACATGTTCCGCTTCCGCGCTTCGCGGACGGGCTTTGTCGAGATCCGCATCAACACGTCGAACATCACGGACACGTTTACCTACGTCGAGGCTGATTTCTTGGCCGATGAGGTCAACGACATGCCTCCGATGATGGCTGACGGCACGGTTGAAACCAAGACCAAGACGTATGACAGCCTGCTGCGCTCGGGTCTTCGCGTCTTCAACAATGACCTCGAACAGGTCGGGTTCTCCAACGGCAACGACGCGATTCGCGGCGTTCAGGATGCACAGTTCTTCGGCACGATCGACGGTGACGACGACACCATGAACGGGATCCAGCCCTTCAACTTCACCGACCGCGATGCGAGATTGGTCATCCCTGTCGTGCAAGGCGAGCAATATTACATCCAGGTCGAGAGCGGCGAGCTCGCCAACTATCAAGCTCATATCGCGGGCACCGGCGCAGAGCAGGTCAACTGGGCGAACATCATCGGCTCTTACGAGCTGCTCGTGCACACGACCTTCGACCCCAATGGCATCGCGACCGATGAAGGCGACGACTTTACCGCGTTCACCGGTATATCGGCACAGGTCGATAGCCGGTTGACCACGGTTCCGATCGAGGCTGATGGAACGTCATCGTTTACAGGCGTCATCGGCAACACCCTCAATAATCCCGGCGACGTCGACGGGTTTAGCTTCATCGCACCGGCCACGTCGCAGCAAGTGACGGTGACGGTCAGCCGCGAGGGCGCATCTGCGGTGCTTCCCGGAGTGGCCATCTCGAAGGTCAACAGCTTTGGTGCAATCGACCTCGTGACCACCGGAGCTGCGGGCTCCAACGGCATCGTGACGCTCACCTTCGCAGCGACCAAGGGCGAACGGTTCTTTATCAGCGTCCTCGGCAGCGGCAGCTCCGAAGGCGCCTACCGCGTTGACATCAGCGGGCTCGATACCGCCGATGATCACCCCGACTTCTTCCAGATTCCCGTCGGCGCTACCGCGATCAACCTGATCGACTTCTTGGGCAGCGGCACCGCCACCGGCTCGATCGAGAGCAACGGGGATTCCGATGTCTTCTCGCTTACCGCCGACAAGTTCACCGATGTCGAAGTCGTCGTGACCTCGGCCAACTCGAACCTGTTCCCGCAGGTCGATATCTATGAGGTCTCGGTCGATCCCTTCGGCTCACCCATCTTGCTCCGCATCGCACGCAGCGACAACACCAATGGTGGGCTCAGCGAGAGCCTGCGGTTCACCATCACGCCCAACCGCATCAGCAACGCCACCGGACTCACCTACGCCCTGTACTACGTCGTCGTCGAGGGCGAAGACGTGCAGAACGACGAGGGCAACTACACCGTCAACGTCAACTTCACGCCCACCGACGACCACGCCGACGCGGGCGAGTTTGTGAGTGCCACCGGCGTGCTCATCAACTCCACCAACGGCGTCGGAACCGACACGGGCATCATCGAAATCGCAGGCGATACCGACCTGTTCACCTTCGTCGCGCCCGCCAGCGGCCTCGCTCAGGTCACCATCACCATCCCCACGGGCAGCCCGCTGACCCCCAAACTGACCATTCTTGACGTTGATGGCGCTCAAGTAGTCCCGCCCGCTGACGGTGTGTTCCCGACCTCGCTCGTGTTCGACGTCCTCCGCAACCAGACCTACTTCATTCAAGTCGATGCGGGCACCTTCGCGGGTGCGACCAACATGACGGGTGCGTACAGCGTCGCGATCGCCACGCCGCCCATCGACGACCACGCCAACTTGGGCGAGTTCGGACTCGCGACGCAAATCAACCTTGATTCGCAGGGTGACGCAACGCTCGGCAACACCACGCAGGGTGCCGAAGGCAACTCGGAGATCTCCCCCTTCGTCGATACTGACCTCTTCACGTTTGTCGCGGTCGGTGACGGCTCGGTCGTCATCACGATCAACCCAGCGACCGGTGACGGGGCGCTCCCGATCCGGCCTCGCATCGAGCTGTTCAACGGGGCACAGTCCTCGATCGGAGTGGCGACCGCTGCCGCGTTCGGCAACTCGATCAGCTTCACCATTCCCAACGCCCTCATCGGCGAACGCTTCTTCCTGCTCGTTCAGGACAGCGCGGGCACCCGCGTGGGCGACTACCAGGTCGACATCAACGGTGCCTCTGCCCCCGGCGGCGGCGGAGGAGGCGGTGGTGGTGGCGGAGGCGGAGTGGACTTCAACGGTGCGGTCAACATCACGCTCGACAACATCCGTGGCGACGGCAACCGCAGCGGCGTGATCGCTACGCCCTCCGAACAAGACGTCTACCGCTTCGTTTCGCCGGGTGTGGGCACGGTCTTCGTGCAGGTCATCACGCCCACGGGGTCGCTGCTGGACGCAAGGGCTTCGATCTTCCTCAACGGCGCGCTCACCCCGATCACTTCGGACGCTCTGGGCATCCCGGGCTCGACCTCGAACCTCCGGTTCGAGTCCACCGCGCCCAACACCGAGTTCTTCGTGGTCGTCGAATCCATCGGCGGCTCGCTCGGGTCGTACACCGTCAGAGTTGATGCACCGCCCGCGGTCTTCAAGCTGTTCTACCCCGAAGGGTTCACCGGCTCGACCATCCGCGAGTTCGTCTCGATCTCCAACCCCAACGACTTCGCGGTGACCTACACCGTCAAGCTCCGCTACGAGGTCGGCGATCGCGATCAGACCATCCTGCTCAACAAGGTCATCGGTCCGGGGCGTCGCGGCGGCGTCACCCTGAGCGAGGGCGAGCTGGGTTCACCCGTGGGTGTCCGCGAGGGCACGCCTTATTCGGTCATCATCGAATCCACCGGGCCGCTCGCTGCGACGATGGCTCGGTACGACTTCCAAAGCGCAGTCGGTGATGCGTTCACCGATATCGTTGACGACACCTGGACCTTTGGCCGCGTCGAACGCGACCCGGGCTCGGTGTTCGACTTTGTCGTCTTCTATAACCCGCACGACTTCGCGGTCGATGTCACGCTCAAGGCGTACGACGCGAGCGGCAACGCGGTCACCTCGACCTTCCGCGCCGAGGCCCAGCGCCGAGGCGGTTGGAACCTCAACGCGATCTCCCAGTTCCCCACCGGGGTCTTTGGAGCAACCGTCACGGCGACACCGGTTGATGCTGCCAACGCGGCCAACTTCGAGGGTGTCGTCACCGCGCTGAGTCACTTCGACCAAGCCAACCAAAGCGGCTTTGGCTTGCTGGGTGATACCGACTTCGGCGGCACCGCCGGTGCGGTCACGTCCCTCACACAAGGCGGCGGCTCGGACGCCGAGTTCGTCATCTTCAACCCCAATAACGCCCCGGCGACCATCAATCTCCGTGGCATCTACGTCAACCAGGCCCTGCCTGATCTCGTACGCACCCTCGCCCTGCAACCCCGCCAGACGCTGCGCCTGAACGGCAGCGAACTCGGGCTCATCAACGCTCAAGCCGTCGGCCTGACCTACACGTCCAACGTGCCCGTCAGCGTCGTCGCCAGCGAAGAGAGGTTCGGCGAAGCCAACGCTTCGAGCGGGGCCATCAACGCAGGCACCGGGCTGTTCTTCGGCGACGCCTTCATCAACACCGCTCTGGCGGGTCAGTCCTACTTCGAGACGATCAGCTTCTACAACCCGGCGAACGTGTCGACCGAAGCCACCATCAAGCTGCTCTTCTCCGACGCGACCGAGGACAGCATCGTGGTCACCCTCGATGCCAACGGCTTCGCATCGCTCGATCTTCACAGCCTGCTGGGATCGTCGTTCGTGGCGAACACCGACCGTCCCGAATCGTTCGACGCCTCAGCGGTGCTGGGACGACCCGGGCTCAACTTCTTCTCCATCTCCGTGACCAGCCCAACGCCCATCGTCGCAAGCCTCACGCACTACGACCTGTTCCTGCGCGGCGGCTGGGGCAACGCGGGCGGACCCTTCGGGCTCACCAACCTGATCAGCTCCGTAAGGGTCTGATCGCACCCGAGCCAACTGGCTCACACATCTTGACTCCCGAGTGGGCTGGTTCTTCGGGGCCGGCCCGCTTTCTTTTTATGGAAGATGCGCAAGCAGAGATGCCCGGTGGCGCGGAAACCCCGCCCCCCCGCCCGCCCCGCCTTCGACTTCTCCACATCGAAATCTTCCCGTGACAACAGGAACCCCCGCGACAAGCCCCGAGGGTGAGCGAGGGGGGAAACTTTTCGAGCTATCTGCTGTCTTGTTTACGCCAACGGATTGATGCACAAACCCGTCGCGAGCTTCGGATAGAAGAACGTCGATTTCTGCGGCATCAACTCGCCCGCCAAACAAATGTCCCGCACCGCATCGAGCGGCGTGGGCCGAACGATCGCTGCGATCTGTGCAAAGCCGCTCCCGCCGCCCGCGCCGGTTTCGACGCCCGAGCCGATCTCGAGCACCTCGTCGATCGAATGCGGGAACGCCCACTTGACCGGCTGACCATCGTTCATGGCAGGCTGACAGATCTGCTCGACGAGCACTTCCTGAACGAACGTGACATCGAGCGTCCGCCACGCCTTGCTCTTGGAACCGAACG
>CAYUVO010000001.1:26146-67258 GCA_964448185.1 uncultured Phycisphaeraceae bacterium
GGATCGCTCGTCTTAGGAGTCGCGATAAACGTCCGCCCGCTCGCAAAGTCGAGCAGCCCGATCGCGATGCCCCGCCCTTCGAGCGACGGCTCGATCGCACGCGGATCGTTCCCGATCTCTTCGAGATTCATGTGTGCGCCCGCGGCTTTGGCAAAGGCATCCCACGAGTAGTTCTTCATCCCGCCGAGCACGCGGTGCGTCGGCCCGATGACCATGCCCGGATCACTCATCCCGACGATCACCATCATGCACCGCCGCGCGGGGTGATCGGGGCCAAGCTCGCCTTGTGCGCACAACTCGTTGAGATAGTTCACAGCGGTGTTGTACCGGTGATGCCCGTCGGCGATGAAAATATCCTCGCCTTCGAGTGCTTGCTGATACGCCGTGATTATCGTCTCGTCGGTCACGGTCCACAGCTCGTGGAGCACGCCGTCAGCGGTCTGCGCGGTCGCATCGGGCTGACGCGACGCCATCACATCACGAACGACTTTGGTGCCATCCCCCGAGCGGTCGGCATGGAGACCGAAGATCGGGCTGAGCTGATGCTGTGTCGAACGCATCAGAGCGAGGCGGTCTTCTTTGGGGCCGCTGAAAGTTTCTTCGTGCGGCAGGATCCCGCCGCCGGGCCTGGGGCCGAGATCCGCCGTCTCGACCACTGCGAACATCCCGCAGCGTTGGTGCGTCTGGCCCAGGAAATCAAACGTCTGGCGGTACGCAAACATCGCCGGTGTTTCCCGCTGGCTCAGAGTTCCATCGGCGAGCCACGTCTTGAGCAGATCGGCTGCGCCCTGATACGCCTCGGGCGGGCCGAGTTGCTTGGGCGGGACGTGCGGCAGATCTATCGACACCACGTTGTGCGCATCAGCCGCGATCAACGCCGCCTTGTCGTCGGCATCGAGCACGTCGTAGGGAGGTGCGACCACGCTGCTCAGATCACCCTTGCCACTCTGAAACTGCACAGCACCAAACGGCTCAACCTTCGGCATCAACAGATCCTTTCTCGGCGGGGGTAGTCCGTCGCCGGCGTGCCCCACTCTAGCCCTTGATCCGCCCATGCCTGCTCGCATCTCCCTGCCCACCTGCTACCCTCAAGCCATGCCTCAAGCGTTGGTGATCCGTGCTGCGGGCACGAACTGTGACGCCGAGTTGGTCCGCGCCTTTACCATGGCCGGTGCCACGACGGACCTCATCCATCTCGACGCCCTCATCGCCGACCCCGCTCCTCTTCAAGCCGCCGATCTGATCGCCCTGCCCGGGGGGTTTTCCTTTGGGGACGACATCGCCTCGGGCCGGGTCTTTGCTGCCAAGATCCGAACACATCTACTCAACCACTTGCTCGACGCCATCGAACGCGGCGCGTGCATCATCGGCGTCTGTAACGGCTTCCAGATCCTCGTCCAACTCGGGCTGCTCCCGGGGCTCAAAGATGGTTCCGCTCCCCTAAAGCCCTGCGTGGCTCTCGTCGATAATGCCTCGGGATGCTTTACCGATGAATGGGTCGGCGTGGAGGTTGCCCCCGACAGCCCGTGTGTCTGGACCCGCTCATGGGCGGCGCTTGCTTCGAGCCCGATGGCGGGCGACCTGCTCCAACTGCCCATCGCGCATGGCCAGGGCCGACTCGTCTGCGCCAATGACGACATGCTGGCGAGGCTGATTGATGCGGGCTGTGCGCCGCTGCGATACACCCACAACCCCAACGGCTCAGCGGGCGATATCGCCGGGCTGTGCGACCCGACCGGTCGCATCTTCGGGCTCATGCCCCATCCCGAGCGGTACATTGATTGGAACCGCCACCCGTATTGGACGCGGCTTGGCGACGACGTCCGCCGGGGCACGCCCCCGGGCCTGCTGTGTTTCAAGGACGCGGTAGCTGCGGTCGCCGCTGCACCAGCTTCGTGAGCAACTCGTGAGCAAGCATGAGTAAGAAAGACCGCAAGCATTCTGATCCCAACCGCTGCGATTGCTGCAGCTATGACTTTACCGGCTTGCCCGATGATGGCCAGTGCCCCGAGTGTGGCCGGAGCATCATGGAACTCCGCGCCGAGATCCACCAACGGCATATCGGCCCCGCCGTTCATCGCAAGCTCGATCGCTCCGTGCCGTGCGCACAGTGCGGCTACGAGCTTGAGGGCTTGCTGCTCGAATCAGCGTGCCCCGAGTGTGGGACGCCGCTCAACGATTCGCTCGGCGGCCGGCTTCTAAGGTATGCCCCGGTCGACCAGCTCAAGCGGCTCAGCGTGGCAAGCCAATGGCTGTTCTGGGCAAGCATTATCATATTGGTAGAATTCTGCAGCGACATGTCTAGTGGCTTGGTCGCAGTTATGTGGTCAATCGGTCTCGTTCGATTCGCTCGCGCAAGTTCCTCTGACGTTCGCGGGCGCAAGTTCGCCATTATCGCGAGCATCATCATGTTCGTGCTGGTGGCTGTGGATTTGATCAACACACGCCCCGGGCTCGGGATCGACTCTACAGTTCTCACGACCGTTCTCATTGCAACACTTGCGATCACGATTACAGCAGGCTTCTTGCTCATCGAGGACGTCGCCAGTTGCCTGCCGAATCGCCGGACCATACTGGACATTCGCAACCTTCGATGGACGCTGCCCGTGCCAGTGGCGTTTGTCATCGGGGTGCTCTGGCGCAACCAACTCGGGGCCATCCCTCCTGTGGTCGTCGTGATCTTCGCAACTGCAACCGCTGTGTGGTATTTCATCTTTGTGCTCTTCTTGTGGGAGTTTGCCAGGCACCTGCGCGACGAGCATCAATACGTCAAGGCTGTCGGCGAACTGGGGAGCCCTGTGCCGCCAGAAACCCCTAAGCCGGTAGACTCATAAGACCATGCCCATTGACGAAACCATGATCGACGAGCACCCCTATCACCACTGCACTCGTTGCTACGCAGGTCGATTTCTTGATACTCTAGAACTCGAACACATGGTGTCGCCGGTTTCATAAGGTTGTTATCTCATGGATCCAGTCCGCAGATTTTTGATTCAAATCATGTTCGAAGAACTCGATTGGCACACCATTGCCCTGTACTTGGCATCGATCTGTATTGGGCTGTTCGCGCCAATGATCGTAATTGACTATTTCATTAGCATGCCGGAAGGAAGCTCGATATTGGCACAGGTGATGTTGATTGTGCTGGCGACTATCGCGGGAATGGTTGGTGGGTATGCGGCATACGCGGGCACTCCGTACCTCTGGCTCCTCTGGATCAGGCATCGCATGCGAAAGAGCCGACGGCCTATTGAACTAGTATGCTCCAAGTGCTGGGAATGCCGTTACTCATTAAAAGGCTTAGATGGTTCGCGTTGTCCCGAGTGCGGCGAAATCTGCCGGGTCAGACTCGACCAGCCGATCCGCAAGCAACTCTCAAAGCCAACTTCGTAGTATTCCACCAGATCGAGCATGTCTGCGGCCGAGCCCAAAGCAGTGCAGGGAGCGTGCCGGTCACGCCAACCCCAATCTGCCAAACCGGTAGACTCATAAGACCATGCCCATTGACGAGACCATACTCGACGAGCACCACGGCCTCGACGCGCCCGTGCGCGCCGGTCGGCTCTGCAGCGAATGCGGGTACACGCTCGACGGGCTCAAGGTCGCCCAGCCGTGCCCCGAGTGCGGCACCCTCATCGGTCCCAACCGAACGCTCAATAGCAAGGGCGACACCATGACCGCGGTGGGCGAGGAATACCTCAACAAACTCCGTCTCACCGCGATGGGCCTTGCGGGCGGTGCGGTCCTGGTGGTCCTCGGGATGTTCTTTTCCGTTGGTTCCACCATTGTCGGCGGCCTGATGACCCTGATCGGAGGAACCGCGTGGTTGGTCTGTGTCATGCTCATCACACGCCCCAAGCCCATGCGGGCGGGACTCGCTGAGCCACCCTCAGAAGAGATGCGAACGGTGCGGTTACTTGCTCGCTGGAGCCAGCTCGGCTGGATCGCCATGCCCATGATGTTCATGCTCGCGTTCGCAAGCCCGGGCATCATCGGATTAGGGCTCCTCGGGATCGGGCAGGGGTTCGGGCTCGTAGCGGTCGCGGGGATCCTCCCGCTGTGCGTGTGGCTCGGCGAACTCAGCGACTGGGGACGCGACGAAGCACTGGGCCGCCGGTTCATCACGTCCGCGTTCCTCATCTCGCTCATGGCCGTGACGTTCATCGCATCGCTCATGCGGGGCGTGGGCATGAGCGGCGGCCTGATGTCGCTGTTCTCAATCCTGTCGTTCTGGGCGGGCCTCGCTTCATTCTTCGGGATGATCTTGTTTCTCGTCAGCACAATCCATTTCGCCAATCTTGTACAGAACGCGGTGCGGAGTGCTGCTCATCTCGAACTGCGAGAAGAACGCATGCTCGCCAAGAAGCTCGAAACCGAACAACGTGCGACCACGCCTCCCCCGGGCGAGATCCGCAGACCCGCGGGCAAGCTGAGCCCATGTCGAGAGTGTGGCTACGACCTCACGGGGTTGCCGAGCGATTTCCCATGCCCCGAGTGCGGCACGCACAGTCTCATCTCTGGGGGTGATAGCGGTCCCCGCAGGCCATACATCAAGCCACCGCCGAAGATCGACCAGACCCCGATCCCGATTGACTTGCCGCCGGAACCCGAGCCAACATCCCCCACACCCAAACCTGCTCCCAAGCCCGCGCCCTCACAAGGACTCGATCGACCCGACGATCTCAAGCCCTACGAGTTAGCCGATGATTGAGCATCGGCAAAGCCTCTCAGAACAAGCCCCGAGTGTCAACGAGGGGGATCTGCGTTTGGCATCCCAATGCAAAGAGCCGCCTCCCTCACGGTCGGGGCTTGTTGCGGTCGCCTTTGGTGTATCCGTAGAGAGAGTCGAGTCGAGCGCGGTGCCCGCCTGCTACCGCCCATAGACTTGGCCCATGGCGACCGGCCGAAAGATCCTTGTAGCGATGTCCGGCGGGGTTGATTCCTCCGTCGCAGCAGCCGAGCTGCGCGATCAGGGCCACGAGGTCGTCGGCGTGTTCATGCGCCTCGGTTCGCCGGGCGAATCGCTCGATACGCCTCTTGATGCAAACGATTCGCAATCAGCTTCCACGCACAAGATCGGGCATCAGGGATGCTGCTCGATCAACGACGCTGCCGATGCGCGTCTGGTCGCAGCCGAGCTGGGCATGCCGCTCTACATCTGCAACTTCAAGAAAGACTTCGGCCGCATCATCGACTACTTCGTTGATGAATACGCCAAGGGCCGAACGCCCAACCCGTGCGTGCGGTGCAACGACTGGCTCAAGTTCGGCAAGCTCCATGACTATGCGTATCAGCTCGGGTGCGACGCTGTCGCCAGCGGCCACTACGCACGAATCATCCAGCACAAAGGTGCGCACAACCTCGCACGCGCCAAACACTACGACAAAGACCAGTCCTATGTGCTCTTTGGAATCCCGCGCGCGCAGCTCGCCACCACGCTCATGCCCATAGGCGAATACGAAAACAAACAGCACGTCCGCGATCGTGCGCACACGCTGGGCCTCCCGGTCTTCGACAAGCCAGACAGCCAGGAGATCTGCTTCGTGCCCGATCAGGATTACGCGGGACTCGTTGACCGCAAGCGGCCCGAGCTGCGCATCGCGGGCGTCGTACGTGATACCCAAGGCAACCCCGTCGGCGAGCACCAAGGCCAGCACCGCTTTACCATCGGTCAGCGCCGAGGCGTGGGCGTCGCCATGGGCTACCCGATCTACGTCGTGGGCAAAGACCCCGCGACCAACACCGTGACCGTGGGCTGCGAGCAAGACCTGCTGAGCACCCGAGCCGTCGTGGGCGAGGTCAACTGGCTCAGCGCCGAGCCTCTTGCGAGCGACGGGCTGCGTGCGCGCGTCCAGTGTCGCTCTCATGGCGGGTCCGCCCTGGCCACCATCAAGCCGCTCGATAACACCCAAGATCCAACACCATCGAATCGGCAAGGGAGTTTCGAGGTGACTTTCGACGAGCCCCAACGGGCGATCGCACCCGGGCAGGCTGCGGTGGTGTACGACCTTGAAAGCGATGGACGGGTTTTGGGCGGGGGCTGGATTGTCTAGTCGACTCTTCTGACTTCTCTCTCGATCCGATGGAATGAATCTGTTGATCTACTAGTAGTCTGCTCTGAGCCGGCACAAACCGGCACTTATAAGGAACCCACCCAATGACACCCATGAACATCAAGCACCTGCTCTCAGGCAGCCTTGTCGCTGCGACGCTCTCATTGCCCGCGTTCGGCGGCGAGGACCCCGTGACCTTCCCCGCCTCATTGCACTATCCGCAAGCAACAACCGGAAAGCCCGCCAAACAGATCGCCACGCTCGTCGGCAAGCCCGCGCCCAAACTCGCCATCGGAGACTGGCACGAGCAGAAGAACGCCGACGGCAAGATCACAGACCAAGGCAAGACCCTCAAAGACATGAACGGCTCGATCGTCGTCATCGATTTCTGGGGCACCTGGTGCCCGCCCTGTCGCAGAGCCATCCCGCACACCTCTGAAGTTGCCCGTGAGTTCGCCGATCAGGGCGTCGAGTTCATCGCGGTCTCCAACACTCGCGGCAGCGAAAAAATGGGCAAGCTCGCCGACGAACTCGGCATGAGCTTCCCGACCGCTGCCGATGTCGATGACGAAACCGCCATGGCGTACAAAGTCCAGTGGTGGCCTTTCTATGTGCTCATCGACCGTGAGGGCGTGGTGCGTGCAGCCGGTCTGCGCCCCGACAAAATCGGTGACGCGGTCGAGCTCCTGCTCACCGAACAGCCCTTCGAGCCCGAAGCTGCCCAGAGCGAAACCGCTCATGGTGAAACTCTTTCAGGACAGTAATCTCTCACTGCCGACTTATGATTTCTCGGCCAGCAGTAAAGAATTAAACCCACGCGCGAGCGGGCTGCGATTGCGGGCCCGCTCGTTTCGTTTCGGATCCCGCAGCTTCGCGCTCTTGCGCACCACACTCACGATGTCTATCGGCGTCAGCCCAAGACCCTCGATCAGCATCGACCACAGCGTAAACCCGATGGGCACGAACCGGCCCGCGGGCGTCACCGTGTCGCTCACATACACCGCGATCGTGCCACCCGGGCGAACCACACGGGTGAGTTCACCGAGCACGGCATACATCGCCTCGAAGTAGCTGTCATTGGCGCCCGCATCGAGCCGACCGATGCACGCGCGATGATCGCTGTACTCAATATGCGTCGAGTACGGCGGATCAACAAACCCCAACGCAGCCGAATCGCCGGACATTGGCAGCTCGCGCGCATCCGCTTGGCGGATGTCGTCACGACGCGGAACCAGATCAAAGCCCACGCCTGTTCGCTTGAGATCGCGGCAGACGTCGAGCGTGGTGCCCGAGCCGCACATCGGATCGACGACCTTGTCGCCGGGCTGTGTGAACCGATCGAGCACCTGCCAGATCACCCAACTCGGCGTAGCTCCGATGTAGCTCGGATCGCCCTGGACCTGCCCACCAGCGCCCGCGTAGCTCTGGCTCGGATACGTCCACAGGCTCGTCGTCGCAGGAACCATCGTCGGCTTGCGAAAGGTCGTCCCGCGCGGCGTGTTGGGCACCACCTTGGGGCCATGGGGCGATCGGCTCTGGGGCGAGCGATACCCACGGTTCGAGGGTCTATTGCTATCGTGATCTGATCCGGTCATGCGAGGAGCTCTTCGATGGCTTTGGCGAGCAGGTCGGTCGTTTCGCGCAGCGTGCCCGCGTGGCGAGCGCCCGCTGCGCGTGCGTGCCCGCCGCCCCCAAAGCGTTGGGCGAGCTGGTTGACATCAATCGAATCTTCGCCGAGCTCCTTGCTCCGCAGGCTCATCTTGGTCAGCGGGCCATCGGCGTGCGCACGATCATGCACCTCGGTGAGCAACGCACCAACTCTAATGGACTCGATGCTCATCGCTTGGTCCACGATGACGCCCGTCTCCGAAGCAGACGCCCCCGCCACGTTGATGTCGCGGTGAGTCAAACCCATCAAGACCGCTCGGTCGTTGGCGATGAACTTCGCCGAGCTCAGCGCGACCGCCATGAGCTTGAGCCTGCTGGGCCGATCGCGTTGCTCACTCATTGTGTAGAGCTCCGTGTGATCGACCCCGGCACGCTGGAGCCTTGCCGCGTCTTCGAGCACGTCGGCGTTGACGCTCGAGTGCCGGAACCAGCCGGTGTCGGTCCCGATGCCAAAGTACAGGGGCGAGGCGATCTCGACGGGCAACTCCGCTGTGCTCGTAAGCCCGAGCAGTTGTGCGCACAACAGCGCCACCGGCTGGCACACGGCTGCCGATTCGCTGGATATCCATCGCCGATCCGCGATCTCCGCATTGCCCTGCAGGTGGTGGTCGATGATCGCGAGCTTGTCGCTTCGAGATTGGATCCAGTCCTTGACTGGTGCGAGCTGCGACCACGAGCCGGTGTCGCAGATAACGCCCACATCTGTCTCGCCCGGCAGCCCATCCACATCGACATGCTTGCGGGGGGTGTCGCCTGCGAGCTGATCGAGCCACAGGGGCAGCGACCCCGCGTACCAGCACACCGCGTCGATGCCGATCGCCCCAAGCGTGCGAGCGAGGCCGAGCGTCGAGCCCGCCGCGTCGCCATCGGGCTTGGTGTGGGTGAACAGCGAGACACTCTGCGCCCCGCGGAGCCACTGGGCCAATGCCTGTGGCGAAGTCGAGGTCGTCCAAGCTGCGGTCTTCTGTGCGGTCATGCCACCTCCATGGTTCGTCGTCGGACCAGAGCCGCTGCTCTGGAGATGTCACGCCGGAGCTGAGCGACCAGCGAGTCGATGCCCGCAAAGCGGACCTGATCGCGTACCCAGCCTACGAGCTGGAGCCGAACGTCCCAACCATATTCGGTCAACCCCTCGATCGGCGTCCACTGATTGCTCCCGGACACTGCCCCTCCCGCTCCCCCATGCGCTCCTATCAGGTGCGCCTCGACCCTTCGATCAATTCCGTCAAAGGTCGGGCGGCTGCCCACGTTGATCGCTGCGGGCCACCACCGCCCGTCGCTGATCTGGGCCATCGCCGCGTACACCCCGTCGGCGGGCAGCAAGGTCTCGCACCGCACATTGGCAGTCGGCACGCCGATCGTTCGGCCCCGGCGATCGCCCCGCTCGACCGTGCCCGCAAGCTCATATGGTCGGCCCAGCAAGGCCCAGGCATCGGTCACCCGGCCCGATTCGATCAGCGTGCGCGCCAGCGTGCTCGATGCGGTCACGATCTGTTGATTGCCCAGCACCGCGGCCACCGGCTTGACCACCTCAAGCTCGAATCCAAACTCGCTGCCCAGCTCCGCCAGCACGCCCACATCGCCCGCTCGGGCCTTGCCAAAGCGGAAGTCAGAGCCTTCGACCATCGCGATCGGGTGATGGTCGGCTGCCAGCCGCTCGATGAACGCCCTCGGGCTCTGGGCGAGCAGCTCGGGCGAGGGTTCGATGCGGCGGACCTCATCGGCCCCGTTGTCGAGCAGCAGCTCTCGCCTTCGGGTGAACGTGGTAAGGCGTGCGGGCACCGCGTCGGGCCTGAGCAGCGACACGGGATGGGGGTCGAAGCTCATGGCGATGACCTTGGCGTCGTGGTCGTCGGCCCATCGGCGGGCAGCGGCGAGCAGGGCGGTGTGCCCGGCGTGGACGCCGTCAAAGTTACCCATCGTGATGACCGAGCGTGGAGGCATGGCATATCGAGATTAGGCTCCCCTCCTCTCGCAGGGGTCGCGGCGTCGATAGAATCCTGCCGACACCGATCCACTCCCCGAGTTCCCTCCCGCACGCCAATCCAAGAGGTCCGTTCATGGCGTTCTTCAGCAAGAAATCCAGACCCGCCCCCCCTCCTCCCCCCCCGCCATCTCCTACCACTGCGCCGACTGGTGACCCCGAGTTGGAGAAGGCCATCCGGATCGTCGGGGGCGAGTTGCTCGCAGCAGCCAGGCACCACCGCCAAGGCGTGCTCTCGACCAAGTTCTACAAAGACAAGCTCATGGACTGGTCCATGAAGGACCACGACTTCAAGGTTCAGCTCTTTCGCTTCGTGGATACCTTCCCCGTGCTCCATACGCCCGAGCAGGTCCACGACCACTTGATGGACTATCTCACGCAGCCGGGTGTGAAGCTGCCCGCTGGGATGGAACTCGGGCTCAAAGCCGGCGGCGTCGCCAAGGGCATGATGACGCGAACGATCGCTGGTCAGATCGAAGCCATGGCCAAGACGTTCATCGCTGGGACCGACGCAGCGGGTGCGCTCAAGGGTCTGCGATCCATGTGGAACGACGGGATCTCGTTCAGCGTCGATCTGCTCGGCGAGGCGTGCCTGTCGGACGCGGAAGCCGACCGCTATCAGGCGCAGTATCTCGATCTCGTCGAGAACCTGCCGGGCGAGGTCGCGGATTGGCCCGATCAGCCTTCGCTCGAAAGCGATCACCTCGGGGGCATCCCGCGCACCAACGTCTCGATCAAGGTGTCGAGCCTCTCGGCACGCGCCAACCCCATCGACCCCGAAGGCGCGATCAACGATCTGATGAAGCGCATCGTCCCGATCCTCGAAACCGCCCGCGATCGTGGCGTGCTCATCAACTTCGATATCGAGCAGTACGAACTCAAGGACCTGACGTTCGAGTTGTTCAAGCGGTGCTGCGAGAAGGTGGACTTCCAGGCGGGCCTTGCCGTTCAGTCGTACCTCAAGAGCGGGAAGCGCGACGCAGCGAACATCGCCGACTGGGCGAGGTCGTCGGGGCGAATCGTAACCGTTCGGCTCATCAAGGGCGCGTACTGGGACTACGAGACGATCTACGCGGAAGAGATGGGCTGGCCTTGCCCGGTGTGGAACGTCAAGTGGCAGACCGATGCGTGCTTTGAGAAGATGGCGGAGATTTTCCTCGACGTGATGCCGCGCGCCGACCCTTCCGAAAGCAACGACGCACTTGGGCTAGGTGCCACGCAACGCAAGTCCGGCCACGGCGGCGTCAAGCTCGCGCTGGGTTCGCACAACGCAAGGTCGATCGCTTCGGCGCTCGCGGGTCTTGATGCGCGGGGTTTGCCGCGCAACGCGATCGAGTTGCAGATGCTTCACGGCATGGCCGATCAGCTCAAGCACGCGGCGGCGGACGCAAAGAAAGGACTCGGGCTGCGGGTGCGTGAATACGTCCCCGTCGGGGAGATGATCCCGGGCATGGCGTACCTCGTGCGGAGGCTCTTAGAAAACACGTCGAACGAATCATGGCTCCGCGCAGGCTTCCTCGATGAGGCCAACGAAGACGTGCTGCTCGCGGCACCCGGCCCCAAGATGCCCGCCGCGAGAACAGAACCGGCGCGAGGCGATGCAGCGCACCCACAGGCAGACCCGCATCTCATCAGCGGCACCGACCTCAAGGACGTCGCAGCCGAGCGGCACAAGCTCTCGCCCGCGCCCGAGGGCGTCGGCGATGGCAAGCCGTTTATCAATGAACCTCTGCGCGATTTCGCCGAAGCGGATCAGCGTGAGGCGTTCGCCGCTGCAATTGAGCGCACCAATGTGCGCGCAGTTGAGATCATCGACGACGACGACGCGTGTGAGGCTGCGCTTGCCGAGACTACCGCGTTCTTTCCGACGTGGCGCGATGCTGACTCGCGAGAGCGGGCCGCGGTGCTCACAAAGCTGGCTTCGATCATGCGATCGCAGCGTGATGAACTCAGCGCGGTCGTCGTCAAGGAATCGGGCAAAACGTGGGCGGAATCAGACGCGGACGTCTGCGAAGCGATGGACTTCTGCGACTACTACGCGCGGTGCGCGGTTCCTTTATTCGAGCGCGAACGCCTCGGGCGGTTCTTGGGCGAGCTTGACGAGACGTGGTACCAGCCGCGAGGGGTGGCCGCTGTCATCAGCCCATGGAACTTCCCGCTTGCGATCGCCACAGGCATGACGGTCGCAGCACTGGTCACCGGCAACCCGGTCATTCTCAAACCCGCTGAACAAACCCCAGCGATCGCGGTGATGCTTCGTGACATGCTCTACGAAGCGGGCTGCCCGCGCGGCGCGTTCAAGCTGTTGTGCGCGACGGGTGAAGTCACGGGTGCCAAGCTCGTGCGTGACCCGCGGGTCGCACTCATCGCGTTTACCGGGTCCAAAGCGGTCGGGCTCGACATCATTCAGGCGTCGGCCCAGAGCGATCCCGAGCAAGCGTTCGTCAAGAAAGTCGTCTGCGAGATGGGCGGCAAAAACGCTGTCATCGTCGATACCTCGGCGGATCTCGATGAAGCGGTCAAGCATCTTCGCCACGCCGCGTTCGGATACCAAGGTCAAAAATGCTCGGCGTGCTCACGCATCATTATCGTTGATCCCCAGGGTGCCGAGGGCGCACACGCAAAGACGTTCGTGCGACGGTTCACCAACGCATCAAGATCACTCGTTGTTGGAGATCCGGTCAAGCCCGGCACCGACATCGGGCCGGTGATCGATGCCGAGGCGCACAGCAAGATCATGGGCTTCATCGAGCGCGGCAAGCAGCGAGGCCTGGCGTGCGCACAACTCGACATCCCCAGCGGCTTGGCGGAATCAACCGGTGGTTGCTACGTCCCGCCGACGGTGTTCACGAATGTTGCAGAGGACGACGAACTCGCACGCGAAGAAATCTTCGGCCCTGTGGTCGCGATCCTGTACGCCAAGGACTACGACGACGCGCTGCGGATCGCCAATGCCTCGCGGTACAAGCTCACCGGCGGCGTGTTCAGCCGAAAGCCCGCGCACATCGAACAAGCCAAACGCGAGTTCCGAGTAGGCAACCTCTATATCAATCGCGCGAACACGGGAGCGCTAGTCGCTCGTCACCCATTCGGCGGGTTCGGCATGTCGGGTGTGGGCTCAAAGGCTGGCGGCAAAGACTACCTGTTGCAGTTCGTCGAGCCTCGGGCGTGCGCCGAGAACACGATGCGTCGAGGATTTTCACCCGAACTTTGAACCGGTGTTCTATCGAGGCTCTGAGCAACCACAGCCGCTGCCACATGAGCCGTCACCGCCGGGCCGATCACCGGTTTTCTTGAACACCTTGCGGTCCTCGGCGTACTGCTCGGGGCTGGCGGTCACGCTTGGCGTGCGACCTTCTTGGTGATCGGCGTGGAGCTTCTGGAGGATCGGCACGCACCAGCCGCAGCCAGTGCCCGCGTCGAGGCACTCGCTGATGAGCGACGCCACCGGCGGGTTCTCCCGCTGAAGGTACGCGTTGATCTTTCGCAGGCTCACTCGGTAGCACAAACACACATGGTCATCGGGTTGCATGGGGCCATACTAGGTTGCGTCAAGCCACAAGGCATAGGCGAGTGGACCATCGTGCATTCGTGCAGCGGCTGCGGCCTGCTGCGCACCAACCGTGTCGCGGGCGATGACGACGAAGTCACGCTGTTCCTGCTCGCGCTGCGTCCGATGAACTACCCCGCGTTCCCGATCGAAACGCTCAGGCCGGAGTTTGGAGGCGAGCACCATTAGATCGAGTGCTCTACTGCTTGCCGAGCTGCGCCAGCAAGTCGAGCACGCCCGCAGCCTCGGGCTGATCCGAGACAGCATCGGCATGGGGCTTGAGGTCGTCTGCCGCGTTGCTCGGACACCCGAACCACGCAACCTTCTCGCGGATCGCAAGATCGCCCAGCGTGTCGCCGATGCCCGCGAGGCGTTCGCGTTCGAGGCCGGTGAGCGCACACAAGCGGTCGATGCCCGTGGCCTTGGAGATATGCACCAGATCAAGATTCACCCAGCACCACGTCGAGGTCACACGCACAGGCCAGCCTTGATCTTCACACTGCGCACGCAGTTCGGGGATCAGGCTCATCAGATACGCCGTGTCCTCGTGAAAGAGCGAGATCGAGCACGCCTTGCCCGGCTGTTGAAAGAGCGGGCGAGCTGCGAAGCGTTCGATGATCCATGCCGATGCGTCGGCGACCGCACTGCGGTGCTCGGCGGTGATCGACGGGTCGGCGCTCATGAGCTGAGTGCGCGGGTCGTAGAGCCACACACCCATCTCACCGATCGCGGGCAGCACGCTGTTGGCGATGACCCGGGACATGGCTTCGACGAACGGGATCGGGCGGCCGCTACAGAGCGTAACCACGGGGCCGATGCCTGTTTCGATCGCGGTTCGGTTGTGCGTTGCGACCTGAGCGAGCAGATCGGCCTGAGCCGGACCGCCATCTTCGGGAGCGAGGCAGCCGTCGATATCGCAGATAACCGCGTCGAATCGGCCTTGTTGGCGAAATGGAGCAGTGGTGTGTTGCATGGTGGTGAGGTCGGGTAGGCTCGCGGCATGGCCTGGATCTTTACGTTTGCGTTGTTCGCTTCGGCGGGCCTCTTGTTCCTCGTTCAGCCTATGGCTGCCCGCTGGGCGCTGCCCGTGTTCGGCGGCACGCCCGCCGTCTGGACGTCCGCGATGCTGATGTTTCAGCTTCTGTTGCTCGCAGGTTACGCCTATGCGCACGCTCTGGCGAACTGGCTCTCGCCGCGCCGGCAGGTCTTGGTCCACGCGATCGTCATGATCGTTTGCGGGCTCGCACTTCCGATCGCACTGCCCGACGCGGTGCGCGCGTGGGCGGTGGATGCTCAAGGGCAAACGGGCGGGAGTTTGCGGGTGCTGGTGGTGCTCGGGGTCACCGCGGGCGGGCCGTTCTTTGCGGTTTCGACGCTCGGCCCGTTGCTTCAGCGGTGGTTCTCGCGAACGGGTCATTCGCGCGCGCACGATCCGTACTTTCTTTATGCCGCGAGCAACGCGGGGAGCCTGCTCGGGCTCTTGGGCTATCCGCTCATCGTCGAGCCGGCGTTCGGTCTTGGCGCGCAGGGCTGGTGGTGGGCGGGCGGCTACGCGGGATTGGTGCTCATGGTCATTGCATGTGGTCTGCTCGTGCGCAACCCCCCCACTTCCCCCCCACTTTCCCCCTCCCTCACGGTCGGGGCTCGTCAAGAGGATGACAAGAAACCGAGCTCCGCAACGTCGAATGCTTGCGAGAAGGGCGAACACCTGACATGGCGCACGCGGCTCGGATGGATCGCGCTCGCGTTTGTGCCGAGTTCGTTGATGCTGGGCGTCACGCTCAAGCTGACGACCGACGTGGCGGCGTTCCCGTTGCTGTGGGTGCTGCCGCTGAGTGTGTACCTGTTGACGTTCGTGCTCGCGTTTAGCCAGCAAAAAGGTGATCCGGGCCGATTCCCAGCCGTGCTGTGGTGGGTGCTTGCTCCGGCGCTAGCGGTTGCGATGGTTGGTTCAACTTTGCTGCCGGTGGTCATCAGCTTGCCGCTGCACCTGCTCGGGTTGCTCGTGGGCGGGTTGGTGTGTCACGGCAGGCTCGCTGCGACGAGGCCGCCCGCCAAATATCTCACCGAGTTCTATCTCCTGCTCTCGGTAGGCGGTGCGCTCGGCGGAGTGTTCAACGCACTGCTCGCACCCGCCATCTTTAGCGACGTGTGGGAATACCCGATCGCGCTCTCGCTTGTGGGTGTGGCCGCCGTAACCTCCACAAAGCACGCTGCCCAATGGCGGTGGGCGATCGTCATTGGCGTATGCACGCTCATCGCTCTGATCGTCGGGGGCCGATGGATGGTGCGAGTCATCCCAGACATGCCCGCGCTGGCAGCCCTCGGCCCGCTCGTGCTCGTGGCGCTCGTGCTCGCGTGGCGCAAGCACCCGGCATGGAGCGCCGCCGTCCTCGCAGCTCTCTTTCTCGGTTCGCCGAGAGCGTTTGAAACCACCAGCCGCGAGCGCACGCGGTCGTTCTTTGGTGTCCACACGGTGAGCACTTCGCCCGACGGCTCGCTGCGCATCTACGCCCACGGCACTACGCGACACGGGATGCAACGGCTCGATCCGAACGCCGACCCGCGCGACGTTGCGTACTACGGCATACACGGTCCTGTTGGCGACGTCTTCGGCGTCGTCAACCCCAAGCGGTTCGCGGTCATCGGCCTTGGCATCGGAACGCTCGTGGCGTATGGCCTGCCCGGCGCGCACGCCGACCTCATCGAGATCGACCCCGAAGTCGTGCGGATTGCACGCGACCCCGAGGCGTTCACCTATCTGCGAGACGCGGTGTGCAGCTATGACGTGATCGTCGCAGACGGCAGGCTCGCCATCGAAGCGGCTGAACACAGCTCGTACGACCTGATCGTCCTCGACGCCTTTAGTTCCGACTCCATCCCCGTGCATCTGGTCACGCTCGAAGCCTTCGAGGTCTATCAGCGTGCGCTCAAGCCCGATGGGTTGATCCTCATGAACATCTCAAACCGCTCGATGAACCTCCGCCCGATCGTCGCGGCGCTCGCTCGAGCCACCGGGCTCTCGGTAAAGGCACGCGATGATCTGGCGCTCGACCCCGAAAGCGGCAAGCGTCCTTCGTGGCGGTTCCCGTCCCAATGGGCGGTGTTCAGCCGCGATGGGAGCAAGCTCGAAACCCTCGATGAGCGGTGGCGATCGCTTGAGGCCGAACCTTCGCAGAAAGTCTGGACCGACGACTACGCGAACCCGCTGAGCGTCATCCGGTGGCGGTAGTCAGTGAACTCACATCCATGGGCAGCAGGGTCGCTACGCTGGGTGCATGCCACCACTTGATTACTTCACCGCGGGCGAGAGCCACGGCCCGGCCGGGTTGGTCACCGTGCTGAACATGCCCGCGGGCGTGCGGGTCGATGTCGAGATGATCAACGCCGAGCTTGCACGCAGGCAGGGCGGCTATGGACGCGGCGGACGCCAACGCATCGAGACCGACCGCATCGAGATTCTTTCGGGCGTTCGCCTCGGCAAGACCATCGGATCGCCGGTAACGCTGCTCGTGCCCAATAAGGACAGCCGGCTCGATGATCTCGAACGCACCCCGCCGTTGCACAGGCCAAGGCCCGGGCACGCGGATTTGCCGGGGAGTCTCAAGTGGCTCACGACCGATTGCCGCGAAACGCTCGAACGCGCCAGTGCGCGCGAAACCGCTGCTCGCGTTGCGGGCGGGGCGCTCGCCCGGTGCTATCTGCGGGAGCTGGGCATCGAGACGTTCGGGCTGGTGCGGCAGATCGGGACCGCAGCGAGCGATGTTGAAGTCACCCGCGCGAACGTCGAAGAGGTGCGCGCGCTGCGCGACAAGAGCCAGACGTACTGCCCCGATGCCGAGATCACCGAAGCGCAGTGCGCGATCATCCGCAAGGCCAAGGTAGACAAGGACACCGCGGGCGGCATCGTCGAGGCGCACGTCTTCGGCTGTCCGCCCGGCTTCGGGTCGTGCATGCAGTGGACCGATCGGCTCGATGCGCGAATCGCCTACGCCGTGATGGGGATCCAGGCGTTCAAGGCCGTCGAGATCGGACTCGGACGAGAATGCGCCAACCGGCCCGGCTCACAGGTTCACGACCCGATCGGGTTCGATGAATCGCAGCGAGAGGAAAGCACGCTCGGATTCACGCGCCCCACCAACAACGCGGGCGGGCTTGAAGGCGGCATGACCAACGGCCAGCCGGTCGTAGTGCGCGGCACGATGAAACCAATCTCCACCTTGCTGCGAGGACTCCCGAGCATCAACCTCAACACCCGCAAGCCCGAGGACAGCCAATACGAACGCTCGGACGTGTGCGCGGTATCGGCTGCGAGCGTGGTCATGGAACACGCGATTGCATTCGAGGTCGCCCGCGCGGTGTCCTCAAAGCTCGGCGGTGACTCGATGCGCGAGTGCAAGTCGAACCTGAAACGGTACATGCAAGCGGCCCGCGAGCTGCCGACGGATTCCTAGTAGAGATGCGTCAGTTTGAGAATGGCTCACATAAAAACTCCCCCTTTGCAAAGGGGGAGTCGGTTCGTTCATTGGATGTGAGATCACCGAAGAGCGTTTAGCCGTCGCTGGGTGCGGCACCGATGGTTGTTTCGGGCACCGCGGGAGCCTCGTCGGACGCTGCGGGCTTCTTGTCCTTGTGGACCATGTTGCCCTCGCCATCGATCTCGATCTCTTCACGTTCGTCCTCGATCTTACGATCGGCGACGACCCAGACCTTGATGGAGGTTTCGAGATCGCTGTCGAGTTTGACGGTGACGTCGAACTCGCCGAGGTGTTTGATGCCGTGGGGCAGGCGGACTTCGCGGGGCTTGACCTCGAACCCGAGGGTGTTGAGGGCGCGGGCAAGGTCTTGCTGGGTGACCGAGCCGTAGAGAACGCCTTGGTCGTTGACCGCTCGTTCGAGGGTCATTTCGAGAGCATCCATGCGACCCATGAGGGTTTCGCGTTTGGTGCGGAGGGCTGCCATGTCGCGCTCGGCGACGGCACGCTTGGACGCCAGCTCGGCGAGCTTGTCGTCGCTGGGCGTAGTGGCAAAGCCCATCGGGAGCAGGAAGTTGCGGGCGTACCCGGTACGAACGCGAACGATATCGCCCACGATTCCGAGGTTGTCTACGTTTTCGGTGAGCAAGAGCTGAATATGCTTGGTGGCCATGTTAACTTTCCTTTCGCTGTCCTAATCCGAGCCCGTGGCGCTGCGTGCGCCATGCGGGCCGAACGGATGAGTTGAGGAGCAGCGGCGCTGCCCCAACGATCCCCCTCCAATGAACCCTTGCTCGCGACGAGCGGGGGCATAGATAGTAGGCGGCGGTTACTCGCCAGAACCACACGGGCGGGATGCCCGTGCCACAAGAACGCTCGATTCAGAACGGGATGTCGTCGTCCGGCGGCGGCGGGCTGAAGTCATCCCCCCCACCTCCGCCACTATTATCCCCGCCACCGTTTCCCCCGCCGCCGGCGCCTTGGGGTCGGCTGCCCGAGTTGTTGTAGCCACCACCACCCCCACCACCGCCGCCGCTTTCGCGGCTGTCGATGAACTGGAAAGTGTCGATGACGACCTTGAGCTTCGAGCGTTTGTTGCCCTGCTGATCCTGCCACTGGTCGAGCTTGAGGCGACCCTCGATAAAGACCGGTCGGCCCTTTTTGAGGTACTGACCCATCGTCTCGGCGGTCTTGCCCCAGGCCTCACAATCCACGAAGGTCGTCTCCTCGCGGGTCTGGCCGTCCTGCGTTCGGAATCGGCGGTTGACCGCGAGCCCGATGTTCGCCACCGCGTTGTTTCCGGTGGTGTATTTGACCTCGGGGTCGCGTGTTAGATTGCCCATGAGCAACACTTTGTTGAAGCTACCAGCCATTCGTGAATCTCCTCGTAAGAAGCAAGTTGCGTGCAGAGGTGAACTCGCTGCATCTTAGGTATATCAGGCTTCGGGTTCGCTCGCGGGAGCTTCCTCGGTGGCCACCGCTTCGACGGGCGCAGTTTCGGCCGGTGCAGCTTCGGCCGGTGCAGCGGCTTCGACCGGGGCCGGGGCCTCGGGTTCGGTGGCGCGACCAAGAGTCACCGAGCCATCACGGCTGGCGGCCTCGGCAGCCTTCTCGGCGCGGAGTTTGGCCTCGACTTCGAGCTCATCGCGCGCATCAATCGCCTTCATCTGCTCGGCGGTGAGGTGATCGGCGCGAATGAACATGTGCCGGAGCACACGCTCCGAGAGGTTGAGGTCGCGTTCGATCGCGGTGATCTGGGTGCCGTCGCACATGAAGTACGCGAGCAGGTACACGCCGCGACGCTGCTTGTCGATCTCATACGCGAGGCGGCGTTCGTCCCACTTCTTCATCGCGATCAGCTCGCCCGTGTGGCGGGCAAGACAATCGGTGATGTGCTCGATCACGCCCTTGAGATCCACAGCCTCGCCCTGGCTGATAAGAAACATGGCCTCGTAAGGCGTCGGTGCTTTGGTTGCGGTCATGGTCAGTTCTCCAATGGTTCTAATTCTGGTACTTGGAATGGTATTTGCAGTACTTACCCGGCCATCCAGCCGGGATCTGTTTCTGAATCGGGTTCTAACTTCTTTGACTCGGGCTTCTTTGAATCAGGACTAGGTTTCGCCGACTCCTTAGTCGTGCGGGTATTAAAGGTGTTCATCGCGGCATCGATGCCCTCATTGACCCACAGTGCTGAAGCGTCGGCGGCCCGATCTATCGCCTCGTCGATCGCTCGTCGATCATCTTCGCGGAATCGCCCGAGCACGTAGCTCGACTTATTCTCGCCCGGGTGCGGCGTGCCGACACCCAGCCGAAGCCGCGCATACTGATCCGTGCCCACGCGGGTACGGATGTCTTTGAGCCCGTTGTGCCCGTTCTCGCCGCCGCTTGCACGCAGACGGATCTCGCCCACGCCCAGAGCGGTTTCGTCGACGATCACAAGCAGATCCGTTTGCGGATCGAGCTTATAGAACGTCAACGCCTCGGCGACACTAATCCCCGAGCGGTTCATAAACACCGTCGGCTTGAGCAACAGCGAACGCCCGCCGGCGATCCGGCAATCGAGCATGTCGCTGTGGAACCGGGCACGCACACGCTCGCCAACCGCGTGACGCTGCGCAAGGCGATCGATCACCATCCAGCCCGCGTTGTGACGGGTGTTCTGGTATTCGCTTCCCGGGTTGCCTAAACCGACGATGAGTTTCATGCTTGAAGATCGGGTCCACGCTGGCGGCTTGCCAGTGAATATGTGAGAACAAAGAACGCTGAAGCTTGAACGGGTTAGTTTTCTTCCTCATCGGGCTTGCGCTCGGTGAGGACCTCAGGATCTGCTGCGCCCTCGACGATGGCTTCCTCGTCAACCTCAACCTTGTCGGCCTCGGTGATGTGAGCCATGATCATGTTGGGATCAGAGAGCAGCTTCATCGTCGACACGGGGAGCTTCACGTCGCTCGCATGGAGGGCATCGCCCAAATCAAGACCCGTGATATCTAAGTCGATGTGGTCCACGATGTTCGAGACCTGAACATCAAGTTCGATCTCGGTGTTCGGACGCATAAGCACCGTGTCGGCCCGCTTGAGACCCACGGACTCGCCGATCAGGTTGATGTGAACGCGGGTGGTCACACGCTCGGTGAGATCCACGCGGGCAAAGTCGGCGTGGATGATGTTGTTGCCTAGGTAGCCGAACTGAAGCTCTTTGAGCAGGACCATCTCGGGCTCGGCGTTGTCCAACGCAATCTGAAAGACCTTCTCGCCCTTCATGATGTGCTTGAGCGCGATCTTGGCATCGAAGCTGATAGCCACCGGATCAATCTTGTGGCCATAGATAATGCCCGGGAGCTGACCCGCAGCACGCACCCGCTGGGCGTACCGCGAACCGAGGCGTTCACGTTTAGAAGCTTCGAGAAGAGGGTTTTGCTTGCTCATAGTAATATCCTTTGCTGTGCCCCGTATTGTAATCGGGGAGGTTGATTTTCTAATATTTTCTAACTTCTGCTTTGATTCGATACACAAGATGTCTAGCAGGGTTTGCTCTTAGCGTTTGGTCCCCGCGGTAAGATTGAACATGGCGCTGACGGATTCGTTGCAATGGATACGCTTCATCGCTTCGCCCAGCACCGGGCCGATGTCGAGTTGAACCACCCGGTCACGGATCGCTTCGATCCCCTCGGGCAGCGGAATGGTGTTGGTCACGATAACCTTGCTGATCGGGCTCGCTTCGATGCGTTTGACCGCGTCGCCGCTGAACAGGCCGTGGGTCGCGGCGGCGTAGACCTTGGTCGCCCCGTTCTCCATCACGAAACGCGCCGCCTCACAGATAGTCCCCGCCGTCGAAACCATGTCGTCAACCATCAGCACGGTCTTGCCCGCAACCGAGCCGATGAGGTGGCCCGTGGTAACTTCCGAGCCGCTCACCCGGCGTTTATTGATGAACGCAAGATCGCCCCCGAGATAGTTCGCAAAGCTCTCGGCGACCTTCACGTTTCCAACATCGGGGCTCACCAGGCACAGATCGCCCAGTTCCTCACGCATCGCCTCGAAATACTGCACGAGAATCGGTGCTGCAGAAAGGTGATCCATCGGGAGATCGAAGAACCCCTGAATCTGCGCGGCGTGCAGATCAATCGCGAGTACTCGGTGCGCCCCGGCAGCGGCGATCATGTTGGCGACGAGCTTGGCGGTGATCGGAACCCGGCCCTGATCCTTGCGATCCTGGCGGGCGTAGCCAAAGTAAGGCGTCACGATCGTCACCCTTGCCGCGCTCGCCCGCAGCAGGCAATCACAGAACACCAACAACTCAATAAGATTGTCGTTCACCGGGTTGCACGTCGAGATCACCACGAAGCAGTCTGTGCCCCGCACGTCTTCATCGATGCGCACGAGCAGCTCGCCATCGGGAAACACCAGCGTGCGGGCATCGCCCATCTCGTGCCCGATCGCGTCGCACGCAGACATCGCCAGCGGTCGCGTGTTGCGACCGGCAAAGATCCGAAGCCCGTTGGTCGGTTGCTCTGGGTTCATGCTTCGGTCGCCATCCTCTCGCGATAGATCGCGTCGACCTGGGCGAGATGTTCGGGCGTGTTGATGCTCAGCACATCCTCTGGCGGCACCGCGTCGAGCACCTCGACAATCCCCCCACTCCCATCACCGCAACCCGATTCCATCATCATCGCCGGAACATCGGTGATGTAATATTCGCCCGAGACCGAATCCTTACCGAGCCGACCGAGCGTCTCGAATAGAGCGTCGTGCGTGAAGCAGTAGTAGCTCGGGTTGATCTCACGGATCTTAAGTTGATCGGGGTTGGCATTTTTTTGTTCGACGATGCCTGCGAACCTGCCGTCGGTGCCTCGAACGATCCGGCCGTACCCGCTCGGGTCGTCAACCACACTCGTCGCAAGTGTCGCCATAGCTCCCGTCGTGACGTGCCGATCGAGCACCGCTCGCAGCGTAGAAGCTCGAATCAGAGGCCCATCGCCCGCGAGCACGAACACCGGAGCCGAGGCGGGAACGCCCGCCAACGCCTCTTGTGCGCACAGCACCGCGTGCCCGGTCCCGAGCTGTTTTTCTTGCACGGCATACCGCACCGAGTCATACGAAGCCAGTGCGCTCTCGACGTGCTCGCGTCCATGCCCCACCACCACCACGATGCGCTCGCAGCCCGCTTCGATGCAGGCATCGACCACGGCACACACCATCGCCCGCCCACCGACATGGTGCGCGACCTTGGGCAGGTCCGACTTCATGCGTGTGCCCTTGCCCGCAGCCATGATGACCGCGACGGGAGCCGCGTGGTCGGTTGTTTGATCGGTTGATGGGGGGGGAGGGGTGCTCATCGACGGGGGTGTCGGGCGCACGCTGGGACGAATCGAAAAGTTACCCCGCCTGGATTCGAACCAGGACAAGCAGTACCAAAAACTGCGGTGCTACCATTACACTACGGGGCAATTATAGATTCTATTGCTCAGCGAATGATACTCGCAAACGGTCATGCTCACCGAACGCATGCTCGGTTCTTGCAGTCGCTTCGTGTTCATTCGCTGTTCAGCGTTCGCCGCGGTCTCCTGCTCTACGCGAGGCCCGGCCATTATGACCTTGCCCGCTGGGTTCACGAACCACACTTTCGCGGTTCGCTGCCCATGCTTCGCATAGTGAGCAACGCCCGCGGCACAATCGCCAAAGTCCCCCGCTCACAACTCCATCAAACGATGAAACCGCGATCACAGAACCCTGACTTGGAGCTTGGACCCGGCGTGGCCGCTCGAACACTCGGCCCCTCATCAAGAAGAGGGAGTACCGCACTTGTCGATTGGCCGAACCCATGACAGCGCCTCGGCTTGGCCGCAGGACATCCCACGAACCGTCAACCTCGTCACCATCGGCTCCGCTAACAGGGCCATGATAGGCCCGGTCGAAGACCCAAGAAGCACGGTTTGGAACGCTGGCGAAACCCCAACGCTCCCCTCCGAACGAGCCACGACCGTAAGGGAGTGGAGATTTCACTCGACCAGCAAGACCCCTCCCTTATGGTCGCGGCTCGTCCAGAATCCTGACTCAGTCGTCCTTCTTCATCGCCTTGGCTTTGCCAAGCGTCCGCTTCTTTCGGCCCGGGAGTGGTTTCGACGCGGGCTCTGGAGCTGTCGGCGTCTCATCCGCCTCGTCGTCGGTCATCAGAGCAGCACGCGAAATCACGTCGTAACACGTCGCCAAAAGCCCCACAAACGGGAATCGGCTCTTGGCAAACGGGCTCGGACCGAGCCGACGCAGCAGCGGATGACTCACCTCGGGCGGCAATAAAGGAGCGTCCACCTCGTCGAGCTCGTCGCCCGCCTCCCAGAACCGATCAAGACACGAATCCAACGGCTCGCTCTCGGCCCCAAGGTGCGGCGTATAGACCGCAGCCGCCTGACCCACCATCGTCCCGCTCGACGCCTGACGATGCTGACGGAGCCGCTCGATCAAGTCTTCAGAAGGCATCCCCCGAAGCGTAAAAATCAAGAACGGCTCGGTCGCCAATCGGTCCGCGATGAGCAGCCCAAGGCACAGCGTGTGCCGACACCAAGGCGTGCCGTGACCACAGGTACACGAGGCTCTGAGTTGAGTCGGATCGGTCGGAAACAGGTGGAGACCGAAGGGTCCGAACAGGTCTTCGACGTTGTGTGGCAGGTCGCCGCTGAGCATCTTGGCGGTGTAGAGCGACTGATCAGCCATCGCTTCGATAACCGCTTTCCACTGTTCGAGCGTGAACGTATCGAGCTCGACGCGGGTGGTGTAACTCATCCGGCGTCTGCCCTGAACGGGTCCTTCAAAGCTGCCGCTGGCGAGTTCCATCCGGCGGGTCTGGCCCAGGGTGGCGTACTCGATAGCCTCAGCCATCGCGGTTCCTGCTGCTGCTGCTTCGAGGAGCCTCATCCAGCGCTGCGTGGCCCAGTGTTCGGGCATCGAGCCGTCGCGAGCCTTGAGCTTGACCCCGTAGCGGACCTTCCGCGGGTGCATGGTTTTTTCATCGCGCTTGCGTTCGGGATAGGGCTGAGCCCGATCGCGTCGTTCGCGTGACGCCACCGTTGGCGGCGCCGGTGCCGAGGCGACTCGCGATTGGGGTGGCGGGGGGGGCTGGGGTGTGGACGACACCGTGGGCGTGGTGCCCTTGATCGGGTTGACCGGGTCGGTCGGCTGAGAATCAGTTGGCTTGTCAGACTTTGGCACGCGGGGAACACTCACCTCTATATAAACACAAGAACTCGCAGATCAACCAACCGAGTCTGGACGCTACACCTCGTCCGTAACAGCTTCTTGACGCATCGTCAGAATCCGCTTGAGATCATCGCTCGAAAGATCCGTAAGCCAGCGCTCACCCGAGCCCACGATGGACTCGGCAAGCTCGGTCTTCTGTTCGATCATCTCGTCGATGCGTTCTTCGAGCGTGCCACGCACAACGAACTTGTGAACGTGAACCGTTCGGGTCTGCCCGATGCGGAACGCCCGGTCGGTCGCCTGGTTCTCGACAGCAGGGTTCCACCAGCGGTCGTAGTGGAACACATGATTTGCAGCAGTCAGGTTCAGACCCACACCACCCGCCTTGAGGCTCAGGATCATGATCGGGATCTTGCCTGTCTCGTCCTGGAACTGGTCGATCATGGCCATGCGCTGTTTCTGCGTCGACCCGCCGTGGAGGAACAGCACTTCTCGCCCGAGTTCGTGACGCAGCATCACGCTGAGGATCTGCCCCATCTGACGGAACTGTGTAAAGATCAACGCACGATCGCCCGCAGCGAGCATCTCGTCGAGCATCTCCAGGAGCCGAACGCTCTTGCCCGACCTCGAGGGGTCCGGCGGCGTGCCGGGCTCGCTGTCCTTGAGCGCCTGCGCCGGATGGTTGCAGACCTGTTTGAGCCGGATGAGCGCGCTGAGCACCATCCCTCGGCGGTGCATCCCCTGGCTCTGCTCGACCTCGGCCAATACCCGCTTGACCGTGCTCTCGTAGAGCTCGGCCTGCTCGCGGGTGAGATGGCAATATTCGCGGGTCTCGATCTTCTCGGGCAGGTCCGCGATGATCGTCGGATCGGTCTTGACACGCCGAAGCACGAACGGCCCGATGAGCGAACGAAGCTGCTCGCCACGAGCCTTGTCGCGGTACCGCTCGATCGGAACCGAGAACCTCCGCTGGAAGTTGCCCGCGGTGCCCAGATATCCCGGATTGAGGAAGTCCATAATCGACCACAGCTCGCTGAGCCGGTTCTCGACAGGCGTACCCGTCAAAGCAATCCTGCGTTCTGCCGGCAGCGCCCGGACGGCTTGCGACTGCTTGGTCGTCGGGTTCTTGATGAACTGTGCTTCATCGAGCACGATCCGCCGCCAGCGGACCTTCTCGATGGTGTCCTTGTCTCGGTGAGCGAGCGCGTAGGTCGTCACGACGACGTCCGAGTTGGCGCATTGTTCGATGAGTGCGTCGCCGCTCATGCGTTCGGGACCGTGATGGATCACCACCTGCAGCGAAGGGCAGAACCGCTCGGCCTCTCGCTGCCAGTTGCCCACCACCGACATCGGAACCACCAACAACGTCGGCATCACCAGCTCGTGCTCGGCATCGACCTTCTCGATTTTCTGGTCGTCGGGCACTTCCTTGTGATCGCGGGTTTGCTTAGCAATCGCCCGTTCGTAGGCAAGCAGCGCGAGCAGTTGGACGGTCTTGCCCAAGCCCATGTCGTCCGCGAGGCAGGCACCAAACCCGAAGCGTTCGAGGAACGCGAGCCACGAGACACCTCGGAGCTGGTAGGGCCGAAGCGTTCCTAGGAACGTGTCGGGCAGCTCGACTTCGGGGAGCTTCTGGCCCATGCCCGATTGTTCGAGCAAAGCGCTGAGCCAGCCACCGATCTCGAGCCCGAGTACGGGCACGCCGGTCTTGCGCGAATCGGTCGCGTAGGCAAGCCGCATCGCTTCACCGAACGCCATCTTGCCGCCCGGGTTCTCGCGTATGAACTCGAGCGCCGCGTTGACGTCTTCGGGCCGGATCTCGACCCACTTGCCGCCGAAGCGAACCAATGGCGTGTTGCGATTGGCGAGCTCCTCGAACTCGTGGAGCGACAGCGTCTTGTCCCCGACGACAATCTCCCAGTGATAGTTGACCAGCGTGCCCAAGCCCAGCCGAGTGCTTCCTGCGGAATCACCCATCCCCGAATGCTCGTCCTCACCCGGCGGCCCAGAATCAATCTGGAGCTTCGTCCCAAGACGCATCGCGGGCGATTCCCACCAATCGGGAACCTGCACCGTGACGCCCTGTTCTTCGAGCAATAGCCGATGCTCACGCAAAAACTCGTACGCCTGCATCGTCGTCATCAACAGCATCGAAGGCTCGGGCTCGGTGAGCGCCTGCTCGAACGCAGGGCAGATCCGGCTCGCACGCCCGAGCTCCGTGAGCAACAGCTCGTGCGGATTCTCGAGCCGCTTGCCCTCGATCGTCGTCCCCTCGGCGGGCAACGCCCACACGTCCTCCGCCCACACCGCAAGACGCGGGTCTTCAGCCGATCGCAGCTCGAACCGCAAGAGCCAGCTCATCTCGAGTTCGCTCTGCTCATCACCCTCGTCATCAATCCCCAGATCAACAGGCTCTTCGACGCGGACGCCAAGACGCCACGACGACGTCTGGCCGCGCACATCAAGAGCACCGATCCATTCGCGGACCGACTTGATCATCTCGCTCTGGAGCATCGTGCTCGTAGTAAGCGAGCGTTCTTCACCTAAAAGCCCGCCGAGCCAGAGCACATGCGGATCGTCCACCCCGGCTCCACGCTCGCCACCGGCTTCGAGAGCTTCCATCATGCCCTCAGACCGCAGCACACCGCGCACGGTGCTGTCGATGACCGTGCCCAAGAACGCCTCGACCACCGCCATCGAATCCTGTTCGGTGCTCTTGGCCGAGGCCCGACAAGCTGGGGGCATCGAACGCGCCAAACGCATCACACGATCGGCTTGGTGTTCATCGCTGAGCCAAGGACGCCAGCCCGCGCTCATCGCCCCGCCCGGTTTGTGCAAGAGCATCGGAACAAAGCGTTGCTGGGCCAGCAGGTGACGCGCAACCCGGGCCGCCACCGCGAAGCTGCGGATCGAAGCGCCCGCAAGCACACGAGTAGAGACCGCCACGCCTCCCGACTCGGCAGAGCCCTCAGACTCGCTCGCATCGAGCAGCCGGTCGAGCACCGCGCTGATATCGGCAGCCCTCGGTGAAACCGTCGCGACCTTGTAGCTCTCAAGAAACGGGGGTTCGTCTTCGTTCGCTTCGGGGTCGGCAGCCCGACCCGCCGCGTGGGCAAGTTCCGGGCTCGGCAGCGGCCGAGAGTCACGCGAGGGCAGCAGCAACTCGACGGTTTCGACCGAGTCGTACGGCATCTCTAGAAAGCTCAGCGCAGCAGCGGGGTCACCAATAAACGGGTGCTCGTCTTCGTGATCACTTGGGGCTTGGTCCACGAACCGCGTGAACGATTCGACCCACAGCCGAAGCTTGCCGTCAACCCATGTGGCGTGCACCGCGTCCATCCGCACCTCTCTCCTGTGTCGGAGCCCAGAATCTGGCCGCCGAACACTGCTCCTACAAAAACGACTCCCCGCGAAATCCCGTCAAACCGATTCCAAAATGAGGGCGCAGGGACTCGAACCCTGGACCCGCGGATTAAAAGTCCGCTGCTCTGCCAACTGAGCTACGCCCTCTGTGCTCCCTTTGAGCATGACCACCACGATATGCACACCCCTGGCCGATCACCACCCTTGCGACAAACCTCCTGAGGGCGTTGCTCAGGATCGCACATCAAACCGCACTGGGCTCTACACTCGCCCCGCACTCACCTGGCACTCACCGGCTCATCAAGAGCACCCGGAGGATTCTGTAATGGCTCGACGCTCTACGCCCCTGATCGCTGACCCGTTCAACTCCACCCTCCCCTTGAAGAGAACCTCCCTCCATAGAGCAATGCTCGCGGGGGCGGTGGCACTCCTTGCGAGCCAAGCAGCCGCCCAGACCTCCGAGCCGACTGAGCCACTCGCCGAGCCCGCCGACCGTCTCGATGTCGTGCTCCATGCGGGGGGCACCTTTGATCTCTCCGCCGACTTCGACGAGGGCGACGTCTCCGTGTCTCGTCTCAACTCGGGCATCGACCTGATCTTCAAGCTCCCCGAGGACGCCCTGTTCATCCTCTCTGCCGAGTCTGAATATTCATGGTACGACTTCAACGACGCCATCGGCCTGCTCGCAGGCACCGACGACCCTCTCGACCAGACCAACAGCTTCGGGTTCGGGGCCCAGATCATCGTCCCGATCAACGAACGCTGGACCGCGTTCGGCGGCGGCCGAGTCCGGTGGTCATACGAAGAAGACGCCGACGTCAGCGAAGGACTTACCGTGGCGGGCACTGCCGGTGCCAGCTACAAGTTCGACAACGGGTTCACTCTCGGCATCGCGCTCTACGCAGCCTCGCGGCTCGAAGACGACGCACGATTCTTCGCCCTCCCCACCGTCGACTGGAACATCAACGACCAATGGCGACTCAAATCCACCGGCCCCAAGCTCCGCTTGAGCTACTCCCCGACCGACCCGCTCACATGGTTCGCTGAAGGAGGCTGGGAGTCGCGTGAATACCGCCTCGACGACAACGGCCCGGCACCCGACGGCGTGCTCCGCGATGACCGCATCGCAGTCGAAGCAGGCGTGGTATGGAAACCCAACGAACACTTCGAGCTCACCGCTGCTGCGGGCGTTGTCGTTTACAACGAATACGAATTCCTCGACTCGACGGGCACCGAGCTCAGCGAAGAAGACGCCGACGCCGCGCTGCGTTTGCGACTCGGTGCCACGTTCCGGTTCTAGATCGTCTTCATTTCACACGCGGGCGGCATCCGCGACCTCCTCGCCGAGGCCAAGTCCGCAGCTTCCAAGGAGCGACTCTTCGCAACCCCCGCTCACGCGCCAAGCATACGAGCCGTCAGACACGGCCTAGTAACCGACTCCTGTGGCCGAGCGGTGCCAGTTGGTATATTAGGATTTCGGAAAACTCATATAATCTGCCAGTATCGAAAGCGACTTCACGTCTTGATCATGCACGTCTTCCCAGAATCCGGGTTTCATAAATGGCGGAAATGACATGCGGATACCGCCATCATCGTCAAGGCTTATCTTCCACCGAGAGTCGATGGAGTTGTCTACAACGCTAAACAGATGGGCCGGATACAGCACAGGGAGGGAGTGCCCGACAGAGATACGCAGGTCGTCATATGCGATGCCAAGTACCGTGTACTCGCGCCCTGGAACAAGCTCTTTCCATGTGTGGTTACTTCCATTCTTGTCACGGTTGGAAACACAGACAACTTTCATGGTCCTACTTGCCTCCTAGGCCCTAGAAGGGATCGGGTTCCCCTGCTCTCTTGCCACCAAATACCTGCCCATTCTTTTCGTACCAGTGTAACTCATCGCCTTGCCGATTCCACCCCTTCTTCTTTTTCCAGTCTCGGATACGTCCGTCCCACAGTTCGATAAGGCGATCGATTTTGCGAATATCCTTGCCCTTAGCTATTATTTTAGAGCCTGACTTTACGTATTGACTAATATTGCAGTTATGCACCCACGTTCCGTGTTCGCCGACGAAGTAGGTAGGCGAGCCCGGGACCGAGAGATTGTAGATCGGCACACGCTCGTTGCCGAAGGCGACTCCCAGAACCTCTGCCGGGCCGTGCATGACCGAGACCAACTCGCCGGTTTGTAGCTGGCGCAACGAGGACCAAGCCGACGACGATAGCGGAAGGACGTGGCTGGCTGATTTCCTGCAATCACAGCGGCTTGTCGTTACTAGGCTCTGTTTGAGTAGCCGCCATGACTTATTCAGGAATAACTGGATAGCCGTTTATGGACGGAGGATCTGACAGGAACTGGCGCACTTCATCGATCGTAGCTGGTGTTATTGGAATAATTTTCTTGCCCAGCCATGCGATTTCACAAATATCCGTAGGTATTGACAATGTGCCACCTTGAAGCAATACAGAGCATTCAGCACCCAAAACGGCCCACTTGCAGTTGGTTTCCGAAACAAAGTAGGATACTTCGTTTACTACATCACGGCAATGTATATCACGCTCGCGTCGACAACTACCCCACCCAAGAGCCAATATTGGAGTCGATGTAAACGAGTCGAACGCCCATATCCCAAGCACTGAACATTTTGATGCTGGTTCCATATTTCGAAGAGAAAACAATATGGTATCACTGACTGGAGGATAGTTGGTGTTAATGAATTGTGCCGAGACACCGTTATAGATTGCATTATTAAATTCTGGATCACATGAATTGGCACACAGTTCTATTTGTATACGCTGCACTAGATACCTGCGAACAACAGATTCGATAAGGGCTTCGGAGGCCTGTTTTGCTGAGTATTCAAAAGCCAACCACGCATATGCGACGGGAGCTTGAGGCGGCTTGATAATCATGGATTAGCGATTTCTGAAAAACTTCTGTATCTGGGCCTCTGAGGGGATGAATGCATTTGCAAACTGCCCTGCTTTCGAACCCGTTGTATACCAATGTAGCATAATTGGTTTATTCCCGTCAATTCTCGCAAACTTCACTATCGTTGGCTTGCCGGAAAGCGTGCCAAATCCTTCTACACCGCTGTTATTTGCTTTGCTTAGGATGCCGTGCCACATATTTCGATCCACACTCACCCCGTGAGCACTGGCCCATTCTTGAGCATGTCTACCAAATGAATGGCTGAAGCGTTTCGACCCCTTAAGAATGATCCCACAATTATGCACCCACGTTCCGTGTTCGCCGACGAAGTAGGTAGGCGGTCCCGGGACCGTGAAATTGTAGGCCAGCACACGCTCGTTGCCGAAGGCGACCGCCCGAACCTGCTCTTACACGCCCGCCAACTCACGCAGCAGCACGTCGAGCTCCTCGGGCACGGGCATTACGCTCAGGCGTGATTGGCGAATCAGAGCGAGCTGATCGAATCTGCCATCCGCTTTGAGTGCTTTCAGCGTAATCGGCTCCGCCAGCTCAGCCACCGGCGCGATATCAATCAGCACGCCTTTGGGGTCGCCCTTGGCGGTCATGCCCGGCTGATCGGGATCGGGGTACGGCCCCTTGACCACGCGGGCGATGCCGACGATCGCTTTGTCGGTCTGGCTGTGATAGATCCATGCGGTATCGCCCTTGCGCATCGCACGCATGTTCATCTGTGCGGTCGCGTTGCGTACGCCGTCCCAGTGGGTTCGCGTGTCGCGCACAAGATCGGCGTAGCTATAAACGCCCGGCTCGGATTTGAGGATGTAGCTCGCCATGCTCTAAGCGTAGGGGTGGATGTTCAGGGAATGTGCGCACAAGAAAGCCCCGCTCCAAGATGGAAGCGGGGCTTGCGGTGGTCAGATATTTATCAACGGGCTTTAGCCGTTGTCGTCGGGCTTCTCGCTGGTCACGAGTTGCTCAGCCTTGGTGTCGTCGCAGCTCTCGGCCTTCTTCTCTGCACAGGCCTCGGACTTGTCAGCAACGAGTTGAACCGAAGCGACTTGCTCGGCCTTGCTCTCGTCGCAGTCGCTCTTGCTCGCTTTGTCCTCGGAGCAAGCCATGGCCTTTTTGTCGTCGCAAGCTTCGGTCTTCCCAGCAACGAGCAGGACCGCAGCCGTCTGCTCGGTCGGCTCCGCCTTATCGCAGCTCTCGGCCTTCTTCTCTGCACAGGCCTCGGACTTGTCAGCAACGAGTTGAACCGAAGCGACTTGCTCGGCCTTGCTCTCGTCGCAGTCGCTCTTGCTCGCTTTGTCCTCGGAGCAAGCTGCGCCCTGCTCAGCAACGAGCTGGACCGCAGCCGTTTGCTTGGTCTGGCAGCTCCCCAAGGGGCTACCAGTGGCCATCAGGTTGAAACCGGCAAACCCGGCAGCACCCAAGACAGCAACCGACGTCAAAAGCTTCGCAATACCCATAGCAGCAAGACTCATGGCAACTCCTTTAGCGTTCGATGACCGCCGCGAAGGCAGCTCGAAAGACCTATCTAATCTCAGACCGCGATCAAGGTACAACGACCCCGATTGAGGCCGCGACCGAACACGCCCCGCACGCTGCGGCGATGTGCTTACAAAGTGTACCGCGCCATCGGCTCGCGGTGCATCAAAATCCATATCGGCCTTAGAAACCCGGGAGATCATCCAGACCTGCATCCCTTTCTCGGACGGGGTTCAGAGCCCCACCCGCTCGGTCGATACTGCCTTGGTTCAACGCCCTTCGAGCGGCCTAAGTGATGGCCCAAGTGGTGGCCCAAGAGACCGATAAGCCCATCCCATGGGGCTCTCTAGCGTCCCCACAGCCCTTTACCGCTCGAAAGCAACGAACACGTACCGACCGTTTATAGGGAGAGCCCGTTTCGTGAACCCCAAGCCCGGCCAAGACCCACCACCCTCAGACGTGCGCTCTCCTGCCACCTCATCTGCAGAGCAGGACGTCACACAGGTCATCGCCGACGTCGAGAATCAACTGCTTCGACTCAAGGAAGCCGATTCGCAGCGTCGTGCGTTGTCCGCCGAGCTTGAGAATCGCGAGCAGGATCTCGCCGATCGTGAGCTTCAACTCGCCGAGGCCGCTGAGGCTCTCAAAGCCCAACAGGCCGAGGACCAACAGCACCAGACCCAGCTCAACGACCAGCTCACCAGCCAGATCGAATCGCAGCAGGCCGAACTCGAACAACAGCGTGCGCTCGTCGATCAGCACACGAGCCAAGCCGAAGCCATCCGCGTACAGCTCGATGAACATCAATCACTCAGCAGCCAACGCGACGAAGAACTCGCCTCGCTCAACGCCCAGCTCGAATCGTTGCGCACCGAGCAATCGGCCTCTGCGGAAGAAAGTAATGCTCGGCTCGCCGAGATCCAGACCCACCGAGAGCTCGCCGACAACAGCCGCGAACAAGCCGAGAGTTTACAAGTCGAACGCGATCAGGCGGTTGTTGAGCTGACCGAGGCCAAAGGCCGCGCCGAACGCCTGACCGCCGAACTCCAAGCGTCCCAAGGCGAGCAATCGGATGACGTCCGCGAGCTTGCAGCCCGTGTCGAGCAAGCCTCGCAAGAACGTGACCGGGCGCTCGCCGAGCTCGATCAACTCCGTGGCCAGATCGGAGTGCTCACGCTCGAACGCGACGCACTCAGCGAACAACTCGTCCTCCTCCAGGGCGAGCTGCAGGCTGCACGGAAGGCGGAACGGGCAAAGCCCAGCACCCCCGCTGCAAGCCCTGCAAACAACCGCCCCCCCTCCAACCGACCCATGCCGCCCGTTCGGGTCGAGTCACGCATGCGTCGTCTGCGCGGCGTTCGCACAGTACTCTTTGCACGCACTCGCAAAATCCGTCGCGCGGGCGAGGTGCTCCAACAGCGAGTCGAGCAGTGCGACCTTCTACTGGTGCAGCGCCGCGAGCTTTCGGCTGCCAAACGAGCAATCGACGTGCTCCATGAACGAGTGGAAGTCTCCCTCGCCAAAATCAATAGCAGCATCCAGATCGCCGCCTGGGTCGTGACGCTCTCCATGCTCGCCGGGTTGTCGTGGGTGATCGCGGGTCGTGTCGCACCCCCGAGCTACTCGGCGAACGCGATCATCAGCTCCGAAGTCATCGGTACCACCCAGGGCGATCTCGCTGCGTGGTCCTCGTTCCACACCGACTTGCTCACGCATCCCCGGCTCGTCGAGCGGGTCGCTGCCCGGCTCAAACGCCGCGGGATGACCGAAGATGCCAGTGTCGAAGCGGTCCACGCCGTGCTCGACGATCGGCTCGTATCCCGCGAGAACACGCCGGGCAGACTCGAACTCGAGATCGTACTCGAAGGCGCAGGCAGGGCCGAACGCTGGATGGAAACCTACGTCACTTCGCTCGTCGCCGAAGCCAATGAATCGCGTCCTCGTCGCCGCGACGGGCTCTCGACGGTCATCACCGAGCCGTCCACGATTCGTGAGGATCCCGTCAGCGATCAGCGTCCCAAGTATGCGGGCATCGGGCTTGGGATCTCTGCTTCGTTTGCTGCGATGGTCTGGTTCGGGCTGTGGAAGACCATGGCCAGAGTTCGCAAGAAGTACGAAGCCTCGAACCGACTCGAAGAGATCCTCAACGAGGCTCGCTGGGTAGACCCCGTGCCCGACGTGGCCCGGCGCTCACTGCGCGGGTAGAAGCCCGCCTGACCAGACACATGAACAACCAAAACCCCTTTGCTCGCGCAAGAAGGGCTCGGAAGCTTTGCTTTCATGCTGGAGCGATTGGCTTTAGGCGTCGGGCGTTGATGGAGTTGACGTAATCAGCAGGATCTCGTCTTCGCCGCTGTCCGTGCTGCCGACGATCCCGAGCACCGGGTTCTCGATGGTCAAATCGAGCTGAACCTCGCGGTTGACCAGTTGGCCCGCAAACTCGAACCGCAGCACGTCTTGGATTGCGTTGCCGTCTTCATCGAGCACGACGAGCCGATACTGTGTGCCCGGTGCGGTCGGAGGCAGACTAATCGCGAAGAACCGTGCCGAACTCCAATCGGGATGGACCCACACCGCTGCCTCAGCCTTGACCTTGCGATCGGTGTTGACCACTTGACGCAGGAAATGCCGTTGCGTGTCGGGATCGACCAGAGCATCTACTACGAACTGGCGTCCAAACTCCGCAGCGAGCGACTCAAAGAGCGCATCGTCGGCTTGAGCCTGTGCAAGCGTTTCGTACTGCGCCCGCATCTGGAACGTGCTCCAGCCGAAGACGACCGAAGCCGCTGCGAACGCGAGGGCCGCTGCACGCCATACCGCCAGAGCACGCAGACGCCGAGGTCCGCGGAACGCGAGCGAATCAGAACTCTGCTCGACCGCATGCAACGAGAGCGGCCGGGACTGATTCGCAGGTACTTGTCCAATCTGGGCTGAACGCACAGCTTCGATCACACGCTCGCGGAGTGAGCTGTCGGGCTCGCCCTGAGCCAACTCCGCAAGCTCGGTCCGCATGATGCGGTCCTGCTCGGTACGAACCTGAGCACGGACTCCGGTGGACGCAGCCAGCAGGGCAGCCTCAAAGTCGGCGCACTCACTTTCTTCGAGTACCCCAAAGGCGTCCAGCAGCGCAAGTTCGAGCAGTTCGTGTGTCGTCATCATTGGTTCGGGTCCTCACCCATTCGTTCGCGGAGCCGGACCAACGCCCGACTCAATGCAGACTTGACAGTCCCGAGCGGAACATCAAGTTCTTCTCCCACCTGCCTGAGCGTCTGACCGCCCAGATAGGTCCGTTTGACCACAGTCCGCTGCAACTCCGGCAGCATGTCAATTCGTTTGAGCAGTGCAGAATACCGCTCTCTGTCTTCGATACGAGTCCCAACCTGATCGGATGCATCTGTCCCTGACTGACCTGCTGATTCGTTCCAGCTTGTGCTCTTTATTCGGGCCCGCGTCCGCCGGAGACGGTCCACTAAGTGCCGACGGGTAATCAGCATGACCCAGGTCACGAGGGCTGCCCGAGTCGGATCATACCGATCAGCGGTCTTCCAGAGCCTAACAAAGACCTCTTGAACCGCGTCCTCAGCCTCTGCTCTCGTGGGCATCGTCTGCAGCGACATCCGAAAGACCAACGAACCAAAGCGGTCGTAGAGCTCCTCCACCGCAGCTTCCTCGCCCGAAGCGATGCGCTGCATCAACACAAGATCTGGATGCGATTCCCCCGATTGGGTCATGGGCACACCGTATCGACGCTTGGGGGGATATGCGAATCAAAAGAAACGGGGAGGCATCTTGCCGGCCCTTCTGCAACGCTTATCAGACCTTGCGGAGCATGTTCGCATTCTAGTAGTGCATTTGCCCTACTTTTACTGCCTATTTTATCCAGATCAGGGATTGTGGTCTCTTTGCTGGCCCGTTACAGTGTCCTTTGTCGCGGTTTATGAGGGCACGTTCGCAGTGTCTTCGGGAATGGGAGTGCTTGTTGTGGCTCAGCCGGGGTGGATAACTACAGATACAGGACCCAAAGGCTGCTCTTCGCCCTTTGTGCGCAAAGCCTTTACGTTGCCCGACGTGCTTGTCTCGCTCGCGGTGATGACGGTGCTCATCGGGCTCATGGTCCCCGCGCTCGCCTCGGTCCGGGCTGCTGCACAGCGGGTGATCTGCGGGTCCAACCTCCGACAAATCGGCATGGGCGTCGTGATCTACGCCGACTCGAACCGCGATCAGCTCCCGCCGAGCGTGATGGCGGGTTCGGTTGATCTTGCCGACATTGTTCCCGGTGATACCGCCATCTCGCTGCACACGAGCTTGGGCAACTCGATCGCGCTGCGGTTTGACATAGGTGCCGACGACGGCGGCTGGTGGGACGGCCTCGGCGCTCTGTTCAACGCCGAGATCCTCGAAACTCCCGAGTTGTTCTATTGCCCGTCTCACAAGGGCCCACACACCTATAGGACATTCTCCGAGGCGTGGCGCAGCGATGATGATCTCCTCGTCGGGAACTACCAGTATCGCGGCGGCTCTCGTGAGGGTGTCACCAAGTTCAGTCTCGTCCAGCCAAGCAGGACTGCTCTCGTCTCTGACAGCTTCCGTTCCATGGGTGAGCTCAACCACGACGATGGGTTCTATCTGCTGCGTGCGGATCTTTCGATCAGCTGGCTCAACGAATCGGGCGACAGTCTTCTCGGAAACGTGCCAGATGACCTCGACCCCATCAGCGAACTCACCATGATCGACATCATGGCGTCATCGCAGGTCGATGAGTCGTTCTACTCGGACTTCTGGGAAACGCTCCAGCACTGGAACGACAGCGGCAGGCATAACAAGCCTTCCGGCGGCGGTGATTCTCCCGGCGGCAACGGCAAGCCGTAAGCCCCCCCTCTCCGCTCTAACCCTGCAAACCCATCAGATCCTTGCCGTCATGCGGGCGCTGTGGCTACGCTCTGCGCATGAGTATCAAAGCATCATCTCTCTGGTCCGGCTTGGTCGTCCTCTGCTCGCTTGGCACCCTCGCCAACGCCCAACTCACCCCCGACCGCCTTTATGTAGGCGTCGATCGAGTCATCCCGATGACCGCATCGGTCCCCGGCGGGCTCGAAGGTGAAGTGTCCATCTCGCTTCTCAAGGCCGGCTCTGGCGACGAGCTTGAACGAGCCGCAGCCGCAGAGGGCGATCTGGACCTCGCGGGTCTGTTCCCGAGCTTGTGGAAATCCGACGGTCCCAAACTGGTCGTCTATGCCCAGCTCAACGTGGGCGATCAGCCCATCGGTGCTGCGGTCGTCCTCCAGCCGTTGCTCTCACCGGCGACCGCGACCCAGCCGTCCAACCCCAGGTCCGCTCCCGAGTTCCAACAAGGACCCAACAAGTTCAGCGGCTACCGCACCTACATCGACAAGTACGTCCGCTGGACCACCAGCGAAGGCGAGATCATCATCCATCTTCGCCCGGATATCGCGCCCAACACCGTGTTCAACTTCCGACACCTCGTCGATGGCGGGTTCTACACCGACATCATCTTCCACCGCGTCGTCGCAAAGAATGACTTCGTGATCCAGGTGGGCGATCCGACGGGCTCGGGCTCGGGTGGTCCCGGATATGTATTCGATCTTGAGCAGTCATCGTTGCCGCACGACTTTGGCGTGCTCTCGATGGCCCGCACGGGTGATCCCAACTCCAACGGCTCGCAGGTCTTCGTCTGCCTGAGCCGAAACGGCACCTCGTTCCTCGACGGCCGATACACCGGGTTCGGTGAAGCTATCTCCGGCGGCGACGTTATCAAAGCCATCGCGAAGACCCCCGTCGGTCCGGGCGACCGCCCGACCAACCCGCCGAGCATTCTCAGTGCAGAACTCATCGACGCGGACCCCTACGCCTCGATCCCCGAATCGCTCAGCACCCGCTCGCACAACGCCCAGAACGAACGCTAAAGACCCGCGCTCTCGGCGAGCTGTCTCGCGGCGAAGTACGCAGCGGTCCCGCCCAGCAAAAACTCCATCCCCATCGCCATCAGCACCAAGCCCATGAACCGGGTGAAGATCCGCTGCACCTCGATCGAGAGGTACTTGCCCACAGCGAGAATCGCAAACAAACACACGCCGGTGACCAACACGCCAAACATAATCGCAACCAGCGCGGTCCACGGAATCGAAAACCCCGACTGGCTCACCGAGAGCGTGATGACCGTGGTGATCGTCCCCGGTCCCGCGACGACCGGCATCGCGAACGGCACGAGCAGGTTCTCGCGGATCTCTTTCTCGTCGGCCAGCCGTTCATGCTCGGCGGACTTGGCCCCGCGGAGCATCTGATAGCCCATCACTCCGATCACCACGCCGCCCGCAGCACGGAAGGCGTCGATCGAGATCCCAAACAGGTTGAGCACAGCGTGTCCCGCGAACGCGGTCCCGATGAGCAGAGCTGCGATGAACCCGCACACGAGCAGAGCGGCTGAGCGCTGACGATTGCGCGGCAACGGCGAGACCATGTTCTGAAAGATCGGAGCGGTCCCGATCGGGTTCATGATCGCGATCATCGCGATAGCAGCATGGAGGAAGTCGGTGTGCAGAGTGAGCCCCCATCAAATGTCATGAATCACTTAACCCAAGTTCGTCTTGAATATGTCTTTCTGCCAAAGATCCTGCCATACGCACAAGACTCTCGATCGATATCGTGCCGATTCCATTGGCCGTTTTTTGAGCGTTCACAAACTCTACTTCCGGAGCGACGAGATACGCACCACCGGAAAATCGAGGATATCGATGAAGAAAAGCATACAACCCTTTGCGATGATGGCCACGCTTCGACGCGATCTCAAAAACCATCGGGGCACGATCGTCGTCGTACACAAGATCAACCTCATCATTCCCGTCTCTCCAATGGTAGAGCCGCGTTTGATGCATCTGGGCGAGTACGCGTAAATGACCCGCAACCAGATTCTCTCTCAACAACCCCATCTCGGTGGAATCCCGCAACGGAGCCTCGCCGCGGTGCAAAGCAGCATTCCGAACCGCACCATCGACAAAGTATAACTTTCTTCCCCGTTTCTGCTTCGACCGCTCCGAGCCAGAGTAGTTCTGGAGTGTGAACACCAGAAATGCTCGTTCCAAGTATGCGATGTACTTCTCAATGGTGGGAGCCGTCATCTCAAGATCGCTGCTCAAGTTTTTGGGCGACAGAAGACATGCGGCTTGTTCCGCCAACACATACAGCAACCGCTCGAGAAGCATCGGACGATCCACCCCGTAGGCCTGTGGGATGTCTTTATAAACTGCTCGTTCAACTGCGTCTGCTCGAAGAGTTCGTTGTGATTCAATTATACGAGATCTTTCGTCACCGGTTGAATGCTGCGAACGAATCAGGAGCTCCGGAAATCCTCCCGTCAGCAGATAACGGCGTAGATGCTCGGGCGATTCAGCTTCTAAACTACCCCCCTGCATTTCGACCGTGGCACGGAGTGTTTCGTTTGCTCGATCTCTCCTTTGGCCATCAATGAGTTCTAAATACTCTGTGTAGAGATATGGTGGTAGATACCGCTCATCCCAACGACCGATCCCGCTTTCCGCGTGACGGTCTCGCAACATCGCAGCAGAACTGGAAGAAGCAGCGATCCTCACTGGATAAGCCTCGTCATAGAACGTCTTGAGCCAAAGATCCCAGTCCTTGGCGTAGGTAAGCTCATCAAGAAATACAAAAATTGGCCGATCGAGCGATGCTGATCGATGGTCGATAAAACTCTGGACTAAAGCACCCATCTCGTAACGCATCAGCAACGGATGGTCTAACCGAAGCCACAGAATCTGATTTTGATCAACACCCGATTGAAGAAGATGGCGCACCGTCTGATAGAGCGCTGTTGTCTTTCCAACCCGACGTGGCCCGATAATGACTTGAAACCGACGATGACTCTCGCTCAATAATACTTTGTATAGTCCTGCACCAATAGCTCGCTCACGTGGTGGGGCGAGCACTTCGGGAACCATGCCATCACGCCACCACGGATTTTGGTCCGATACGGCTGTTTGATAATCTACAGCACTTGGTTTCCACCCCTGCCCTTGATCGCTTTGAGTAGCCATATGCCAAGCATAGCAATTATGTCTAAATTGTCAATAAGCATACCGTGGATATGCTTATCATGCGAACAAAGAATTTACGGGTGTCAACACTATTCTTGTTCCGCTCTCTTCGAGAGAATATCCGTCAGCACGTCTGCCTGGTGGTCAGCGTGGTAGCTGCTCCGCACCAGCGGACCGCTCTCGACCACCTTAAAGCCCCTTTGGAGCCCCTCTACGCGGAAAATATCGAACTGCTCGGGCGTCACCCAGCGGTCGATCGGCAGGTGGTTGCGAGTCGGCTGAAGGTATTGCCCGATCGTCAGCACGTCGCAAGTCTGGGGGGCGGGGGGGGGGGGG
>CAYUVO010000001.1:67268-77209 GCA_964448185.1 uncultured Phycisphaeraceae bacterium
CCGCCCCCCCCGCTCGACTGCCCGCCTGCACCTCATCAAGAAGCTCTAAGACCTCTGAATCCTTCTCGCCAATCCCGACCATGATGCCCGTCTTGGCGACCTGCCCCTGCTCTTTGACCCGTCGCAACAGCTCGATCGAGCGGTCATACTTGGCACTCGGACGAACCGCCGGGTACATCCGTCGCACACACTCGATGTTGTGGTTGATGATGTGGGGCCGGGCATCGAGCACCATCTGCAGAGCATCCCAGTTGCCCTCGAAGTCAGGAATCAAGACCTCGACCGACATCTGCGGGCACGCTTCTTTGGTCCTGATGATCGTCTCCGCCCAGATCCCAGCCCCGCCATCGGGAAGCTCGTCGCGGTCCACGCTGGTAATCACGACGTGCTTGAGCCCCATCAACGCCAGACTTTCAGCGACCCGGCGGGGCTCGTCCTTGTCGACGGGCTCTGGCCGACCGGTTTTGACGTTGCAGAAGCCACACGCCCGGGTGCAGGTGTCGCCCAGGATCATGATCGTGGCCACGCCCCGGTCCCAGCACTCGCCCATGTTCGGACAGCCCGCCTCCTGGCAGACCGTGTTGAGACGGTGTTCGGTGAGCAGGTCGCGGAGCTTGGAATAGCCGGGTCCGCCGGGAGCCTTGGCCCTGAGCCACTTGGGTTTCTTCTTCTGGGCTAAGTGTTCGGGAGCTTCGTCTGCGTTGTTGAGCACCATTCCTGAGAGATTGACCACGCCCGATTCGATGCGTCGCATGGGGTCGCCGCCCGCGGGACGTGGATGGCGAGCGATGGTGCGTTCGAGGGCTCGCTTGGAGGCTTGGCCTTTAGAAGCTGCCGAAGAGGGTGCGGGCTCGGGCGTGTTCATGCTCCGATCTTAGCCCGCGACCAGCCCTTCCTATTGACCATCGAGTCTGGGTTGCCGGGAGCAGGCGAGCCCAGAATCGCGCAGATGTTGCGCAAATGCCTCTGTGTTCGGATTCACCGGCAGAAACCTTCAACCCGGTCGTGTTCTCGGTCGATCCTTCTGGTGCGAACCTTTGGTGGTTGAGAAGCGTTTGACACATGGTTGTCGGGTGCTAACTTTCCTCATCCCGCTCTCGGCGAGCATGCGGGCATTCCGCGCGCAGACAACCACGGTGCAGACCGCGAAACAGACTTTCGGGGCCGATTTTGGGCCCATTCCAGGCGATTCACGGCGAAGGAGCCTCACAGGTGATTCCAACCACGACCAAAAGGCTCGCCCGATCGAGCGCCACTTCGCGACCTTCGAGCCGCGCTGCTCGCTGCTCCTTGGCAGTCGCAGCCTTGTCCGCCGGATTTTTTACCACCGGCTGCGAAGTTGACAGCTACTTCGATCCCTCAGTCGTGGGCCGATGGGAACACACCGCCACGGTCACACCCATCCTCGAACGCCTCAGCGCGATCGAAGATCTGGGCGACGGCTTTGTGGAGTATTCCGAGGTGTCCGCTGAGGATCTCATCCCCGAAGCCTCGGCGTACCGCATCGGATCCGGTGACCTCCTCGAAGTCACCATCGAAGGGTTCATCAGCCAAGGACTCCGTGAGCAGTACGGAGTCCGTGTTGATTCACAGGGCGGGATCGAAATCCCCCAGCTCCCGATCATCAAGGTCCTGGGGCTGACTTCGGGACAGACCAGCGAACGCATCGCGCTGGCCATCGAACAGGCGGATATCGCACGCGATCCGTTGGTGCAGATCCGGGTCGCAGAACAGCGTCAACTCGCGTACACCGTGTTTGGCTCGGTCTCGGCGCCGGGCCCGTACATCCTGCCCCAGCCTGACTTTCGGCTGCTCGAAGCGCTGACCACCGCGGGTGGGTTCAACGAAAGCGCCAAGTACATCTATGTGATCCGTCAGGTGCCCCTGAGCGTGCCCGAGAGCAACAACTCGCTCAACCCGGCACAAGTTCCACTGATCCCGAACTCGCCTGATGGCCAGCAGCCGGGCGATGAAAGCTTTCTGGATCTGATTAACGACCTCACAGGCGTCGAAGGAGCCTCGCCCACGCCATCGGCCATGAGATCCACGAACTCCATGCGTCGGCGGTCCGATCCCCCGTCCCCCCCCATCAACCTCATGCCCCAAGACGCGCCCGATCCGATCGTGGATCTGGTGGATTCTCGCAGCAGGCCCGTGTCGTCACAAGCAGCGACCCCGCTCGATGCGCCCACCCGCTGGGTGTTCCTCGACGGCCAATGGGTTCAGATCGCCAATGCGATGGGCGACGGGCCTGACGACGCGCTCGGTGCCGAGGCACTCGTGACCCAGCGCGTGATCCGGGTGCCGATCGAATCACTGGTCAGCGGCGACGCCCGCTACAACATCGTGGTCCGCGCGGGTGATCTCATCCGTGTCCCCGTGCCGCCCACCGGCAACGTCTATATCGCGGGTCAGGTCAACCGCCCTGGGGTGTATGCCCTGCCCGCACAAGGTTCGTTCACGCTGACTCGTGCGATCACTGCAGCTGGCGGCTATGCCCCGACCGCGATCCCCGAGCGGGTGGATATCACCCGGATGGTGGGCACCGAGCGTCAGGCGACTATGCGGCTCAACGCCCGGGCGATCACCGAGGGCACCCAGCCAGACGTGATGCTCAAGCCCGACGACCATATCAACGTGGGCACGAACTTTTGGGCCCTACCCCTGGCTGTTGTACGCAATGGTTTACGGGCCTCGTATGGCTTTGGGTTCCTGATCGACCGGAACTTTGGGAATGACATCTTCGAGGCCCCGCCGTCGAATGTCAGCAGGTAATCGGATCAAATGAATCAGCTCGCCCGTCGAGCGACCTTACAAGCAGACTGCTGAGAACGAAGAGAAGTGGTGCTCGCGAGAGCATCGGTGAGTGCTTGACGCTGGGGAAGGCCCGTTTGCCGGTCCCTCTAGGTCCTCCGCGAACCTCGCGGGTGACTGGGCGTAGGGATGAGTCAAGCCTTTTGAGTGGAAACCGTTCGTGGAACCAATGACCCCGTCTAGCCCCCCACCATCCTCTGATGCCGGTTTGTCCGCTGGTTCCGCAAGTGCTGCTGGTACTTCGGACGCGGGTGTGCGCACGGTGGCTCAGGTCTTCGCGAGCCCGCTGGGGCTTGTCGGAGCGGCGATTGGGATACTCGGGTTCGGGCTCTACTTCTGGACTTGGTTCTATCGTCAGCACCTGTTCAGTTCCGAGTATCTGGAGGACTGGGGCCATGCGTATGTGATCCCGCTGATTACGGGGTACATGCTGTGGATGGAACGCGAGCGGCTCAAGGGTTTGCCCGTGCGACCCTTTGTGGCGGGGGTACCCGCGATCGTGCTGGGCATGGTCGGGTTCTTGTTCTTTACGCTCAATATCTCGAACCACATGCTCCAGGGCGCGTGCATGCTGCTGGCTCTCTACGGCGTGGTGCTCACCGCGTTCGGCCCGGCGATGAGTCGTGCCACCTTCCTCCCGATCGCGTTTCTGGCATTCGGGATCACCATCTCCGCGCGGATCATGACCGCGATGACGTTCCCGTTGCAGATCCTTGCGTCCAAGGGCGCATGGGTGATGCTCGGGCTGACGCTCACGCCGTTCGGCTACACGATCGAGATCGATGGCAACATGCTGGAGATCTTTGACAGCTCGGGTCTCATGGTCGCACCGCTCAACGTCGCTGAGGCGTGCAGCGGGATGCGGATGCTCATCGCGTTCTTCGCGCTCGCGGGCGCGGTGTCGCTCTTGAGCATGAAGCTCTGGTGGCAGCGGATCCTGCTGATGATGCTCGCAGCACCCGTCGCGTTGCTCATGAACATTGTTCGCGTTGCGGTGCTGGGCATCCTGACCCTGATTGACCCCGCGCTTGCTGCAGGCGATGCGCACACGCTGATCGGCACGATCCTGTTGGTGCCCTCGCTCGGGCTGTTCTTGGGCGTGCGATGGGCCTTGCAGAAGGTGGTTTCTGAGACTCCCGATGCTGCCACGGCCAAAGGGGCTACGTCATGAGACACAACAGCCAATCCACGATCAACAGGCGGGGATACGCGGGCGTCGGCGTGGCACTCGTACTCGCGGTGCTCGGGGTGATGCTCGCGGGTTCTGCGTATGCGTTCAAAGTGACGATGGAAGCCCAAGGGGTCAGGCTACAGAAGAAGCCGATTTATCCTGCGGACCGTCGGACGCTGGGCTCGTTGCCGTTGGAAACCAAGAGCTGGAAACGCATTGGCACCGATCGCATCGAGAGCAAAGAGATCGAAGAAGTCCTGGGCACGACGAACTACATTTCTCGAAACTATATCGAGAAGGATCCGCCGCATGGACAATCGCCGCAGGTGCTCAACTTCCACGCCGCGTATTACACGGGCATGATCGACACGGTGCCCCATGTCCCCGAGGTGTGCTTTGTGGGTGCGGGGATGCAAATGTCCAAGAGTTCCGAGACCATTCGGTTGCCGTTGGACACCGAGCGTTGGACGCGTGATATCGATGTGCCCGCCGAGCTTGAGGGCGAGTGGTACCGGACCCGCACGAGCGACGGTGCTCGTCGAGTCAGGCTGCCGTTGCGGCCCCACAAGATCGAGATGCGTGTGAGCCAGTTCCAGCGCCCCGGCGGCAATGTGCAGCGGGCGGGCTACTTCTTTGTCGCCAACGGCGACTGGGTCGCACACGCTCACGGCGTGCGTCTGCTCTCGTTCCGTCTGCAAGAAGAATATGCGTATTACATGAAAGTGCAGTTCTCGTCGACCAGCTTCGAGAGCAACGAAGCGTTTGCAGAGGGTTCTGCCGCGTTGCTCGACGAGCTGTTCGGCGACCTGATGCTGTGCGTGCCCGACTGGGTAGATGTCAAAGCCGGGGTTCACCCGGATGTAATCAAAGACCGTGTTCAACCAGATGAATCGTGATCGGGACTTACTCCCTGCAAGGATCGGCGAATGGCCAACCGCGTAAATATCAAGTTTGTTGTCATCCTCTCTGTGGTGCTGATCGTCATCAGCGGCGGGGTGGCGTTCCTCGCCATGCGAGTCCTGCAAAAATCGGCGGACGACCACATCCGGCTCGGTGATACCGCCATGGAGGCGGGGGATTATCGGGTCGCGTCGAGCCACTACTCCAAGGCGGTCGCCAACGATCAGCTCAACAAGGTCTACCTGCACAAGTGGGTCGAGGCGCTCGAGCTGAGCGTGCCCGCCAATGAGCAACTGCTCAGCGACACGTTCTCGACCAAGCTCGTCCCGGCGTACAAACAGCTCGCCGACGCCGATCCTAACGGCGTAGAAGATCAGCTCATCTTCCTCAATCTCCAGCTCAACCGGCTTCAGCGCAGCGGAGGCTATCGTGCCAATGCCTACGCGCTCCTGACCACCGAACCGGCCAAGACGTACATCGAGCACCACGCCCGCACGCACCCGGACGACACTTCATGGTGGCCCCTTCGCAGGTTCAACACCATCGCGGTGAGCCTCGCTGCCACCTCGGGCACCGCTCCCAACCTCGAAGATGTCGAATCGGCGATCGCCGACGGCAAGGCTGCGCTCGTCGCCAACGCTGACGACGCACAGGCCGCGCAATCAACGTATGAGCTGATCGTTTACCGCTCGAACGAACTCACACGCCAACAGCTCCCGGGCGCTGTCGATGCGCGAGCCGAGATTGATTCGTTTGTAGCGGGCACGATCGACCGGACCACCGCCGGTTCCACCGCTCGGCTGGCTGCCGAGACCACGAGGTTGACCAGCCAGATGCGAGGTCTGCTCCGCGAACTCAAGGACACGATGACCTCCGACCAGGCGGCGATCGCGATGGGCCAACGCATCGGCGAGCTCGAACCGGCGATGACCGCGCTGTTCGACCGCGTCGATCAGACCGAGATCGCCCCGGACAACATGCTCATCCGTCGGCTCATGAACGCCGAGCGTGGGATCGCCCCGCGTGAAGGGATGAAACGTTCGGCGGCAGTCATTGCCGCTGCTATTGAGCAACGCCCCGAAGACGTCGAGCTGCTCAAGCAGCGGGCCATTCTCGAAACTATGACAGGCGACGCGCACGCAGCGATCGTGACCTATCGCGCCATCGGTGAGTTTCGTCCTAACGCCATCAACCTTGAGAGCGTGCTCCGAAAGCAGTACCGGATCGATTCGCTCTACAACCTCGCCGAGCTGCTCTACACACTCGCGGAGACCTCCGACGACGAGGCCGAACGTGCGGATCTCTTGAAGCAGGTCAACGAGGTGCGCGATCAGCTCGCCGAGCGTGTGGCGAGTGATACGCCGTCGCTCCAGTTGATCGATGCGCGCATCGCGTTGACCGAGGGCAAGCTCGTCGAAGCCCAAGCCATGCTCGAACGGCTCAACCGTCAGACTCAGTACAGCTTTGAAGAAGGGCTCTGGCTCGCCGGGGCAAGTGCTGCCAAGAACCGCCAACCGGGTCTCGCCCGCACCCGGTTCCGTCAGCTCGTCGAGATACAGCCCCGAGCCGTGAGGTATCGTCGGGCACTCGCCGAGATGGAGCAGGACGTGGGCAACTCGGCTGAAGCACTCGCTCAGCTGCGAGTCGCGTTGGAGATCGATCCGACCAACCGTGACGTGCGCGATGATGTGAAGCGTCTCGAAACCGCGCAGGGTATCCGGGTCGCCGACGACCCGGTCGACGCGGCACTGATCGAAGCCAAACGGATCTCCGAGGGTTCGGGCAACAACATCGCCAATCCCAGGGGCGCGATCACCCGTCTCGAGAAAGCGATCGAAGATTTGGGGTCTGATTCAAGGCTCGTCTCGAACCTGACTCGTCAGTATGTGCTCAGCGGCCGCATCGAGGACGCCCAGCGTGTCGCCAAGGCCGGGCTTGAAGCGCACCCCGAAGACGCCGACATGCTTCTGCTGGTAGATGCGGTGGATTCGGGCGATCGTGCGCAGATCATCGAGTTCTTCCTTGATCAGATCGAGGGCGAGCCGGGTGCTGTGGCGGTTGCCAAGTGGCTCGCGCTGATGAAGCTCGGTGAAGCCGAGGCCGCCGAGAGAGCACTCGAAGCCGCCATTGAGCTCGCTCCTGACAACGCTGCGGTGCTCGAAGCGCGGATGGTCAATGCGATCAGAGCAGGTGATCTCGAACAGGGTGCCACGGTCGCAGCCCGTGCGGCGCAGTCCGATGCCGACGGCGCAGGGGGCGCGACGTTCCTGGCCCGCGTTCAACGCGCCCGCGGCGACACCCAAGAAGCCATCGCCACGCTCTCTGAGGCGAAGGATCGCTACCCGAATAACGCCGGGCTCTGGCGTCTGCTCGGGATGCTGTACGCCGCAAACAACCAGGCCACCGAGTCGCTCGCGGCCTACGACCGGGCGCTCGAAATCCGGCCCGACCTTGTTGAAGTCATCACCTCCAAAATCCGGATCTTGCTCGCGTTGGGCCAGACGCAGACCGCGCTGGAGTTCAAGCGTTCTAACGCGTCGATCGCTCGCACGGATGCGATCTTCGCTGAGCTGCATCTCCGTCTTGAAGGCGAGTACGGCGACGCGGGCTTGGCTCGCGAACAACGCCAGCAACTCGCCCAGCTCAACCCAAAGAACCTGGGCAACCTTGCCCAGCTCGCGGGTCTGCTGATCCGTGACGGCCAGTTCGAGCAAGCTGGCGAGATCGTTGACACTCTCGAAAGCCAGGTCGACGATCCCCGCACGCTTACCTCGTTGCGTGCGACGCTTCGGATTGAACAGGGCGACGTCGAGGGCGCACGGTCGATCTTTGCGCGTGAAATCGCGAGCCGAAATCCCGACGAACGCGCCGATGCTTATCTCCGGCTGTACACGTTCCTGAACGAACGAAGCCGACTCAATGAGGCCATCACCTCGCTGGTTCAGGCGTTGCCGTGGCAGAAGCCCGATCGCATGCTGATCGATAAAACCCTCGGCGATGTGTTCATGAGCCGAGGCAACTTCGCGGGTGCGAACGCTTCGTACACGCGGATCCGTGATGCTCACACGGCGGGCGACAACTCGATGTGGGAACAACGCCGCATCGAAACGCTCATCCGGCTCCAACGCAACGACGAGGCCGCCGAGGCGCTCGCCGCGTTGCCCGCGGATCAGCAGACGCTCTCGACGAGCCTGCTCGAAGCCGATCTGACCATGCGTCAGGGCGATTTCCCCAAGGCCCGCCAGTTGCTTGATGCGATTGTCGCCGCCAATCCGAAGAACTCGCTGGTGTACGTCAAACGAGCCGAGGCGATGGCCAACGAACCCGAGCTCCAGCGTGATCGGCTACTCGATCTCGACAAGGCGATCGAGCTGAGCCCGAACTTCTGGCAGGCGTACCGCGCCCGGGCCGGGGTGCTCGCGTCGATGCAGCGCACGGATGAAGCGGTTGCCGATCTTCGCAAGGCGATCGAGCTCAACCCCGCGCTCGATACGGTCCGCATCAGCCTGATCGAATATCTCGTCACGCAGGGCCGGACCAGCGAATCGCTCGAGATTGCACGTGAGGCGTTGGATCTCAAGCCGCGCGATACTCAGCTCCGCGATCAGCTCGGGCTGGTGTTCGCTCAAGGCGGTCACCGACGCGAAGCGACGCAGATGTACCGCTCGGCTCTTGAGCTTGACCCCACGCCCTCGCGTGCGGTCAGGGTGCTTGATCTGTTGCTCAACGAGACTCCGCCGCGCACGGTTGAGGCCGAGAACTTGCTGGCACTGCCCATCATGACCGCGCTGATCGATCAGGACGGCGGGCTCCGACTCATGCGGGCCAAGGTGTATCACCTTCAAGGCCGATCCGACGCAGCGCTCCGCGAATCAATCGAGGCGTACCGCGCCCTGCGACCCGTCGCACGCGACATGCTCGTGTGGTTCAACTTTATCGACGGCATGATCGACGACCGCACCGGAACGCTTGATTTCCTGCGACGGTTCGAGGCCGAGCCGGGCACTTCTGAATGGGCCAAGCTCTTCCGTGGGCTGCTGCTCATCAGTTCTGATGACTCCCGCGCCGAAGGCATGACTTTGCTGGAGAGTCACGCGAACGCGACCGCCGATTCCGAAGTCGCGTTCACTTCGTGGCGTGCTCTGGGCTCGCAGGCCTACGAGAGCAAGGACTATCCCAAGGCCATCGAGTTCTGGCAACGCGCGATTGATCGCCGACCCGAGGATTCGACGGTGCTCAACAACATGGCGTTCACCTACACGGCTCGGCTGAGCGATCCTGTCAAGGCGATCCCGCTGGCGCAGAAAGCTGCCCAGGTGGCGCCCAACGATTCGGATGTGCTTCACACACTCGGTATGAGCCTGCTGCGGAACTCACAAGCGCAAGAATCGCTGACCACTCTTGAGCGTGCTCGTGCCACAGCCCAGAGCCCGATGGGCTGGCTGACGTCCTCGATCCACTTCGCGGAGGCTCTGCACAGCGTCGGGCGAGACGAAGACGCCCACGCGGTTATCAAAGCGATTCAAAGCAGGATGGATGACCCCGCCGTATTGAACGATATATTGCTTGAGGACTACAACCGCCTGCTGGCGGCCCTCGGCCTGAACTGAACCCTTCTCGGACCTTTGCGTACAGGCCCTTGGATATGCCCCTTAGTGATGACCTGTTAGCGAGAACGTCACCAGCCCTTTGCACAGAGCTTGGAATCCCCGAGCGAGCACCATCATGACCATGACCAATCCACGCCCCCCAGCCTCTCCGAACGCTCCGCAATCTCAGCGTGCGCCGTCACCTCGGCCGCGTCCCGCTGCGAGTGGGCCTATCAGCGGGGCGCCCGGGCTGCCGCCTATTGACCCGGTCAAGATCGCGCTCAAGTACATGCCGCTGCTGGTGATCGTGGGGATCCTCAGCGGGGCTCTGGGCGTCGGTACCTTCATCGTCTGGCGGAAGCAGGCACCGAGCTATCGCTCAAGTGTCATGTTCCAGGCTCAAGGCGTGCGTACCTCCATCGTCCAAACAGGCGCGAGAGAGAACGACAAAGAACTCGAGCGCTTTA
>CAYUVO010000002.1:0-20267 GCA_964448185.1 uncultured Phycisphaeraceae bacterium
ACGACAACGGAGACACCTCCGGTTCCGCGTATGTCTTCGTGTTAGACGGCACGAACTGGGTGGAGGAAGCCAAGCTGCTCGCCGACGACGGGGCGGAGAATGACCGATTCGGCTTCACGGTCTCGGTGTCAGGCTCGCTCTCGGGCGACACCGCTGTAGTCGGAGCATTCCAAGATGACGACAACGGAACCAGCTCCGGTTCCGCGTATGTCTTCCGGTTCGATGGCACGAACTGGGCGCAGGAAGCCAAGCTGGTCGCCGACGATGCGGCGGCGGGTAACGAATTCGGCTACTCGGTCTCGATCTCAGGCGACACCGCTGTAGTCGGGGCACGCGGGGATGACGACAACGGCAATTTCTCCGGTTCCGCGTATGTCTTTGTGTTCGATGGCACAGCCGCCTGGACGCAAGAGGCCAAGCTGATTCCTTCCGACGGAGCAACGTTTGATCTGTTCGCCGAGTCGGTCTCGGTCTCAGGCGGCGCCGTCGTGGTCGGAGCACGCGGAGACGACGACAACGGGGGCGGCTCTGGTTCGGCGTATGCCTTCGACCTCAACTGCATGACTCCGTGCCCGGGTGATATCGCCGACGACTTTGGCACCATTGGCGCGGATGGCATGGTGAGCTTCGGCGACTTCCTTGCGCTGCTCGGCCTCGTCGGTCCTTGCCCCGGCGGCATTCCGGGCTGCGATGGCGATATCGCTGACGACTTCGGCACGATCGGCAGTGACGGCATGGTGAGCTTCGGCGACTTCCTCGCGTTGCTCGGCCTCGTCGGACCGTGCCCGTAAGCACTCGCCCGCTCACTCGCCGACTTGATCGGCTGCATCGGCCACCGGTCCGAGCAGCACCATCTCGTACTCATGGACGCTCCAGCTACCCAAGTTGGAACGTTCTTCTTGGTGCGCACGAAGTTCGTCGCTGCGCGCATCACTGCGGACCACGAAATACACATCGTCGGGCCATGGCCCTTCAGCGAGCGGCGACCAGCGCACGCGGGACCCATTGCGTATCACTTCGAGCAGCACCTCGGGACGCGCCTCGATTGCGTGGTCGGCGTAGACCCTTGAACCCGGTGGCACCAACGCTGCGATTTCTCGGCCTGCATCGCGCCCCGATTCCGGGCGAGAGCGTGGTTCGATCACAAGGGCGTACACCAACCCCGCGCACACAAACACACCCGCGGCCACGCGAGGCCCGCCGAGCAGCATCACCCGAGCAATCCGTGCGCGCCTCGGCGTCATCCGACTCATACCCGCGACCGCCCAGCCCACCATCGGGCCAAGAAACACCAGCACCGGCAGCGCGTACCGAGGATTAGATACCCCGGCGATCACAAACACTCCAGCGGTAGCGATCGTTGCAAACGCAAGTGTTCTCGATACGAGCCGAGCTTGTGCGTCTTGCCCCAACGGCTCGCTTGCCGCGTCGCGTCCCCACGCGAACAGCATGACTTGCGACATGGGAAAACCAGCCAACAACGCCATCGGCGCGAGCAGCGCAACGCCGCCGAGCGTGTCGAGCGACCACAAGAACACGCCCGGGCTTTGTGTGATGACGTCCTGGCCCGAGGTTGATTGAGCCGCGAGGATCCACCAACCCGCTGCGCACAACGCTGCAAATCCTAACGCAGCAAGCATCTGGAGTGACACCACCATCCGCAGTGATCGTGTGACAAGCGCAGCTCCGATGATGACGCCGAGCACCGCTGGCAATCCCGCTGGGCCTTTGACCGCCAGCATGAACACAAGCCCCGCGAATAAGCCCAGCCCAGCAAGACATCGTTGACCCTTGTGCGGTGAACGAAGACGAGAAGCCAGCATCAAATCCAGTGCGCACAACGAAGAGATCAGTGTGCCCGCAAACATCGGAGCCTCAAGCTCAGCTGTTCTGCCGTAATACCACATGACCGGCATCAACACCACCGACAACGCTCCGGGCAATCCCGCTCGCGGCCCGAACCATCTGCGTGCGAACACTCCCGAGATACCTGCTGCAACCAGCACGCTCAGCGCTGAAACCAAGCGTGCGCTCCACTCGGTGCTTCCAAACACGCTGCTGGTTCCCGCGACAAGCCACGTCATTCCGGGCGGCTTGCGCAGATACACCCGATCGAACATCGTCGGTGCAACCCAGTCATCGGATGTTGCATGGTCCTTGGCGAGCAGCTCAAACGCCGGGATCGCCCGGTGTCCTTCGGTGTTCGTAAAGCCCGCTGACCCAAGCCCCGGCAGATACACAATCGCCCAAGCAATGAGCACGAGCGCACCTGTGCGCACAACCGCCCGGTGTGATGCCCGCACCGATGGTGTTTGGGCGTTCATTTGTCGGGCTCAGATAGCGCCTCGGTGCTGCGGACCTCGCCGCCCGTACGCACCGCGACTTCGACGGGCCACGTCCAGTCTTCGAGCATCTGTCGAACGAACGTGTTCGGGTCGTCCGGGTCGTGGTCGAACATGAACGACTCGGTGTACGCCTCGCCGAACGTCCAGCCGTCGACGATCTGGCGGTACATCGCAATCGCGCACCCGGTCCGTTGCGAGCCCGCTGCGCAGTGGACCAGCACGGGCCACTTGCTCTCGTCCATCAGCACTCTCAGCGTGGTCGCGTAGTCTTCGGGGTTGCCCGTCGCGTCGCCTTCAAGATGGAGTCGAATACGCTCGACGCCCAGAGCATCCGCGGTGCGCTGTGCGAGAAGCTCCTCGGGGCTGCCTGGTTCGTGCGCACCGAGGTCGATGATTGTTTTGATGTCGTATCGATCGACGACCGAACGCAGCCCGCCTGGGGTAGGTTCGCCCGAGCGATAGATCGCGCCCTCGGTCACGACGCCCCATCGCTTGGGTTCGAGGTTGGGTGCGAGCCACCCGGTCCACGCGAGCACCCCGAGTAGAGCCAACGCGATCACGAGCCAGATGACCCGAGCTGTGCGACGCGATCGGGTTGGAGGAGAGGTGGTCATAAGCGAGTGAGAAAATGAACCGGGTACGATGCCCACATGGCGGGCAACGCAACATCCTATCCCGAGGCGGTCGATCGGTTGATCTCTCGGCTCAGCGAGCTGCCCGGGATCGGCCGTCGTTCCGCCGAGCGCCTCGCGTTCCACCTGCTGACCTCGGATCCGCAGGTGCCCGACGACCTGGCCTCAGCCCTGACCGACCTCCGCCGAACCGTGACGCATTGCTCGATCTGCATGCACCTGACTGATCAAGGACAGGATTCATGTTCTATTTGTGCGATCTGCTCGAATCCCCGTCGGGACCGGTCCACCGTGCTCGTCGTCGAGCAGCCACGAGACCTGATCGTCCTCGAACACACCGGGATGTATTCGGGGCTCTACCACGTCCTGATGGGCCGATTGAGCCCCCTTGATGGCATAGGACCGGGTGACCTGACCATCGCCCAGCTCCTCGACCGTATCGATTCATCAGCCTCTGGCGAGGGAGATCCAGCGATCACCGAAGTCGTTCTCGGGCTCAACCCGACGCTCGAAGGTGACGGCACAGCCCTGTATCTCGCTGAGCAGATCGCATCGAGGCCGGTGAAGGTCACGCGGCTCGCTCGAGGGCTGCCCTCGGGCTCGGAGCTTGAATACGCGAATCGTGCAGCGCTCGCCGATGCATTAGCTGGCCGCCAGCCGATGATATGACCACTTTGATCATAGCCCGATAACTCACCGCATCACCATTTTAAGGGTTCGCCGGGGGAATTGATGCGAGTAGTGCAATCGGTGCGCCAAAATCCAACGAAACCAGAGCGACTTCTCCGATACGCTTCTATAGGAGCCGACAGGCGGAGCCTTTCGACCATGCGATTTGACACTCGACAGCACATGAAGCTCGGCCAGCAGATGAAGCTGGCACCCCGGGTCATCCAGTCCATGGAGATCCTGCAGATGCCGTTGCTCGAACTCGAGGAACGCATCGAGCAAGAGCTTTCGTCCAATGCGGTGCTTGAGCTTGTCGAGCCCGAGGCCGAGGACCGTCCCGACGGCATGCTCGACGAACACGCCTCGGACTCGGCGGAAGACTTCGATCGCCTGGCCGCCTTCGAGGAAGCCAACCCCGAAGCAGCAGCCAACGAATACAACGCCGACTCCCTGACCGACGGCAAGGATCGCTTCAACACCTCGGACACGATGGACCGAAGCCGAATCCGCAGCTCGGGCGACCCCGACGCAAAGTCAGAAGCGATGGCCAATGCCCCGGCGAGGTCCGCGTCGCTCTATGACCAGTTGCTCGATCAATGGAGGCTGTGCGAGGTGGACCGCCCGCTGCGAATCGCAGGCGAACTCATTATCATGGCGCTCGACAGCGACGGCTATCTGCGCACAGAGCTCGGGGACATTCTCGATACCGCACCGCGTTCCAACAGCACTCCTTCCCTTGACCAGCCAACACTCGATCTGCCCACGCTCGAACGCGCGCTCATCGCGGTTCAGCTCTTTTTGGAACCTGCCGGGATCGCTGCGCGGGACGCACGCGAATGCCTGCTGCTCCAGCTCGACAGCGCCGATCTCGATGACGGCTGGGACTCGGACGAAGACCGCCTCTCGACCATCGCGGTAGCGCGCACGCTTGTTGCCGATCATCTCGATGATCTGATGAACAACCGCTTGCCACGGATCGCAGAGCGCAGCGGCCGAACACTCGACGAGATTAAATCGGGCCTGAGCATGCTCCGCCGCCTGAGCCTTTCGCCCGCGCGACGCCTCATCAACGACCCCGTCGAACCCATCTTGCCCGATGCGATTGTCGAATACGACGAAGAACTCGATCGTTACATCGCGTATCTCAATGATGCGAGGCTGCCCAACTTGCGGATCAATCGCGAGTACGCCGAGCTGATCCGTGATAAGGAGATGCCCCGGCGCGACCGGGACTTTCTCAAGACGAACAAATCAAACGCCGAGTGGCTCATCGACGCGGTAGGCCAACGCAGCAAAACGATTCAGCGGGTACTCAACGTCGTCGTCGAGGCGCAACGGGACTTCTTTGATTTCGGCCCCGAAGCGATCAAGCCGCTGCCGATGACGCTTGTCGCCGAGCAGCTCGGGATTCACGTTGCGACGGTCAGCCGGGCGGTTTCGGACAAGCACTTGATGACGCCTCGCGGCGTGGTGCCGCTGCGTCGGTTCTTTACCGGCGGGACAGAAACCCAGAGCGGCGAAGAGATCAGTTGGGAAGCGATCAAGGCGGCGTTGCAAGAGGTCGTCGATGCCGAGGACAAGGCCAAGCCCATGAGCGATGACGCGCTGGCCGAGACGCTCAAAGAGCGTGGCATCGAGATCGCCCGGCGGACCGTGGCCAAGTACCGCGCTCAGCTCGGGATCCCAAGTGCCCGGCTCCGCAAGCAGTTCTAACGAATGATGTGCGCATGAAAAAGGACGAGCTGCGAAGCTCGCCCTTGGAGGTTCATGCTGTCGAGATGTCGTTAGTCCATCGCGTAGATCTTGTGCGATCGACGTTTGATTCCGGTGTTGATGTTTTCGGGGTTGGTGCCTTCATCTCCGAAGAACCGTTCTTCAATGTTTCCGACAAGGAACGCGGCGTGTCCATCTGAGAAGACCCAGTTGCCGCCACGCTTGCCGTGGTTGTCGATGTCGGCGTAGTTGCCCGGTCCGTCGGTGCCGACCTCGTCCCAGACGGTTTGGTTCTCGCCTCGATAGAACGTTTGGTCCCGCAGATCGTTTCCGTTGCTCTCGTCACCCATCAGGGGGATCGGCGCGAGAATACCGATCTCTGAGGACTTCAAGCCCGCGTAATACATGTAGCTGATGTTGTACGCAACGACGAGTTCCTTGCGGCTCGGGGGCTCGGGGACCACACTAATAGGACGATTGGCGAGCTTTGCGCCCGGCGAATGAGCCGCGGGGCCGCCCCAGCGGTCGGCTTTGTCAGCTGCACAGGTCAGGAACTCGTAGGTGTCGGTGTATGTTTCAAGAACTGCTTCTGTGGTGCCATCGGCGTATTGACCGCCAACGAAACCTCGGTATGCCGCGTCGTTTCTGTCCTCGCCCCATTGTTCGAGGCTAAAGAGTCCGGCCAAGCCGCCGTAGACGTGTTGGTTGTCAAGATAGCCGGGGCTTGAGCTATTGAGAGAACGTCGGAAGTCCGCAGCATTTTGTGGCGTTCTATGCGGCATGAGGGGATACCAGTCTTTCCAGTCATTCGCGTAATAGGTATACACCAGCCCGCTCGACCTCGTATCGGCCAAGCACACCGCGATGCGGGCCGCGTCTCGGGCCTTGCCCAGAGCCGGCAGCAGGATGCCGATGAGCAGCGCGATGATGGCGATCACGACGAGCAACTCGATGAGCGTAAAGCCGCGAGTCGTCGAAGTCTGACGGAAACGATTGAGTGAAGCGTGCATCGAGTGCCTTTCTGAAGGGCGAGACAGCGCGAGCAGCCCCCTGAGCTGCCCGCAGCAACTTTCACGTTATGGAGTCACGCTTATGGGGTCAATACCCAAATGTGGTCTGATGGCAAAGAGATTTAGATAAATCGATTTAGGAAAGTCCTTGTTCTTTCGTCAATCGAATGATTCACAAGCCGATTTACACCCCTGGCTGGCTTTGGACCGAGAACTCGAAACCTCCGTCGGCAAGGCAACTGGGGGTGTTCCGGGGGTCTGGAGAGTGAGAAGAAAAAATACAGCTAAATCGGTCATATACAAGAGATAGCTCGATTCTGTGCTGGCTCTCGCGGGAGAATGCTTTATAGTCAGCAGTGCGCGCGGGTGGGTGCTGACCGGATCGGCAGCCCGCGCGATTGAGATTCACTATTTCCAGAGGAGATTGAGTATGAAGGCTTTCCGCTTTCTCGCAGTGTCGGCCCTTGTGTCGGCTGTCGGTAGCACCACGGCTGTAGGCCAGATCGCAGTCGATGGCGTCAAAGACGCCGCCTACGGCAGCGCGCTGTGGACACAGTCCAACCCCACGCTTCGTGACACAGGACCCGGCGATGTGGGCTGTGACCCGTCCGACCTCGGCGGGACTCCCGGCACCGTCACCACCGGCATGGAATGGTCGATCCCGCTCACCTCCATCGGCAGCCCCACGGGCACCATCCAGATGATGGTCATGCTCACCAGCGGCGGGTACGACTTCCTCTCCAACCAGATGCTGCCCACCCTGCCCCAGACCTCGGGCAACCTCGGCCAGACCAACAACGTCAACCTCCAGCAGGTCGCCGGTTCGCAGTCGGCGTCGTTCGATGTGTCCAACACCTCGGCGTCTGCCCCGATCATCGACGGCATGCTCGACGCGGCCCTCTACACCCAGATCGCGGTCCAGAACGCCCGCACCAGCTTCGGTGACAACGCCGACGCCACGCCGGGCAACTCGATCAGTGGCTCCGAACTCGACGGGCTCTATGTCGCGGTCAACGGCGGCCTCCTCTACGTCATGGTTACGGGCAACATAGAGAACAACTTCAACAAGTTCTCGCTGTTCATCGACTCGATCGCGGGCGGTCAGCAGGCTCTCGCGGGCGACAACCCCGACGTGGACTTCAACGGGCTCAACAATATGGGCGAGCGGGCCGAGTTCTTTTCACGCGTCGATGGCCAGTTCGGCGGCCCGGGCAGCGGCCTGACCTTTGAGGCCGGGTTCGAGGCGGACTACTGGTTCGCAGTCGGCCACGGCGCGGGCGATGGCTCGGGGGAGTCCTTCGCCAACTTTGCCGACATCAACGATGCCGACCCGATGAACCGCTCGGGCGGATTCCTCGGCAGGTTCCTTCCCTCGAACGTCGGCGGCACGCCCGACTTCGGCGATAACGTCGCCGATGTGCGGTACACCTTTGATATGTCCAACGTCGCGGGCGTCCAGGGCGGGGCATGCCAGCCCGGCCCCGCCAGCTTCGACGACAACATCTTCTCTAACGGCTCCGAACTCGACGGGTTCTACGCCATCATCGATGGCAACAACCTGTGCATGATGTTCACGGGCAACTTCCTGACCAACATCAACTCGGGTCTGGGTGACCCTCAGGGCGGTCGCAAGTTCCACGTCTTTATTGATGCGATCGACAACGCGGGCCAGAACCCGTTGATCGAGCTCAACAGCGACATCAACGCGGGCACGCTTCAGGGCATGAGCCGCGCGAGTGTGTTTGATACCGATGGCATCACCTTTGATTCGGCGTTCGTCCCGGATTACTGGCTCGGCATGCAGACGCTCGGCAACCCCATCGGGATGTCGATCGACTCTTCGCTGCTCATCGCCGACACCGGTGCGTTCGATCCGTTCGATATCTTTACGCAGATCTATCCGGGCTGCTTTGACAAGGGCTTCGTCCTTGCCGATGGCCTGCCCGTGAGCTTCGATGGGCCGTTCACCAGCGCGACCCTGAGCAACTGGGCTCCGCGCGAAGCCTTCGACGATCAACAGGCCGGTGCGACTCAGCCCCTGACCAACCTCGCGGTTGATCTCGTCCGCGGTATCGTTGACAACTCCAACACCGCGGGCGTCACCAGCGCCAGCGTCGCGGGTGCGGGCGCGGTGACCACGGGCTACGAGCTGTGTATCGATCTCGACGAACTCGGCTGGAACGGCACCGACACCATCCGTGTCGCGGCGTTCCACGCCAGCGAAGGCGGCGGCGGCGGAACCATCATCGACAACCAGGTCCTCGGCGGCCTGCCCGCGTCCTACGACGCGGTCGATGTGGGTGACATCACCATGAACGGCTCGACCCGTGGTGCCGACGGCACCGACGGCCCGGGTGTTCGCTTCGACCTCATCGCGGGCGATCAGTTCATCGTCGTGCCCCAGTCGTTGCCCTGTCCGGGTGACATCGCTGACGATTTCGGTTCGATCGGTGCCGACGGCATGGTCAGCTTCGGCGACTTCCTTGCACTGCTCGGTGTGGTCGGTCCTTGCCCCGGCGGGACGCCCGGCTGTGTCGGCGATATTGCTGACGACTTCGGCACTCTGGGTGCCGATGGCATGGTCTCCTTCGGCGACTTCCTCGCACTCCTCGGGCTCGTTGGTCCCTGTCCGTAAGACAAAGGTCTTCAACCTTCAATAACACAAGCCCCGGTCCACATGGGTCGGGGCTTTTCATATGGGAAAAAGACGAACCGAACTCTACTGCGGGCGGCGTTCGATTGAGGCCGCCGTCACGTCGTCGTTGAGGTTCTCGGTGCAGGCGAAGTCACGCACCGCCTGGAACAAGCCGTTGACTTCGGTATCGGTCGAGTCGGCTTGTTTGAGCGTCTCGATGACACGCTCGATGCCGAACTCTTCGCCTTCGGGCGATTGTTGCTCGACGACGCCATCCGAGAACAGGATCACCCGCGAACCCGTGGCAAAGGGGCGTTCATCGGTGACGTATTGGACATCGGGATCGACTCCCAGTGGCATCCGGCCCTCGCTCTTGATCGTCTGGGGCGTATACGTTCCCGACCTGAACAACCAGTGCCCGTGCCCGGCATCGACGAACGTCATGGTGCCCTTGTCCTCGTCAAAGATCCCGCACCACAAGCTGATGAACTTGCCCGGCGGGAGCAACGGGGTGATCTTCTGATTGACCAAGTTGAGAGCCTCGGCGGGATCGCCGGTGTCTTCTAGTTTTTCTTTGAGCAGCGTGAGCGTCACCGCCATGTGGATCGATGCAGATGAGCCCTTGCCCGCGACATCGCCCAAGAACGCGGCGACCCTGCCGTCTGGAAGCTGCATGATGCTGAACAGATCGCCCGCAACCAGCCGGCCCGGTCGCATCCGCATGAAGTATGCGAACGTCTTGATCTGGCCGTGGGGTGGGGGCATGAGCAGTTTTTGTGCAGCGCCCGCTGCTCGCACATCGCGGAGCAGCTCAGCGTTCTGATGTTCGCTCTGTTTGCGCTTGAGATTTTCCCAAGACGTGCCGCCCATTTTGCACACGGCCTGGCAGAACGCCGCCGCATCCGAGTGCACCTTGCTCTCCTGCCCCCGAGCATCGAGATACAAAAACGCAGTGACCGTGTCATCGACCACAATCGGGGCACACAGCGCCGAGTGGATGCCAAGGTCCATGATCGATTGGCCGAAGTTCTGTTGTGAATCGCTCGTCATCCGCACCATGCCCGACTTGGCAGCGTTGATGAGCGATCGGCTGAACATCAGATTCTGGCTCGGCGCATCTCGCTGGGTCGGGCTGCGGTACCCGATGATTTCAACGTCAGCGCCGCTCTCACGGATGACCGCTGCGCGGCTAAAGCCCGTGCCCTCGGCGACCGCTTCGAGCATCGCTTCGGCGAGCGTCGTTTCGCTGTCGGCGGTGCTGATGGTCCCCGCGCACTCGATCAACAGATCGAGCCGGTGCTGAGCGATCTTGGCGAGTTCTTGGGGCGGGACTTTCTGCACACGATGCGCGGACGAATCGACATCGTTGGCAGTGGGCAGCGTCGAGGGAGCCGCGTCAGTCATCCGCACGCGGTAGGTCCATGGCCCGAGGCGGATGAGGTCGCCATCACTGAGCATGGTCGGGGTGTTGACGTCGAGCTGGGTGCCGTTGACGAACGTGCCGTGCCGGGATTCGAGATCGGTGATGAACCAGTTGCCCGTGTTGAACGCGACTTTGCAGTGCCGCCGAGAGACGGTTTTGTCGGCGAGCTGGCCCTCACACGTCGTCGAGCGACCCGCGGTCCATGATTGATCCGCATGGATGACGAACGAATCACCCGGCGGGCCCGCGAGGGGTTCAAGACGGATGTACGAACTGAGATTCGAGGGTGTGTTCATCGGTGAGGTGTCGGTGCAGGCATGCGGACAAAGGCCCCGCGAGTGGAGTCCCGCCAGCCTAGCTCAATCTCGCCGTGCTCGCTCGGTATCCACACGAACCCGTCCCAACATCGCAGCTTCACCCTCACGGCCCGGTTGTGCCGCGTGCAAGGCGAGAGCCCTCTCAACGATCGATGGGCAGCTCGGCCCGCACGATGGCTTCGAGGAACTCCACATCGAGCTGGTCTGCCACGCCGTCCGCGTTGAGGTCTACCGGGTTCTGCACGAGTGCGTACAGATCATCGGTATCGACGCTTTGGTCGCCCGTGAGGTCGTCGGGCCAGTCTCCGTCATAGCTGATGCGGATCACGCCGTCCGCCGACCCGCCCGGCCCGGTCACGCGATAGGTAAGCCGATCGAGCCCCGAAGCCCCCGCGTTGGGAGTCACAAGCACCGAAGCATCACCGGGGCCAATATTGATCGTCGCTTGAGCGGGTGCCTGGAGAACCGTGAACGTGAGCTGCGTGAGGTCGCCATCGGTCGAGAACGGCAATGCCAACAGCACGTCCGCCTCGGGCGTCAAGAGCGTACTGATCGTGAACGCTCGCGGAGCCTCGGGTGCCGCGTTGGGCGTGGCGGCGGCGATGGTGATCGCTTGGGGAGCAGATCGAACGAGCATGCCGTCAGCAAAGACAGCCTCAAGCTGAACCCGTGAGAGCCCTTCGCCGAGAAGCCCGCCCGGGATCATGATGCGTGCCTGGCTGCCGGGTGCCGTCGCGACCACCCGGCCGTTTTGCAACAGCCGAAGCTCGCTGGCTCCATGATGACCGAGCACGCGGGCGTCGATCACGACGTCCTGATCGATGGCCCCGGTCGCAGGGATCGCTGCGAACTCGACGCTTCGCCCTAGGTTGTTGACCATCAGCCCTTGAGCGTCCGAGGTCGTTGACTGGACGGGAGAAGAATCTCGTACCGCGACGAGCACCTCGTGATAGCCGTCGGCGAGCCCTGATGTGTTGAGCGGCGAGGTCGAGTTATTGATGACCACTCCCGTGAACACGCCATCGACAAAGACGCGACCAAAGAGTGGATCGGGCGTGCCCGGCTTGGTCGTGCCGGTGGTCAGCGCAATCGTCGCGGTGCCCATGCCCGGAGTCACACTCACCGAAGCTGTGGGTATCGTGTCAAACGGATTCGTCAGCGGGTCACCGAGCAAGAGACCCTGCACCGGGAACGCCCGCAGCGACCGAAACGCTGCTGCCCCGAGCGGCAAGCCCTGGTGATAAAACAGGTGCATCCGCGCGTGCGGGAACTTGTCGGGGTAGTTGCACGGCTCTTGCACCGCTCCGAACGTGCCGCTCGCACCCTTGCGAATCCACTCACTCGCCTTGGTTTGAGCAGCGGTATCAAAGGTGCAAGCGAATGAAGTGAGATGATCGGCGAACGCCCCGGGCAAGAATGTAAAGTCCGCCATATCGATATTGGTGCTCGCAAAGCCGGTCATGATGCCCAGCGCGTCATGCTGACCGATGGGAAGATTCGCCATCAGGTGAACCGCATTGTCCCCGAGTGCGAGGATCTCGTTGACCGTCCCGGGATATGTGGCATGTCGCGGCCCCGAGCGAGCCGTGTCGGTGGTCTGCATGTAGTAGACCGTGCCTGTGGGATGCGTGCCGTCGGATGCGACCGACCGGTCAATCATGGTGAGGATTTCGTCGACGGTGTTGCCCCGCTCACCTGTATATCCCAGCAGCGAAGCGATGAGCACCCGTTCGCCGTTGGTGTTGGGGAATCCTACGTTGTATTTGGTGAATCCATCGAAGGGCACAATGGTTGTGGAAAATGACCCGCCGTAAGGATTGCTAAATAGGATCGGGATCGAGCCCGCGATGAACACGTCATCAAGAAACAACGAGGCATACGCAGACGTGATCGAGAACCGGCTCACCGCGACGCACCCATCGACAAAGAGGTTCGGTGCGAAGTTGGCGAACGTGACGCTCGGAGCGAGCACGATGAAGTCCACCATCTGGTCGATGTTGCGCTCATCAAGAATCGCCCGCACCGCGGGGAGCTGAAACTCCCGCAAGCTCGAGTAGGGCGAAGTCGTAATCGGCATGTAGATCACATGGTTATCCGGGATGCCCCGCGCGTTCTGGTAGTAGTGCCCAACCCGCATCGAGACGGGATCGGTCGGGTCGATCACCAGCACCGCGTCCGTGCCATCGGTCGCCAGCGTGCTGCCCGCAGCCAGCAGAATCGCTCCAACAACGGGCAACACGCGGGTACTCCGCATCATCGATCGGTTCGACTTCATCGGCATCTCCTCAATAGATCGCTCTGACTCCCAGAGTATCGGCATCGCCAGCGACTCCAAGCGATTGCTCTCCGAATCTCCAGCATGAAATCCCTAGAGATCATCAGGGAGATCCAGAATCGGCTCAAAAAAAAGAACAAACTAGGGTATTTTCACTAATAGCATTGACTATATTTCCATTTGGTGTATAATAATGCATGAAGCGAAGTCGCCGTCACCAGATGATTGCTCAGTTGCTCGCTGCCGAAGAGGTCCCAAGCCAGGATCGGCTCCGGGCGTTGCTGGCCAATCGAGGGCTCGAAGCAACCCAGGCAACCCTCTCTCGAGATCTCCGCGAGATGGGTGTGGTCAAGGGACCCCGCGGGTACTCGCTAGGCGGGCCGTGGTCGCAGCCCGAGTCGCGTCCCACGAACCAACACGCTGACGAACAGCAAGCGGGCCGAACGCTCAACCGCGTGCTGAGCGCCTCGATTCTCAGCGCCGAGCAAGCGGGCACGCTGGTGATTCTCAAGACGCCGCCGGGCCATGCGCAGCTCGTCGCGGTCGAACTGGATCAACGGCCGCCAACGGGCGTCGTCGGCACCGTCGGTGGTGACGACACCATCTTCGTGGCGTGCAGCTCAACAGACGCTGCGAAGACGCTGCTTGTGCTGCTCCGCAAGGCTTCCGGCTTTGTCACGGACAACGACCAATGACAGGTCTGCGCGCACGCGCTGTCGTCATCGGAGCCACGGGCTACGCCGGCCGAGAGCTTGTGGCGTTGCTCGCTGCGCACCCAGATATCGAGCTCGTCGGCTTGTTCGCGTCGAGCAAGCATGCTGCGACTGGTTCTCTGCGCACCTTCGCCGATGAGTTCCCCCGCTATCGCGGCGTCGTTGACCTGCACATCGAACCGACGAATGTCGAAGCCATCACCGAACGCTCGCCCGAGGTCGTGTTTCTCGCAACGCCCGCCGAGGTCAGTTGTGAGCTGGTGAGCAAACTCCGAGACCATGTGGGCGTGCTGGTTGATCTGTCAGCCGCGTTCCGCATCCCCGACGCAACGACCTGCGAGCGGTGGTACTCGATCAAACACACCGATACGGCGCTCCTCGACAGCGCCGCCTATGGCCTCGTCGAGCACGCCCGCGACTCTCTCTTCGAGGCCGATCTGATCGCGGCTCCCGGGTGCTATCCAACCGCTGCGCTGCTCGGCTTGCTCCCGCTCGCACAGGCAGGAGCACTCGAAGCAAACGAACCCGTTTCCATCGTTGGCATCAGTGGTGTCAGCGGCGCAGGACGCAGCGCCACCACCGGACAACTGTTCTGTGAGGTGAGCCTCAAGCCTTACGCAATTACGGGTCATCGGCACACACCCGAGATCGAGCATCACCTTGGTCTCTCAGCGTTGTTTACTCCCCACGTTGGTCCTTGGGATCGCGGCATGGTCGTCACCTCGCACGCGAAACTCGCTGACGGCTGGGACGCGGCTCGTGTCAATGAGACATTCGAGCTTGCGTATCCAACGCACATGAATCCGTTTGTACGGTTGCTCACTGATGGCCAGTGCCCCAACGTCGCAGCGGTCGAACGCACAAACTTCTGCGACCTCGCGTGGCACGTCGAATCTGAACACCGCAAGATCGTGGTGACCAGCGCGATCGACAACCTGCTCAAAGGCGCAGCGGGTCAGGCGGTTCAGGCCATGAACCTTCGGCTCGGTTTCGAGGAAAGCGCAGGACTGTTGCCCGATCGCAAGCCTGAACGTATCGCCATCGGAGGCGAAGCATGACCGGCTCGAACCATCAACCCATCGTCATCAAACTCGGCGGCCGAGTGCTCGATGACGCGCCAGCATGCGCAAGCATCGCGGCTTCAATAGCAGCATCAGACGCTCCCGTCGTTGTCGTTCACGGCGGGGGTGATCGCGTCGATACCCTGCTCGACAAGCTCAACATCACAACGCCCAAAATCGACGGCATCCGAGCGACGAGCAAGGAAGCCATCGGACCAGTCGTGGGCGTGCTCGCGGGATTGGTCAACAAGAGTCTCGTCGGCGTGCTGCGAAGCCACGGCTGTGACGCGGTCGGGCTGTGCCTCGGTGACGGCGGTGCTCTTGAGGTCGAACAAGTCGCAAACCCGGCGCTCGCCATGGTTGGCCGCGTGGTCAGTGGTGAAGCAGATCTCTGGCGAGAACTTCTCGGTTCCGGGTACACGCCGGTCGTCTCGTCCATCGGGCTTGATGTTCAAGGCCAACTCCTCAACGTCAACGCCGACGATGCAGCACTCGGAGCAGCGCGTGCTCTCGGCGCACGCACACTCGTGATGGTCACCGATACCCAAGGCGTGCTCGATACTCAGCAGACGCTCATCCCCGAACTCGATGCTGCCACCGCTCGCGCTCTCATTGCCGATGGCACCATCGCCGCGGGCATGATTCCCAAGGTCACCGCAGCACTGCTCGCAGCGGAATCGCTCGCTGCGCCGGTCCACATCGCGCACTGGTCGGCGCTCACAGACATCATGCAGGACAGCACGACCGGCCCCCTCGCGGGCACCAGGATTCTCCCCGAATCCCTCAGCCGAGTCAGGCCCCGCGGCGGACCCGAACTCGCTACGACCGAGTCCGCCTGATCCGGCTCTCTTGACCGCGCGAATCTATCGCCGGTCACTCGTATACGAACAACATTTCATCGAACGACCATCACGCGGTCCACGTTCGTTTGCCGATCTTTCTTCAAAGCGGCAGCCGAGCGTGGGACCGATTGATCCAAGGAACACGCCGTGACACTCATCGAAGCTGCGCCTCAGACATCAACATTCGACACAACGCCCGCTCACTTTCTGAGCGTCTCGGATCTCTCCGACCCGCACGCCATGAAGCTCATCGAACTTGCCAAGCAGATCAAAGCCGACATGAAGCACGACCCCGCGTCGTGGTCACAATCGCTCCGCCATCAGTCGGCGGTGATGCTCTTCGAGATGCCCAGTCTGCGAACCCGCGTGAGTTTCGAGATCGGGATCGCCAAACTCGGGGGTCACGCGATGTTCTTCGATCACTCCAAGCAACGCATCGGCGAACGCGAGAGCGCCCACGACTACGCCAAGAACCTCGAACGCATGGCCGACGTGGTGATCGCCCGCGTGTATTCGCACGACGTGCTCGTTGAGATGGCCGAGCATTCGAGCGTGCCCATTGTCAATGCACTGAGCGATCACGAGCACCCGTGCCAGGCGCTCGCCGACATGCTCACACTCCACGAAATCTTTGGCACGTTCGAGGACCTGCGCCTCGCATGGGTAGGCGATGGCAACAACGTCTGCCACTCGCTCATGCTCCTGGCAGCCAAGCTCGGTATCTCCATGACCGTCGTCACGCCCAAGGGATTTGAGCCTCAGTTTAGCGTGGTCAAACAAGCCTTGGGTGATGCGAAGACTACGGGCTCGACCATCACGCTCAGCCACAAACTCGCAGCCATCGAAGGCCACCACGCGGTCTACACCGACACATGGCTCTCGATGGGTCAAGATCATCAAGCCGAGCTGCGCGCCGGAGCGTTCGCGGGTTTGCAGATCAACGAGAAAGCAATGAAGCTCGCCTCACATGGGCTCGATGCGCCCTCTGTCTTCATGCACTGCCTGCCCGCGCATCGTGGCGAAGAGGTCGCAGCCGAAGTGATTGATTCACCGCACTCGGTCGTATTCGACCAAGCCGAGAATCGCATGTGGGCGCAGAACGCACTGCTCTGCAACTTGCTCAACAAGGTGCCACTGACAAGCACACAAGAGGTGCTCTGATGAGTGCGGCCTCCACATCGCTCCCGCTCACAGCCAAGCCATCTTCGTACACGCCGCGCGGTGCAGCCGAGCACGACGCGGGCGACATCTGTTCGCTGGTCAACCAGTGGGCATCGCGAGGGCTCACGCTTGCGCGCACCCCCGACGAGATCACCGATTCAATCAAGCAGTTCGTGGTCGTCGCAAGCACAGAACGACGTGAAGAAATCGCCGCCTGCGGCTCGCTTGTCGAATGGCCCCCGAAAATCGCCGAGATCCGTTCGGTCGCGGTCGCCGATGAGCATCAAGGCTGCGGCGCGGGGCGAGCCGTCGTCGAGGCATTGATCGCCAAAGCCCGAGCCGAAGGCCTTGAAATCATTGTACTGCTCACCAAAGCGCCCGAGTTCTTTGCAAAACAAGGCTTCGAGGAAGTGCCTCTTGAACAGTTGCCCGCCGAATATGTCGAATCGGCGTTGGTCGCCCACAACCGCTGCACCCAAGGCCGAACCGCGATGCAGTTGGTGCTCCATAACCCCGAGCATTCATGAACAGTGGCGTGCTTCGAGGACAGCAGCGTGCCTAAAGCTCCACCATCTCCATGCCCGGCTCGTGCTGGGCGGTGATCGACGGAGCCTGCACCTCGGTGGTAAACACGCCCAGCTTGCCGTGCGCCTCGGCCATCTGCACTCTGATGTTGGCATCGTTGAACAAGGTCGCTCTCGGGATCGCGATCTCCATCGCTCCGGGGACTTGTCCCGGGCCTTCATCGACGATCGTCACTCGCGCGTGCGCTCCCATGAGCACGTCTGCGCCGTCGAGCACCGCTGCGAGATCCAGTGCGATCTGTCCTTCGCTCTTGGCAAACTCGATCGGTAGCATCGCCCGCTCAAAGGATTGGATCAAGCCGCGAGCGCTCTCGAACGTGCCCGCTTTTTCGAGCCATGTGACGCCGGGGATCACGATGTCGGCTTGATCTGCCAGCGAAGATTCCAGCGTGTCGATCACCACCACAAACCGCTTCGTGCGATCCGCAACTTTCATGAGCGAATCTGTCGCCCAAGGCTTGTGATCGTTGCCGGTGACAATCACCGCGCCCACATCGCTCTCGCGGCACCGCTTGGCCCATGCCTGGGCGTCCATCGGCTCGCTTCCCAGCACCGCTGCGAGCACTCGCTTGACGCCGCGCGCGTTGGGTGCTTTCTCAGCACGAATCGTATAAGTATTGGTGTCGCCCTCAGAGGCACCCGGCGGGAAGGTCTGGTCTTCGCCCTCGAATCGCACAGGACCGACGCCAATGATCGCACCCGGATCGATGCTTCTCGCCAGATTCGCAAGCGCAAACGCTTCTTCACACGTCAAATGAGCGCTCACCAGCAGGCCCAGCTTCTTGCCGCCATCGGCCGCCTTGCGGAGCCCCGCGATCGTCGTGTCGTACACCCGGTTGTAGTCGTCAGCGATCAGCACCCCGTGCTGGCGACGCATCGGTGCGCGTAGTCGCTGATCGCTCTGAACATGCTTCCAGCCGTAACGAACCTCGTCCGAAATCCACCACGCATTGACGCCCGGGTTCTCGCGAGGACGCACACGGAACGCCTGGCCTTGGTTGTGGTCCACCCAGATGTTGTCGCCACCCGCGGTCAGCCCGTCGATGCTGGGGGTCGACTTGAGGAACCACACCCGTTGCGCAAACAAGAAGTCCTTGTCGAGCAACGCGCCCACCGGGCACAGATCAATCACGTTCGCACTCATCGGGTTATCTAGCGGCACGCCCGGGAACACATCAATCTCCTCGGCGTTCCCGCGACCATCCACATACAACTCGGCGGTGCCCGTGATCTCGCGTGTGAACCGCACGCACCGCGTACACATGATGCACCGATCCGAATACAGCAACACGTTGGGGCCGAGATCCTTCTTGGGGTTCTTGACCTTCTGTTCTTGGAATCGGCTTGAGGCGTTACCGAACTGGAAGCTGTAGTCCTGCAAGAAGCACTCGCCCGCTTGGTCGCACACCGGGCAGTCCAGCGGGTGGTTGATGAGCAGATACTCCATCACGCTGCGCTGATTGGCGATGGCTTTGGGCGAGTCGGTGTGCACCACCATGCCTTCAGCCGCCGGCGTCTGGCAGGTGGGGATGAGCTTGCCGCCCATCATCGGTTCGAGCTTGTTGTCGTTGCGAGAGTTGGGTGCCCAGATTTCACCCAAACAGATCCGGCACGAAGCCGTCACCGTCAGCCCCTCGTGATAGCAATACGAGGGGATCTCCACCCCGCTCGCCTGGGCCGCTTGAAGGATCATCTGGCCCGGCGCAAACTCGCAGGGCTTCCCGTTGATGGTGATCGTCGCCATAGGTCCACAGTGTAGGACCATCACCAGCGACGCTGTGGGGCTTGAAATCCCCATTCGCCAGCTTCTCGGACGCCAAGGCATTGCGAGGATTATGGGCATAAAATCTTGGTTACCAGCTTGTTGCGCGGCACAATAGAGGCAGCAACCCGATGCCCATCCACACACAGCATCTCTGAGGGAGATCCGCCATGTTTTGTTTGTTGAGTTCCCAACTCCGTCGCGTCTCGTGCTCGGCTGTCGCTCTGATGATCGCCGGCGCAGCCCTCCCCGCCGCTGCCCAGATCGAGCTCCTCCAAACCCTCGACCCCACCGAGTCGGGCAGCCTCAACGCCATCGGCTACGACTCGGTCTCGGACCTGATCTATGTACATGCACAGTCAGCAGCCGATTACCAGTCGTTCGATAGGGCTGGAACCTTCGTCGCCAACGTCGCCAAACCAGCGCCCGGCGGCAACGACGACGACATCGAGTTTGCCTCGGTCCCCGTCACCATCAACAGCGTCACCGTCCCCGCGGGCACTCTGTTCTCCACGGAAAATGATGCCGATCCACCTCGCATCTTCGCGGTTGACGTCTCGGATGGCAGCATCCTCGCGACCATTTCTACAGATCCCGGCGCGGTAGGCTCGTGGGTCGGCGGAGCCTACAGCAGCGCCCGAGGCACGTTCTTCACCCTCGATTGGACGGGTGATGCGGTCCAAGAGATCGATCCCGCTGACGGTTCCGTCCTCAACTCCTTCAGCGTCGTTCCGACTGGAGCAACACCCTTCGACGTTTTCTTCGGCGACCTCGACATCCTCGATGCCGACGGCAACATCTACATCATCAGCAGCTCACAAAGCCGGATGCGCATCATGAGCCCCGACGGCGCCTGGCTCGGCGACACCGACTTCACCCCGCTGGGGCTCTTGGGTGGTCTCTCGGGGATCGCCTTCGACGACGCACGAGGCGAAATATGGATGAGCAGCACCGGCGGCTTCATCTACCACATCGGGAACATCACCCCGGTGACACCGTGTTCATCCGACCTCGCGGATGACTTCGGCAACCCGCTCGTTCGAGATCATCAGGTCACCTTTGGCGATTTCCTCGCGCTGCTCGGGTTCGTAGGACCCTGCGCAGGCGGCAATCCGGGATGCCAGG
>CAYUVO010000002.1:20281-68763 GCA_964448185.1 uncultured Phycisphaeraceae bacterium
ATCGCCGACAGCTTCGGATTCCCGGGCTCCGATGCCACCGTTGACTTCGGCGACTTCCTGTTCCTGCTCGGCCAGGTCGGACCCTGCCCCGAATAGCTATTCCACCACAGATCGAGCGTTCGCAACACCTGTATTTGGTGCCACTGACACCCGTCTTCGGGGTCAGTGCCTAGTCCGCAAACCGCTTGCGCAGCAAACTCGGATCACTCAGATCAACCTGCGCGATCGCCTCCGCCGCCCGCGCCCCCGCGTGCCCGTCGCCATACGGGTGTTCGAGGTTCGCAAGATCAAGCTCGTGCGCACGCTGCACCGCTCCGCGAACCGCCTCTGTGGTTTCGTGTGCCGCGTCGACCACGTTGTCCGGTCTCTCTCGGCCAGCCTGCCGAGGCCCCACATTGACCACGGGCAGCTTGAGCGCCGCCGCCTCGATCAAGCCCGCCGACGAGTTGCCCACGAGCACTCCATCCGACGCGGCGAGTTGTTTGAGCAACCCAACAAACTGCGCACGCGGCAGGTGCTCGACCACATGCACAGTCTCGCAGCTCGCTTCGAGCGCACGCACAATCCCGTCGCGTCCGGGATCATGATTCGGATGCAGCGCGAGCACACGCACATCACCCATCGCTTCGAGCACCGCTGCTGCCACCGCTTCTTCGGTTTCCGCATCGCGCCCCGCCGGGTGCATCAGCATCACCGCCTGGGGCATCGCTCTTGAGCCCGTGAACTTCTCGAGTTCGTCGCCCTCAATCGGCTTGATGTCGTCGAGTCCGTCGATCGCGGGTGATCCCACGACCACAACTCTCGACGCAGGCTCGCCCATCGCCCGGATGCGCATCGCGGATTGTTCGGTCGCGGGCAGATGCAAGTGTGAGAGCTTGGTGATGGCGTGTCGCAGCGCTTCGTCAGCGATGCCCTCTGCACGATCCCCGCCGTGGAGGTGTGCGACCGCGAATCCACCGATGCTCGCTGCGCTGGCTGCTGCGAATGCTTCGATGCGATCGCCGAGGACCACCACCCAGTCGGGCTGATGCCCCGCGTAGGTGCGCGCAAAGCGTGCGATCCCGCGGCCCACCGCTTGGGCGTCATCGAGCCGCGTGGGCCTGCCGGGCTCTTGCATCGGGACAGAATCCGCGACGAGAAACGCTGCCTTGACGTCACGAAACGTCAGCGCAGGCGGGATCAGATGCGAGCCCGCAGCCACCACCGCAAGCTCCAGATCCGCGTGCGCTCCGATCGCGTGCATCACCGGTGCAAGCAGCCCAAACTCGGCCCGCGAACCCGTGACCACCATCACCCGTTTGAGCGATGGGTCTTTCTCAAAGGCTTCCCCATTCATGACTCAAGATCCTCCCAGACAATCGGCACGTCCGCGTTCACCGGGCGAACCACGCGCCTGCCGATCACTCGCTCAAGATTGAACGGCTCGATGCCCGTTCCGGGTCGTTTATAGGTCAGATCGTCCACTGACGAGATCATGTGACCCGTCTCCATTGCATTTCTACTTACGATTGATTGTCTCGATACCGTGCGCACATCGCGTTCGCACTCGAGAACCGCTTTGTGCTGGCCTTGGCTCGGTGACGTGACAATTGGAACCATCCCCGGCAGCATCTCGACATACTGCGCAAACTGCGCCGGATCGAGCGATGCCGCGTGGTCCGGGCCTTGTGCGCACGGGTCATAGGTGATGTGTCGTTCGAGGATCGCAGCGCCAGCGAGCACGGCATCACGCCCCGCACCGATCTCTTTCGTGTGATCGCTGTACCCCGTCGCAAGCCCGGTAGCTCCATGAAGCTCATGGATTGCCTCCAGCGCCGGCTCGGGCGCGGGGTAACTGCTCACGCACTGCAAAATCGCCAATCGATCTCTTGCATCTGTCAGCCATCCGTGGCTGCCGCTTGCACCGACGGTGCGCACTACTTCTTCAAGTGTGCTTGCACCGGTGCTAACGATCATCGGCTTGCCCGTGTCGGCGATCGCTTCAAGCAGTGGCCGATGAATCAAGTCCGGGCTCGCGGTTTTGTAGGCGTCCCATGCCAGCGTCTGCGCGTGTTCGACCAACTCGGCACTAAACACAGTGACGATCGCGTGGAGACCCCGTAGGTGCGCACGCTCAACGATTCTTGTCATTTCGTCGAGGTCCAGTTCGAGCCTGTGGAGCATGGTCACGGGATCGGTTTCACCCGCAGCTTCCTGATACGCCGCGAGTTTGGCCGCCGAGCTCATCAACAAGTCAGTCTGAAAGTACTGCACCTTGATCGCATCCGCCCCCGCTTGCGATGCAGCATCAACGAGCGAGAACGCCCGTTCAACATCGCCATCATGATTGACGCCGATCTCGGCGATCACATAAGGCTTGTGCCCCGGGCCAATGGTTCGAGTCCCGATCTTCATGAGGCTTGCTGTTCTTTGAGCATCACACCGGCGACCAACAGATCCATCGGCGAATCGATGTCCACTACGTCGCCTTCTGCGGTTTGGATGCCTCGGTGATCGCGTCCAAGAAAGCCGTGGGGCCCGTCGTTGGCGGGCTCAAACAGAGTCTTGCGCGTCATCGCCACCACGCCCCCATCGGGCACAAAGCTCGGCGGCAAGTCCTGCCTGCGATACACCCCGTGATTGAGCACCTCGCCCTCCCAAGGCGATACCGCGCCGTCAGCATCGAGCCGAGCCTGCCACCACGGATGATATTTACCGACCCGTGCGTAGCTCTGCACGCTGTCGCAGCCGCTCGTAGCGAGCAACTCGATCGCCCGATCAATCAACCCCGCAGGTCGAACCGGAACGTTCGCGTACAACATCACAATCTGTTCACAGTCACATATCGCAGCAGCCCAGTCCGAAATCGCGTGCCCGAGCGCCACATCAACTCTGGCCGAATCCGTCGCGTCTTCCGTCCTCCGTGGCGCAGGATCAGCACCCATCTGCTGAGCGATCGCAAGCGCTTTGGAGCAATCTGACGACACGAACACATGGTCTACGTTGTGCGCACGCTGTGCCGCTTTGATCGTCCATTCGATGCAGGGCCGCCCCGCGACCATCGCGGTGTTCTTGCCGGGCACGCCCTTGGAGCCCGCCCTGCCCATCACGACCGCAACCGTGCTCATGCAGCCACCCGGCGCGCCTTCTTGCTGCGCCGAAGTTTCGTCCATGCCTCGCTCAATGAACACGCAGCAAGATCAACCGTCGCCGTCGATCCCGGGCGCGAAGCCATCGCGTCGCACCGAACGCGCAACGACCACGCCCGACGCCTGAGTTGAGCCAACGCCGGGCCAGCCATGCGCTGCACACGTCTGCCCTTGGCGTCCGCTTGCCCCTTCGAGGGACGATCGATCACGCACGCACCCGCGAACAGCAACCACTTGTCATAGAACGATTCGATCTGATCGAGCACCTCATCACACCGCGTGATCCTCGGCACCACCCACATCGCAGGCCTACGCGCGTCACGCTGGGAGATCAACTCCCGCGTTGATTCCTGCACCCGCTCGAAGTAATCCATCCCGGCGAGTTCGGCATACGTCTCTGCGTCGTTGGCGTAGTGATCGACGCTTACCACATCGGGCCCGAGTTCTATCAGCTTGCTCACCGCTCCCTCTACGATCAAATCCGTGCGCACATGCACGCCCAGTCCCGCCTTGATCGCTGCCTCAACCACAGCCTCCCACTGCGGATGCACCAGCGGATCACCAGCGCCCGCGAGCGTAAGCATCGCTCCGGGCGAAATCGCTGCGAGTTCTTGCACGAGATCGACCGCCTGCTCGAGAGCCATCGGCGTGCGCTCCGCCGGATCGAGCCGGCCCAGCCGAGTGATCGCCGCTTGGCCGCCAACAAGCCTGCCCGTACACAGTTCGAGCGTGACTTCCAGCGGCAGCGAATCGCGCACCCACCCGCCGAGCGCGAGTTCTTGTGCGATGCCGTGCGCATCAAGATCGTCCGTTTTTAGCACCCGCCCAAGTGCTTTGCTGTGCCACGAGGCGTCCGCGATGCACCGGATCGGGATGTCTCGCAGCGCCGGGTCCACACGCGCGCACATGCTCTTGGCGATCGGGTCCGCGACCGGAGCCACCGGCGTGTACCCGAGCAGCCCCGCCATCGACGTCATGAGCCGCTGACGCCCTTCGTGAGGCGCAAGCTCTTCGACGAGCGTTCGCCCGAGCACGATTGGTCCCAATCCCGGCGCTGCTTGTGTGAACACCATCCGGTTTCGCGATGGATGTTCGCGGTGCCGTTGTGTACACGCATCGATCAAGCCGGGATCAACCGCAGCCCAATCGCACCCAACAACCACCGCCGCCTCAAGCTCATGCCGCTGCATTGTTTCGAGCAGCGCGGGAGTGCTCACAATCTCGTCAAACACCGTTGCTCCGCCCAGCCCGCCACGCCAACAGGCGGGTGCAGCTCGCCGCGCCGACGCCACCATCGAACGCTTGTCGCCGAGCGGATGCGTTGGAGATGCATCGACGATGATCTTCAATCCTTCGATGGGTGCGCCCGCGATCAATCGCACACGCTCCGCATCCTCAGCGATCAGCACTACTCGGTCAACCTTGCCCGACTGCGCGATGCGTTTGAGCGTTCGACGCAACGGGTTGCCGCCGCCCGCATACGCCTTGGCGAGATCGCGCGGTCTGCCGAGGCTATCGACGTCTGGATCGACCGCGATGACCGCTGCGAGCCTGCTTGAGTCGAGCACCTCGATCTCTGCCGCGTGGTCTCGCGGATCGGTCGTCGGCTTGTCGCCCGTGCGCAGCCCCTTGGCCGCGTTGGTGAGCAACTCTTCGAGCTGATCGCACGCATCGGCGAGCCACGTCACGTTCATCTTGTCGCGCTCGATCTGCCGGTTCTGACGTTCGAGTGACGTGAGCCCCTCCTTCTGATAGTGCAGCACCCGGTCCGCTTTGAAGCGTTTGAGCGTGCCCGTCTGGTTGAGATACTGCGCCAAGCTGTACCCCGGCTGGAGCAGAGACACGTCACGCCCGTTCTGGTGAACGTGCTCGACCATCGGCCCAATCAACGATTGATCCCCGTCCGCGTCGATCATCTCGTCAAGCGTCTCGACCGTCCGTCTGCTGATCTGGGCAACTTCTTGCACCTGTGCGCACACCGTTTCCAGATGATCCGCGACCCGCTGGCCCGCAGCCTCCCGCCCCGCCTCATCGCGTTCGCACGTCGGCAGGTTCAGCGCCCCATCTCGATCTTCAAGACAGACATTCAGCGCCTGCTTGAGACGCATCGGCTCGGTGTGCGCCTTGAGCACCCCGCCCTCGGTCGCGTCGATCACTCGCAGCCCCCGCTCAAGATCATCCGCGAACATCCGCTCGAACTGCACAAGATATGTGTGCATCTGCTCGTCGGTATAGATCGTCTTGCCATGCACATCGAGCAGCTTTCGGCTCTGTGGCCTGCCCCGCGCAATCCGCTCCCACTCAAGCGTCTCAAGCGTGCGGAAGCTATTGAGTTCGCCCGCCCACACCTCATGAATCGCAGCACCCGTGCCGTAATACACGCCGTCGGAATAGCCCAGGTCCTGACCGATCAGGATCACCGGGTCGCAGCCCATGAGCCGCGCCGAGGTGTACGCCAGATGCGCCACCGTCGCGCTCGGAGGCACGCTCGCCGTGTCGTGCCCCGAATGTTCACCAAGCAACCCATGAAGCACTCCGTCATGCAACAACCGAACCGCGCCGGGATACGTCTCGCAGATCACCGGGTTGGCCTTGGGATCACACAACAACGTAATCCCCTCGACGTCCGATGCGCTGAGCCCCTCGTAGAACCGCTTGGAGATCTCGTGGTAATCAACCGCGACCACAAAGTGCGGCTTGATCCCCGCCTTGAGCATCGGTTTGAGCACCGTCTGCACCGCGATGATGACCACCCGATCACGCACACCATCTTCACCCAGCAAGTGCAGGTTCCGAGCCAGGCTAGGCCCCGCACTCACCACCACCGCGGGTCGCCCCGAAGCGCACCCGACCAGATCGCCTGCGCCCGGGGCGCTCGAATACCAGTCCGCGTTGGCCAGCAGGTTCCGCAATGTTGTTTCGGTCTGCATCAGGGTCGTGACCACCGACGTCTTCATCGCTGAGATCACCGAAGTAAACGCGGCGCAGAACACACTCCCGCCCTGTCCCAGTCTCGGCTGGCTCGGCTGATGGGCGAACACCTTGATCCCCAGCGCCACCACGCTCTCAACCCCCTGCAAAACCGTCGAGATCGCGCTCGCATCATGCTCGTCGGTCATGATCGCTAGATTACAGCTCGCGATCCACGCCGAGCAATCAACCCGCTCGAACACCGCACGCAAGAGTGACACGTCCGGCTCATAGCACAACACCACCCCGCCGCGACCCATCACCGCGCACATCGCCTCGACGTGGTGCCCCACGCCAAAGCCGGTCACCACCGCTGCGCCCGCCTCGGTCGGGTCGAGTCCCGCAGCGAACCGCTGGGCCTCATCCCATGGCCGCCGCTTGCTCGCAAGCCACCGACCATCGAGCGACGCCGACCACCGCCCGTCATCTGCGCACACCCACTCCAAGCCCGCATGTGCGCTGGCTGTGCGCACGCTTTGAGCGGTCGCCGGGCTGCACCTGCCGATCGCTTCGAGATTGCGTTCGAGAATGGCGGGGTCGGTTGAGGGGGCGGTGGGGGGTGGTGGTGGGGGCATCGGGCATCCTGCACTGGCCAACGGGGTATGACTCGTAGGAGAAACGCACACAGGCACCGCGCAGCCACACATCGGCACGCGGACACCTGTGAGCTAACATCGGCTGGTTCCCTCTGGAGGCTTTACGATGCAGCTCGACTCGGTCGTCCCCCCTCAAACGCTTCCCGATGTCGCCAAGCCTCCCATGCTCGAGGTCATGCTCTTTGAGCAGCCTTGGGCTCTGATGGCGATCATCTCCTTGACGCTCATCATCGTCGCTTGGGTGCTCTATCGAAAGTCCCGGAGCAAGTTCGCAGCGATCACGCTCGTTGAGGCCGTCATGGTGCCGGGCATCCTCTGGTTTCTTGCTCACAACACTCTGACCGACCGCGAGATGCTCGATGAGCGGGCGGGCGAAGCCGTCGCAGCCATCGCCGACTGGGACAGCGCCGAGTTCGACCCCATGCTGAGCGATCAGGTGCGGACCGTCTTCTTTATGGCCCGTAACGGCTGGGACAAGGACCAACTGCTCTCATGGATCGACGGCCGCGCGACTCAGTACGCCGTGAGCGATTTCAAGATCAAGGCCGTCCGCACCGAGATCACCGACTCGGGCAACGCAGCCCGCACCCGCATCGAGGTCCGCGTGACCCCCGAGAGTCTGGACCAGTCGATCCTCTTTATCTGCATGTTCGAGTGGATCCGTCAGCCCCCCCCTCCCCCCTCGGCTGATGCCCCGACTCCTGAGCAAGTGATTGATTTCAAGGGCTGGAAAATCGACACCATCCGCCCGCTGTGGATTCAGGGCTTTGGTGATATCTCGGGCAGCGGTCGATAGCCAGCAAGCTTATATCTATCAACTAGTTACGATCTTGGAATACCCACCAGCGAGCTGGGCTGAAGGCGCCAGGCGTCGGGGTCGTTCTCGGGCTTGCCTTTGACTCGTTCGCGGATGCCTTGGCCGTTGAGCAGGTTGTAGGGGTGTCGCAACCGAGCGCCGCGGAGCGTGTCGCTTTCGAGCCCCGTCGTCAGAGGGTCATAATCGTCAGGTCCAAAGACCCCGATCGTCACCATGCTTCGGCTCGGGGCGTGGTAATAGAAAGCCTGCTCGCCTCCGCGTCGAAGCTCATAGACCGCCCGTTCTGCGAGCTGGCGATACTCGGCGAGCTCGGCTGCTTCGGGCTGCACCCGCTCGCTTCGGCCATACAGCCCGATCTGAAGGGTATAAATCGCATCGACCCCGAACCGTTTTTTGACCGTTCGCAGGTCATATTCAGGGATGCTGCCCGTGAGCATGTCAGGGCTGGGCGGGGCGAGCATCGCGCGCGCAAAGGGCCGGGCTCCATCAATCTGGATCGCCCGCAGCGAATCAAGGGCCGCGAGCCCTACTGGGTCGTTCGCAGCGTCATATCGCCCAAACGCAAGAGCGGTCACCTCGCCACGACGTTCGAGATATGCCCCGTCGATCCCGGCCTCTCGCGTCTTCGCGAGGGCTTGCGTCGCCTGCGCCTCTGCCTGAGGCCCCCGGAACCCAGCGATCACAATCGACCACTGCGTGCTCGCCTGGGCTTGGGCGATCGCACTCGCGGAGGGCTGCGTGCCCGAGTCGGGTGGGGGGGTGAGAGAGAGTGGAGGCTGTAGATCGGTCGGCTCACCCGAGGCGACCTCTCCTGCCAGCGGAGACGGGCCTTCGACCCCGCCAGCAAAATCGCTTGGAAGCTGGCTGCTTGTGAGCGTCCGATCGAGGCGCTGCTCGGCGGTGAGATATGGATCGAACCCCGGCGGCGGCTCGATGCCACCCAAATACGCCGAGGGCGGCGGCGGGGGAGCCGATTTCTTCGACGCACACCCACCAAGCACGAGGACCGAGAACCCAGCAATCAGCAAGGCTTGCGCGTTGAACTGCCCTATACCGATCAAAATTCGACCATGCTTGTTCATATTGGGATAAAAAACCTGTTCGTCCCTCTGTGGGTTATTCAATCAAGTTGTGATCTGATAGATAGTTACGCGATCTTGCCCCAAAGGTGTGTTTCTCAAGCTTGAACAAAGTTCGGGACGATACTCAAGATGTCGGAGGTAGGTGTTGAGAGCGTAGAACATTTGTGCGGGCCGCGGGGTCCAGAGATGTTCTACGGCAAACTGTCCGTGCGGTCGCAACCACACGGTCAGAAAACCGCAGTGTGAAGAAAGGACGTCTATATGGCCGAGGCATCGTCGATCCAGGGCATCACGCCAGGACGCGCAGCCGAATCCGTAGCGCCCCGCCGGGCACTCAAAGCCACAACAGCCCCTACCCCTCCGCAGGTTATACGTGAGGAAGACAACGTGGAGGTTTCGGAGATGGCGATGTTCCTGAGCAAGCTACGTGACACCCCAGGCATCAGAACAGATCTGGTCACCAGAATCCAAGGCGAGATCGCTCGCGGTGAGTACGACTCACCCGAGAAACTCTCCGAGGCCCTCGATGGCATGATCGATGACACGGAGATCTTTGGCTAACAACAGGTCGGTTGGAGTTCGATTCATAGACCCGATGGGTGTTCATTCATTACTCCCCCCACCCCGAATGAACGTCCACAGGTCCAAGGTCGAGAGAGAGATTCGGTAGATTGAGAGATACCGGCGGACCCCTCAGGGAACTGGGGGGTTGCGTCTTTTTTATGGAATGAGATCCATGCTCGCCGCAGCACCCGCGAAAACAAAGGCATCCGTCTGATCGAGCCCCACGCTTCCGCGTGGGGAGAACCTGATTCGAGCCCCGTGCGAAAGCTCGCGGGCGGGCTTCATTGTCTTACCGAGCCCCGAGTGTCAGCGAGGGGGATCTTGATCTGATTCGATCCCCGTGCTCAAGCACGGGCAATGCGTCACTCGGCATCAAGCCTGCGCTCTGCGAGCAACGCGGCACCAATCAGCCCCGCATCATCGAGCAGCTCCGTACACACCACTTCCACCGCTCGGCACTTCTCCGGGAACACCCGCGAACGCACCGACCGACGGATCGCTCCGACAATGTCTTCGCCCATCGCTTCTGCCAGCCCGCCGCCGATGACGATCCGCTGAATCGAGAGCAGCGTGACGATCCCCGCGAGCTGCGCACCGAGCAGGTCCGCCGCGTGATCGACCACTTCGCGCGTGAGTCCGTCGCCCTCGGCGTATGCCTTGGCCACGATCTTCGACTTGATCTTGTCCGGGTTGTCGCCCGCGAGTTCGAGAATGATCGACTCGTGATGAGAACGCACCAGCTTGACGATGTCCTCGACGATCGCCGTTCGCGAGCACAGATGCTCGACCTTTCGGCTCCCCGGAGGGTTGGAGGGCATGATCTGCATGTGTCCGAGTTCGCCCGCGGTCATGAAGTGCCCGTAGTACAGCTCGCCTCGGAGAATGAGCCCGCCGCCGATCCCGGTGCCCATCCACGCAGCGATCATCTCGGTGCAACCGCGCCCCGCACCGGCGACGTATTCACCCCACGCCGCCGAGTTGACATCGTTGTCCACCACCACCGGCAAGCCGAGGCGCTCGGTCAACATCGAGGCGAGTGGTGTGTTCGTCCACCGAAGATTCGGAGCCTCGATGACCGTGCCGCTGATCGGCTCGATCGCGCCCGGCGCACCGATGCCCACGCCTTTGGCGTCTTCGAGCTTGATGCCCGCGTCGTCGCAGGCATCGTGGACGGTCTGGACGATCCGGTCGAGGATGGCTTCGAGCCCCTGCTCGGACTTGGTCTTCGAGCGGTTTCGGCCCAGGAGCTGGGTCTTGTCCGCGTCGGGCCCGCCCGGGAGCACGCCGACTTGCATGTTGGTCCCGCCAAGATCAATCCCGATCATCGGCTTGTGGTTCGCCATCTGCGTGTTTCTCCGGTGAGTTGGATACGGGCGTGAGAAGCTAGAAAGATCAGTGTAGAGCCTCAAGCAAGATCGGCATGATTCACCCAGCGGGTGAACACAACTCGCAGGGAACTACCGCTGCAGGCGAGAGGTGGCGGGACAGCCGCGAGGCCAGCTCCTCCTGTTCGCCCTGTGCGCACAGCACAAACAGCGTGCTCCCGCTGCCCGTGACATGGACGACTCGGCCGCTCGCCTCTTGGGCAGCAACGATCAGCTCGTCCAACTCGGGCTGGACTCGGCAGGCAGCTTCGGCCAGATCATTGAACAGCTCCGCTTCGAGCGGATCACTTCCAGCCAATGCCCGCACCCGGTCGGCGTCAAAGCTCGATTGTGGGATCCCATCAAACACTCGGTACACCTCGGTGGTCGAGCACCCAAAGCTCGGCACCACCAGCACCACGCCCGCTTGGGCGGGTTGGACCCGCTCGAATGTGTCACCCATGCCTGTGACGAGGGCCGGTCGTAGATCGTCCAATGGCTCGCACAAGAAGAACCCCACATCGCTGCCCAATCGGTTCGCAGCCTGAGCGAGTTGATCGGTGGTGAGATCGAGCGCGTGAAGCTCGTTGAGTCCCATGAGAGTGGCAGCGGCTTCGCTCGAACCCCCGCCGAGCCCGCCACCAACGGGGACACGCTTGGTGACTTCAATCGCGGTGGTCAGCTCCTTGCCCGCGAGCTGCTCGATCGCGCGATGAGCCCAGACCACCAGATCACGTTCGAGAGGCCAATCCAGAGGCGACGGGCACGGTGCGTCATCGGCCCACCTACGCACAAAGCTGGTCGATTGGGATCTTTGAAGCCTCACCGAGCCGCACAGAGAGATCGGGTGCATCCAACTCGCGATCGGGTGCAGGCCGCCGGGTGCTTGTGTCGATCCGACGGCGAGCGCCAGATTCAGCTTGGCGGGTGCTCGAACAACCACGGCGTCATGTGTGTGGGCACAAGGATGAGTCACAGCGGGGATCGTAGTATGACAGCATGCAAGTAGCAGACATTGTTCGTGCGATCGAGGCGATCGCTCCTCCGTCGTTGGCCGAGTCCTGGGACGCGGTCGGGCTCCAGGTGGGCTCGCCCCAGAGCGAGCTTGATGGCCCGGTTCTGTTGACGATCGACCTCACCGAGGCGGTGCTCGCCGAAGCGGTGGCGATGAGTGCGCGCGCCATCGTGTCATATCACCCGCCGATCTTTGAGCCGTTGCGACAGATTACCGACCGCACGCCGCGCCAGCGGATCGTGTTTGGTGCGATCGAGGCGGGCATTGCGATCTATTCGCCTCACACCGCGCTCGACGCGGCACCCGGCGGCGTGACCGATTGGCTCTGCGAAGGGCTCAGCGGGGGAGGTGCAGAGGAAGGGGGAGGCGAGATTGCGGGCGACTGCCGCGCGTTGATCCCGCACGCTCAGGGACAGACCTCCAAGATCGTGACGTTCGTTCCCGCTGACGCTCTCGACCGTGTGCGTGATTCGATGGCGTCGTGCGGAGCGGGCGTGATCGGCGCATACCGCGCGTGCTCATTCAGCACCACGGGCCAGGGCACGTTCTTCGGGGATGATTCGACGAATCCCGCGGTGGGCGAGACGGGCCGGTTCGAGCGGGTCGATGAACTGCGATTGGAGATGACGTGCGCCCCGCGCGCAGTGGCCCTCGCGGTCGAAGCGCTCCGGCAGTTCCACCCCTACGAAGAACCCGCGATCGACGTCTACGACCTGGCAGCGATCCCCGTGCGCGGCGTCGGACCCGGGCGCAAGCTGGTGCTCGATCAGCCCGCGACGGCCAAGACACTCGCCGATCGGCTGCGCGACCACCTGCCCAAGTCACGCATCCAGCTCGCGTTGCCCGACGAGGACGTAGAAGTGAGCACGCTGGGCGTTGTGCCCGGGAGCGGTGCATCGCTCGCGCGGTGCGCGCGCGAGCAGGGCGTCGAGATCCTGGTCACCGGCGAGATGAAACACCACGACATCATCGCGTGCCTCCACGCGGGTCTCGGGGTGCTCCTGGCGGGTCATACCAATACCGAGCGAGGCTATCTGCCCCGCCTTGCGAGCCGGTTGAAAGATTCGTTACCGGGATTAGACGTGCGTGTCTCGAAGCGCGATCAAGACCCGCTGCAACCGGCGTAAGCGATCGAGGCACGTCAAGAGGATAATTGGATGCTGGCGAATCAGATCTACGGCGTGTCCGACCGCATCGCAGTCGAAGATGGTTCGCCAAGATCGAGCGTGCCTTGATCGCGGAAGCCGATCTTGGGGCGCATGATCTTCGAGTCAAAGAGCACGTCCGCCAACTCGCCCGGCTTGGAGTATTCGATCAACCCGCTGAGCACATAACGGGGTGAGCCCGAGCCCAAAGCATCCAACGGCACCACCGCAGGAAGCAGGATGTCTTGTGTGCCGCCCACGGGCAGGGTGTGTTCGGCGGCCCGCGAGCCGTGGAACACGGTCTTGCCGTCGACGCTCAAGGTGTAGTCCACGTTGCGAAGCGGCAGCGGTTTGTCTGACGAGTTGAATCCCGAAAGGGTAAACTCGAGACTGATCCCCTCATCGGTGCGATCGACGAGGCGGGCCGCCGACACCTCGAACGCGGGCTTCTCGCCTCCGAAGAGGCCGCCGACGCTCAGCACATTGCCGCCGAAGTCTTTGGCTGCTCGACCCATGCCACAGCCCGAAAGGGCGGTCATGCCCAACAGGCATCCGGCAAGCACGATGTTCAGGGTTCGTCCCACGCCTCGGAGCGTAGCACCACCCGGTCCACCCGTGTAGGACGCCCTGTGACAGGTTCATCCGCGAGCGAAACCCAGTCGAAGGCATGAATCGTTTCGTCGGCGTTGAGTACCGTGGTCATGGAGTGTGCTTCGGCGGTGTAGGTGTGCCAGCGGACCATCAACCAGCCCAGGACGGTGCAGCAGAGCAGAACTCCTAGCTCGCCCGAGAGCCGACGGCGGGCCTTATAGAGCAAAAACACCGCCAGCATCACGGTGAGCACCTTCCACCCGATCACTGCTGGAACCCCGCCGCCCACCATCACCACGCGGGCAATGGGGTTTGATTCCATCATCCCAGCCTGGGTCAGATAGGTGAGCGTCATCAGCAGATCGAACAGGCTCATGACGGCCAGAGCCCCCAAGAGCACCGTTACGCGGATCGGGCGGTACCGTGTACTCAAGAGCCAAGTCCCCGCCCAAGCCCGAGAGCTGGGCGGCGAACAGGTAGAGACCGCATGGAGGTGTGTGAGAGCCATGATGGAATGCCAGAATCGACACACTCCGGGGATCGCTGTGCCGCGAACTGGCCAGAACTGCTTTGATGGCAAGAACTTGGCGTTGCCTGGGAGGGTTGTGCCAGCGAGAGGGCGGCAGCTGGTCCGCGATGCGTGGGCCAGATCCATTCGGACGCTGACAGTGAGGATGGTGGTCGGGGTGCTCCTGCTCGCAGCGGCGCCGATCGCGTCGGCCCAGAATACCGATAACCCGGTGTTCCCGGATGTTTCGCCCTTGGCCCGCGACGGGCTGGCGAGCGTGCCAGGATTGATCGCTGCTGAGAACTGGCCCGAGGCCATCCGCACGCTGGCCGAGACGCTCGATCAGCATGCCGATCAGGTGCTCGAGAGTCCTGATCGTCCGGGCGTGTTCATCAGCGTGCGCCAGCGGGTCCACGAGCTGTTGTTGTCGCGTGGCGAGTTGCTCGATCGGTACCGCCGAGTCCGGGGCCCCGAGGCATTGGCGATGCTCGAAGCGGGCGATCACGCGGACGTTGAGCGGACGATGCTGATGACGAGTGCTGGCTTTGAAGCGGCGCTGCGAGTGTCGGAGGAACATCTGCGCAGTGCGCGGTTCGAGACCGCGCGGCTCACGTTGATGCAACTTGTCAAGCATCCCGACATGCACGGCGATCGTGCTGCCCAAGCAGCCTCGGTGCTCACGAGGATCAATCAGTATCTCGATCGGCCAGGGCTCAACGAGCTGGTCGCCGAGTGGTCACACGCAGAAGCACCAGAGACGGTCCCCATCGAGTGGCCCGCATCTGCGCGCACACGATCGTTCGATCCGTCGCTCCCAGCGGGGCCATTGGAGGTGGAATCGCTTACGGGAGTGCCCTTGCGGAGCATCTCGTTTGGTGAGCGCGCGATGATTCATCCGGCGCGGAGCGCGGGGATGGACATCGTGCCGCCCGCGTGGGTGTTCCCGCTTGCGGTGGATGACCGGGTGTATCTCAATGACGGGTACCGGGTGACCGCGTTTGATCGGTATTCGCTGCGTCCCCACTGGGTCAGCGAGCTTTCGCAGGTCTTTGACATCGAAGTCCAGTCGATGCGGATCAACGAGCCGACGAGTCTGGTGTACGCACCGGGTCTGCTCTTGGGCATCACCGGGGTGGTGAGCGACAACGGCGAACGCTGGGGTGATCCTCGGCTCCACGCGATCGACATCGAAACAGGCAGGCGTCTTTGGTCCGTGTTGCCGGGTGAGCTTGATGATCGGTTGCGTGGCGCGATCTTTCGCGGCGAGCCGGTGATCGAGGGAAACCGGGCGGTGGTGATCGCGCGGCGAGCGGATCCGTCGCGTCGAGCGGTGAGCGTTTTCTTGGTGAGTGTGTCACTCGCCGATGGCAAGGCGCAGTGGGTGCGTTCGATTGCCAGTGCGGGTTCGGTGGGCTTTAGCCGGGAGATCGCGGCGGGTGATTGGTTGCTGCTGCATCATGGCGTGGTGTACATGGCCGATCGCATCGGCGCGGTGGCAGCCGTCGAAGCGGGAACCGGGCGGACTCGTTGGCTTCGGCTCGATACCGCTCCGCCCAGGCGCAGCGGCGCACGGGTCATGACATGGGGCGTGCAGCGACCGATCGTGCAGGACGGCTCGATCGTGGTGCTCAACAGCGATCGCAGGCGTGTGTTGTGGATCGATCAGTTGACGGGCGGGCTGGTGGGTTCGATGGGTGCGCCCAAGCTCAACGACACGCCGCAATGTTTGGTGCGGGTGGATGCGGACACGCTCGCGGTGGTGAGCCATGCTTCGATCGGGTTGATCGAGTCCGATCCCCAGCGAGCCGAGGCGTCGGCTCCGAGGCTCACCGGGCTGTTGGACGATCAAGGGTTGACCGGGCGCCCGTTCGCCATCAATGGCAGGCTGCTTGCTCCGATTACCGACGCGATGATCGTGATCGATCCCGCCCAGCCCCGGCGGCGCGAACGCATCGAGCTCGAAGGCGCGGGCAACGTGGTCGCGCTCGAGAGCCAGTTGCTCGTTGCGAATGACCGCGAGCTGCGAAGCTTTTTGGTGTGGGACGTGGCGCGGGACGTGCTGCAGGCACGCATCGAGGCCGACCCGCTCAATCCAGATCCCGCGCTCACACTTGCGGAACTCGCGTTCCGATCGGGCCGAAACGAAGCGGTCATCGGCTCGCTCGATCACGCACTGAACATTGTCGGGCAACAGGCGGACCATCCGTTGCGGGTGCGGGCGTATGACACCGTGCTGAGCATGCTCGAGATCGGCGGGAGCCACTGGGTTTACGACAGCCCGGCTGCGAGAACACATCGCGAGCTCGCGTTTGACGGGTTCGAGTTGCCCGAAGCGTTGCTCGAACGTCTGGAACGAATCGCGACGAGCACGCAGCAACGGGTGGGTGTGCTGATGCTTACGGGGCGGCTTGCTCAGGCCCGCGAGCAGGCGGCCCGCGCGGTCAAGGCGTACCAGAGCATCGTGCTCGATCCCGAGTTGTCGGGTTCGGTGTGGTCGAGCCGGGCGCTGACGATCGGTGCGGACCGTGAGGCGGCGCGCCGCTTGCGAGAAGTGCTGATGAAATTCGGGACCGGGTCGTATCAGGAATACGAAGCGCGCGCACAGCGAGAGCTGGCGTCCGCTGATGGTCGGGCTGATCCAGCAGGCGTCGCCCAACGCTACCCGGTCGCTCGGGCCGCCGCGAGCGCCTGGCTCCGCGACGCCGAGCTGCGAGCGGAGGCGGGCGAGAAGGCCAAGGAGCTTACGTCGCTCGAAGCGGGCGCACAGGTGGTCGCGTTTCGTGCCCAGCTCGCTGATCCTGTCGAGCCAGAGATCGCGGGCGAGTTGTACGGGCGCGTAGTTTCTCGGCTGGTCGAAGCGGGTCGTCTCGCCGCTGCCCGGCGGATGCTCGACACCGCGAGCGAACATCCCGCGTGGGTCTTGACTCTTGACGGCAAACCGATCAACGCGGCGGCACTGCTCGACAACGTGGGCGAACAACTCGGCCAACGCGGACGACTGCCGGTCGTGGGCTCGACGATCGGCACCACGCCACAGGTGCTCGAGGGCTGGCGGCTTGCGCTGCCCATGATCGGCGCGATCGAAACACGGCCCGACCGGATGGTCACGATGATCGACGATCGCCGAGGAGTGCTGGGAGTGTTCGAGGCGCGCCCGGGACCCGACGGCGCCACGCTCGAAAGACGGTGGGAACGCCCGTTCGACACCACTCCGTTTGTGATGCACGTCGATGAACAGCGGGTGCTCGTATATACCGAAGTCGAGCAAGGCCGATACGTCGAACTCATCGACGCTCTCAGCGGGCAGAGCCAGTGGCGGGTCGGGCCGATCAACAAGCTCCTGAGAATGCCCGATCATCCTCGGCGACGAGGCGGAGGCGTACAGACCGCGCTCGACGGCTGGCGACAACCCGACGACCTGCTGCTCGCGATGGACACCCAGAGCCTCGTGCTCGCAGCCCGCAACGGGTTCTCGATGGCGATCTCGCTTGATGATGGTCGTTCGCTGTGGCAAGCGGAACTGCCGATGGACCGCGTGGTAGATCTGAGTGCTGCCGACGGCCAGGTCGTGGTCGTGGGCGATAAAGCAGTCGGACGAAGACGCACCGAGTCACGCATGCTCGTGCTCGATACCCGCAGCGGCGAGCGCATCCACCAGAGCAGTGAACTCGGCCAGCCTTACCGCTGGGCGAAGATGACTGATCGCGGGCTGATCCTCGTAGGGGTTGATACGGGTGTGCTCGCGGTACATACGCGCACGGGCCTTCCCGCGTGGGCTGCGCGCGAGCCGGTGCTGAGCGAAACGCACGGGGCATGGGTGCTCGGGGACCGTGTGCTGGTGGTGGCTCCGGGCGGCGATCTGCTCTTGGGCGATGCGGCGACGGGGCAGTTCGCGGGGCCGCTCAAGAGACGCGCCAGCCGTCGTGAGATGGTCGGGCTCCAGGCGTGGCTCGATCGTGACCGCGTCGTGGTCGTGAGCGATCAAGGCGTGCGGATCTACGACACCGATGGGCGATTGATCGCGAGCGATGGGCTTGTGGGGTTGGCGACGCTGCTCACGCCCGCAGCGGGCGACGGGGTGGCGCTGCTGATCGAGCGTGATCCGATTCGTTCAGCGTCGGGCTCGCTCGTGTACCGGATTCGATTGATTGATACGACCACGGGCAAGCTGCTCGATGGCAAGCGGCTCAATCTGCCCGAGCCGCCCGCGGTTTCGACGTTGCTCGATGGCCTGGTGATCGTTTCGACGCCGAGCGTGAGCGTTGTGCTGCCGATGGGGGAGTAGATTCGTTGTGTTTGATCGCCACCGCTACTCCACCAGATCGGGGTCGTTGCCGGTTTCGATGGCCTTGATCTGTCGTTGGCGTCGCTCGTGTCGGCCGCCCTCAAACTCGGTGCCCAAAAACACCTCGACGATCCGATCAATCACCGGCTCACTCAACAAATCACCCGACAAGCACAGCACGTTCGCGTCGTTGTGTGTGCGTGAAAGCTGAGCGCTGAGTTCGTCAGAGACCAGTGCTGCGCGCGCACCCGCGATTTTGTTGGCTGCGATGGAGACGCCGATGCCCGTGCCACAGATCAGAATGCCGCGCTCGGCTTGTTGGTCTGCAACCGCATGGGCGACGCGCGAAGCGGGGATCGGGTAGTCGCAAGGCTCAGCGCTAACCCCGGGCACGAGCGAGGCGTCGTGGCCTAGTGAGCACAGCCGTTCGACCAGGCGATGCCCGATCTCATATCCACGGTGATCGGCGCCGATAGCAATCTTCACGGGCAAAGCTCCACAAGGCGATGGGCGATCAGGTCGCGCAGCCGAACAGCGGTCGAGTCGTAGACCTGTTGCGACAGGCCCACCGGATCGGGCACATCGGCACCCTCGGGATCAAGGAGCTGCACGCGGTCGCTCGCGGTTGGATCGAGCGAGAGCACCGCAGCCGCGTGATGTTGTCCCATGACAAAGATATGCGTTGAATCCTCGATCATCTCACGGGTGATTCCACGAGATCGGTGCTCGAAGGTGCCGATGGCGAGGGCGCTCAGTGCGGGTCTGATTTCGGCGGAGGCTGCGAGCCCGTCACCGGTAGACGCCCCGGCGGACGAGACCGTCACCGGCACGCCGCCAGCGATCGAACCGGGCTGGGCGCGTTCGAGCAGGTCGCGGGCGATCGCTTCAGCCATCGGGCTTCGGCAGGTGTTGCCCGTACACACGAACAGCACCCGCAGGCTCAGCAGGCGTTCGATGTGTTTGGAATCGACCGCTCCGACGTGTTCGACTCGGTAGCCGCCGGTGCGCAGCAGCCGAACGAGTGTCGTGGGCAATCCCATCACCGGGCCATCATCGAGGATGTGCTCGATGCCTGCGGTGCTCGCGGGTTCGAGGGCAGCGAGCGGGTCGCGGTCGGGTTGCCATCCGGCGGCTGCGAGACGTTTGGCGACGACGGGCACGCCCGCCATGTTGAGCACGTCGAGGGCCACGCTGTGAGCGGGGACGCGGAAGCCGATGATTTGGCCGTCGCCCGTCGCAGCAGGACCAACGATGGCTCCGGGCAGAGCGCCGAGCCGATTCGCGGTGTCGTCGTCCGCGTCGACCTCAAGCAGGAATCGCACCGCACCGGGCAAGAGCACCTCGACCAATCGACGATGGACCGGGGCATTCAGCGGCAGGGCTTCGAGGACGTGTGTGACACTCGGGGCATGCCAGGTGAGGGGTTCACCTTCGATGCCGCCGGGGTTGGGAGCGATCTGGGCGAGCCGAGCGAGGGCCTCGGGGCTGGTGGCTGCTGCGGCGATGCCATAGACGGTGTCGGTCGGGATGATGGCCAGTTGGCCGTTGCGCAGGCTTTTGGCGGTCTGGCGCAGAGCTTCGGCGCGTTCGTCGGCGGTCATGGATCCAAGGCTGGCGTGGATGGTGGGCATGGCTTACTGCGAGTATGGCAGGGTGATCCGGTGAGGGCAAACCGGATCGAACAGAGCTAGGCAAGTCGGCAATGCATGGTTGTTGGTATTTGTCTGGTTCATCGAGGCGGGGAATCGGCTATTCTATAATCAGTGTTGTATCAGCGTTCTCCCTGTGAGATGGTGGCAACTCCCGAGCAGCCTTTTCCGAACAGTCTCTGACGGGTCTGTGCGGCAAAGGGGGATAAGCGGGGTTTGTACGGCTCGAAATCGGGCGATGGGGCATCAGCGCAGGGAACATTGAGCATGCCGATCGGGCGTCCCGATGGGCGGTTGGGTCAACTGGGGGTCTTTATTGCGGGGGGTTCGGAACCGATTCGCAGCCAACAGCAAGCCGATGGGGTGGGCTCGTACCACGAATGCAGGCTGGTTGATTGAAACGGTTTCGGGACACGCAGCAGGCGAGAAAACGCCTGCAGGAGTAGCAGCCATGAACAGGAATCAGACACACGCGAACACCAGCCGGGGCTTTACGCTCATCGAGTTGTTGGTGGTGATCGCGATCATCATTCTCATTATCTCGATCATCATCCCGGCTCTGGGCGGGGCACGCCGGATCGCTCGGTCCACCGCGTCCAAGTCGCTCATGACGCAGCTCTCGACCTCGATCGGGTCGTATCGCAACGACCACAACGGCGAGATGCCCGGGCCGTTCACGCAGGTCGAGCTGGGCGATACGAATAACGAGATGTTCGGGCTGACGGCGCTCGAGAACGCGATGCTCGATCTGACGTCACCCAATGCGATCGGCCGAGGCATCGACCTGATCAATCTTGATCCCGCAGATGACGGCAAGGGCATCGACATCGGGCTCGACCTCCTCGGCACCGGCGACGGGATCTACTTCGACCCGTCGGGCGACAACATGGTTGCACAAGAAGGCGATACGCAGGGTGGACTAAATGGGACTGCTATTGATAAGCGGTTGCCGGACCTGGTCGATGCGTTCGGCAATCCGATCCTGCTGTGGGTTGAAGACGAGGGAGCCCCCTCGACGCCGACCGATATCGTTGATGTCGCAGCGGTCAAGTCGAGCCAACGCTCACGCTTCTACTGGAACTCCAACTCGGCGTTCCTCGATGCCGAGTTCCTCGGCAAGAACGCGGGCAGGCAGAGGGCGCTGAGCCTGCTGAGCTCTACTGTGGGCACGGAAGCACTTGCCCCAGGGCTCGCGGCTCTGACGGGCGATCCCGGTTCGCCCTCGCCCGCAGCCTTCACAGAGATGAACGTCTTGCCCGGCTCGTCGCGCGGCTCTTTCATCCTGCACAGCCCCGGTCCCGACAACGTGTATCTGTCCAGCGAGGATCGCGGCGGCAAGCGGCTTCCCATGGGCGAGCTCGCGTACAAATGGAACTTCTTCAAAGCCGACGGAACCCGATTGCAGACCGACTCGGATATGCCGGTGGATACTTCTGAAGACCTGATCAGCGGGTTTGATGACCTGATCGTCAGCGGCAAGTAGGCCGGATGTAAGCAGGATGTAGGCAGCAAAGGGGACGGGTTCTTTGGCTCTCGAGAGAGAGCCTCGGGGGATCCATAACAGGCTGGTACGGGCTGGTTGGTACAGGATTGATGCGCACATGATGTGCATCAATCGCAGGTGTTGTTGCATCGCCCGAGTGTGGGTTGATGGGCGAGCCTGATCCACATGACACACCCGAAGCGTCCGGCACGTGCCGGGCGTTTTGTTTTTGCTCGTACATTTCAGATGTGGCCAATGCCCGCGTGCTTGCATTCGGGGCTCGTGGGTGAGACGCTAAGAGCGTGTTGTTGCTTGGTGATGATCCGGTGCTAGGTTCGCGCGTGCCTGTGGGGGCTCGCCGGGCGCTCGCTGCGCTGGGAGCGTGGGCGCTGGGCATCGCTCTGGTGCGATGGCTCTTTGGCGCTGGGGTGGTGATTCCTGCGGGCGTCTGGAGTGGCGGTGCGGGGGTGTGCATCGCGGGTGCGTTGGTCGCTCGGGACCGCTGGCTGGGCGTGATGCTGTTGGTTGCGTGTGTGTTGTTGGGATCGGGCTGGGCGAGCTTTCGGTGGTTCGAGCCACCGGGTGACTCGCTTGTTGTGCGGCTGAGTTCGCAAACAGCCTCTGGCGATCGGTTCCCGATCGAGATCCGTGCGGTGGTCACCGAGGGGCCCGTTCTGAGCAGGCCAGCAGCGGGAGCGCTCGCAGAGGCGGCGCGTTGGTTGCCTGAATCGTGGTCGTTCACCGTTGAGACGAAAGCGGTTCATGCTGCGGGGAGCGGGGGGAGCGAGGGGGGGTGGGAGGCTGCGAGTGGCTCGCTGCGGGTGTTTGCGGGCGAGGAGGAGCCTGTTGGTTTTGAGCCCGGGCAGACGGTCGAGCTGATGGGGTTGTTTTCGCCGGTCCGCCCGCCGCTGAATCCGGGTGGCTTTGAAGTACAGCTCAGGGCGGGTGAATCGGGCCGATCGGGGACACTCTCGATCGGCGAGCTGCGGGTTGTTGCGCCGGTGCAGCCCGCGGGCTGGTTCGCCTCGGTGCGCACGCGAACCATGAGCTGGGTGCGTTCGGTTCGAGCGCGTGCGAGGGTTGCGGTGCTTGGCGAGAGCTCGGAGCCCTCGGCCCCGCGCGCGGTGGTCGCGGCGTTGGTTTTGGGCGAGCGCGAGCAGGGGGCGTCGGACGTTCGCGCAGCATTCGCGCGACAGGGCGTGGCACACTTGCTCGCGATCAGCGGGTTTCATCTGGTGCTGGTATGCGCGGTGGTGCTGTTCGTCTCGCGGTCTCTCATCGGCGGGCGAGTGGGAACGAGATGGGGCAGCGTCATCGAGCCCCTGGCCGTCGCGTTGGTGGTGGTGGGATATCTGGTGCTTGTTCCGGCGAAGCCCCCGATCGTGCGTTCGGGGCTCATGGTGCTCGGGCTGTTGGCGGCCGAAATCTCGGGCAGGCGGTATCACGGGCTAGGTGTGATCGCCTGGGTGGGCGTAGCGATGCTCGCATGGAAACCGTCGTGGCTCTTTGAGACAGGCTTCCAGTTCAGCTTCCTGATGACCGGGTCGCTCATCTGGCTCGGCGGACGGGTCGACGCAGCGTTTGCTCGTCGCAAGCTCGATGCATCCCCCGTACCTCCCGACGTCTTTGATCGCGGCTGGTGGTGGGGGTTGATCCGTCGTCCCTTCTCAGCGGGAGTGGTGTGCTGGGCGGTGGGCGCTCCGATCGTCGCAGCACGCTTTGGTTGGCTCAGCCCGCTTGCGGTCTTGAGCACGGTGGTATTGCTCCCGACGGTGGCGATGGTGCTGGTGGCGGGTGTATGTGTGTCGTTTCTCGCCGCGATGGGGCTCGGCGTGCAGGCGTCGGGCGTGCTCGAAGCGGTGGCATCGCCCGCTGCGGCATATGTGATGGTGATTGATAGTTGGAGGTGGACGTATGTGCGCGTGCCTCCGACACCGGCGTGGCTCGGCTGGTGTGGCTGCATTTTGGTGCTGGGATGGTTTGGCGGGGCGCAACGGCATCGGCGTTTGCTGCAACTGGCAAGCGGGGTATGGGTGGTTGCGTTGGTGGTCATATGGAGCGGGCCGAGGTTCTATGGGCCAGAGGCGAGCATCGACACGTTTGCGGTCGGCGACGGAACATGTATCGTGATCCGAAGCAGGGGCGAAGCGCTGCTGTGGGACGCGGGCTCGACGCGGCCAGATCTTGGCGTGTGGGAGCTGCCCCGTGCGATGCGGGCAGCCGGGATCGGTCGCGTGCGCACCGCGATCATCACGCACGCGAACTTCGATCACTTCAGCGCTCTGCCCGATCTGGCTGAGCCCTTGGGCATCGAGCGTGTGCTGGTGAGCGAGGCGTTTATGACGCGCCGCGATCAGCCAGCGGTCGCGATGCTGTTTGACGAACTCGACGCGCGCGGGATCGCAGTCGAGATTCTCACTGAGGGTGACACGCTGGAGCTTGGGCGGTGTTCGATCGAGGTGTTGTCGGCGATCGGTGCAGGCAGGTTGGTTTCGGTCAATGACGAATCCATCGTGGCCATGCTCCGCACACCCTCGGGTACATCAGCGCTGCTCACGGGTGATATTCAGGAGGCTGCGATGGAAGCTCTCGCTGCGGTTGATGTGCGTGCCGACGTGCTCGAACTCCCCCATCACGGCAGCGCTCACGAGCACTCCGTGCGATTCCTCGCCCGCGTTGAGCCCAAGGTCGTTCTGCAATCCACCGGGCCGTCGCGTGTGAACGATCCGCGTTGGGGTAATCGCTCGCAGGTAAACGCATGGCGGACCACCGCGACCGACGGCTGGACCCGGGTAGAGCTTTGGAGCGATCATCTCACGGTGCGTTCTATGCACGCACCTACGCGAAAGATTGCGATCAGCGCCGGCCGGTGAGCTTGACAAGATCGGCACGGTCGGAGTCTTCTTGATCCGTGCGGACGTTGGCGGTCATCAGTGCGACGCCTCGCGCGGGCACTCCTCTGCGGGCCGAGCTCCAGAGCAGATCTTGTGCCCAGCCCGAGCGGGCGTCCTTGGGCGCCAGCTTGCGGTACAGGTCAAAGACCACCGGGGGTTCGCTGTGCGTGCTCACCGAAAACAGCGCGGCACGCGCAATGCTCGGGGTGATTTCCTGGGGACGATCACGGAGCATGGCCTGAGCGAGCTTGGCGATCCGCGAGTATTCGCCACGCAGTTCGAGGGTCTTAAACAGTGTCACCCAGTCGCGTTCGGCGGCGGCCTTCTTGAGCACGTCGGCCAGATCAACCACCGGGCTCAGCGGGAGCACCGCGTCGGGGACTCGTTTGATGTCGGGGCCGATGGAATACATCGCGTCGCCAAAGATCGCGATGCGGCCCGGATCGGTCGAGACGGTGCGGGCAGCGGCTGCGAGCGGAGCGGTGTTGAGCATCCGTGCGGTAAAGACCGGCGTGGGAACAAACCCCGTGAGCCCGGGTTCCTGAATGGCACCAACATAAGCAAACGCGCCTCGCTCGATCCATCGGCCCGCGAGCGTCTCGCGTTTGGACGGGAACAGCGCCGACCATGAATGCACGAAATGCACGAGCGTCGGGCTGAGCATCGGGGGCACGTCGCCGGGGCGACCCCTGCCGGGCGTGAGCGTAAAGAAGTCGGAGTTGCCCGAGGTGTTGATAAGGGCAAGCCCGCCTTTGGAGCCTCCGATGCCGGTGCGTGCCGAGAGCTGCCACGCGGGGAGCCCTTGGGTGGGTTCGTCGTGGAGCTTGACGTCGGGGAACATGGGCGAGCCGCTCAGGGTGGTCTTGCGGATGATCTGGGCCGCCTTCGATCCGTCCCACTGGTTCCAGGGTTCGTCAGAGCTGTAGGCATCAAAGATCCACGCCGAGCGTGGCTGGATGAACAGCGAGCACATCGCCATATACGCGCTGCGGGATTCGTTGCCGAAGATCTGAGCAGCCCACGCCCACCTGCGATCGTCCGCGTGGCGACCGACCAGATCGGTGAGCGCCCGGGTGTCGTCTTCAGCAATCTTGACCCGCGCGGGATCGTTCAGACAGATCGTGATCGCGTCGATCGCGTCGCCGATGATGTCCCACGGCACGCCTACAGAAGTCGCCCAACTCGAAGCGGCATCCGAGAGCATGGTCGCGTGCGCACGATTGGTCTCGTGGTCGATCGGCGTCGTCAGGCTGTCAACCCACACGATGGGCAGGGCGCGTCCGATGCCAAGGGCGAGCGCAGCGGTCCACGCCGAATCTGCGTCGTCGGCGATGACCACCGCCGGGGGCATCCATCCGCCCTGATTCCACGCGGCCATGAGGTAGTCGGGGTTGTCCTCGGGAGCGGCCCAGGCGCGGGCCTGGAGCGTGGCGAACATGCGTTGGCGTTCGGGTCCCAACGGCGGGAACGGATCGAGATCGTCGGGCGTCCACCGCACGATGCGATCGGGATGGAAAGCGTGGGCGAACCTGCTGATGGCCTGGGTTGCCCAGACCGAGCCGTCGTCGATCAGCACCGGGAAGCGGCGATCGGTGTTCCACGAGCCCACTGCTTGGGCGTAGGCCACGGATGTTTCCACGATCACCAGCGTGGGCAGCACGGGGATGCCCGATCGGGGCTGTTCGCCCCGACGCCCGAGCATGATCTGTGCGGGCACGTTGACTTGTTCTTGAGCGAGCGCTGCGACGGGACCTAGAGCCACGAGCAGGCACGCGATCCATCGTTGAGGGAGTTCAAGCATCACACCAGCGTATCGGCACGGACCGCTCTGACCTTCATACCATCGCCCTATGGCGTCGATTTCTCCAGATGGATTCAGACTCGCAGCGGCTCAGGCTCGAAACGATCACCCGCAGGCCACGCTCGCGATCCCGGTCGCAGTGCGGTTGTTGGCCGATCAGCTCACCCCGGCGGTGGCGTACCGCCGAACGGTGGCGGATGATCCGCGCGAGGCCCCCTCGTTCTTGTTCGAGTCGGTCGAGAACGGCGAAAGCGTCGGGCGGTATTCCCTGATGGGGGCGAGCCCCGCGATCGAGATCTCGGCGACGGGCAGCGAAGTGATCGAGCTCGACCACCATGCGGACGGCAAAGAAACCAAGAGCCAGCACGCCGATCCGTTGGAGGTGCTCCGCGAGCGGGCCGGGGAAAGGGGAGGGGGGATCGTGCTCTGTCGTGCGCACGCCGATCGCCACGGCACCAAGCTCCCGGGCTGCGCCCTCGGCGGCTGGTTCGGGTACGCGGGCTACGACACGGTGCGGTACGCCGAGCCCGGTCGGCTGCATCGAGATTCGGCCCCGCCCGATGACCGCGACCTGCCCGAGATGCAGTTCGGGCTCTACGACGGCGTGACGGCTTTCGATCATGTATCAAGCGTGGTCGATGTCGTGCAACTCGCGATGATCGCTCCGGGCGATGACCCGATGGAGGCATATGAACGGGCCTGTGAAGCCACCGAGACTCGGGCGTCTCGCATCGAGAGCGCGGTCAAGGTGCTCCCCGCGGGCAGGATGAGACCCGATGAGCCGCCCGTTGCGATGGCGTCGAACATGACCCGCAAGGAGCACGCTGCGATGGTGGCGCGCGCACAAGAATACATCCGTGCGGGCGATGTGTTCCAGGTCGTGCTGGGCCAACGTTTCGAGCGGGTTTCGCAGGCCGATCCGTTTGATGTGTACCGTGCGCTGCGGAGCGTCAACCCCAGCCCGTACATGGTCTATCTGCAGACGCGAGGCTGCATCATGGTGGCTTCGAGCCCGGAGATTCTGTGCCGGGTGAGCAAGGATTCTGATGGGACACGCATCGTCACCAATCGGCCTTTAGCGGGCACCCGCAAGCGCGGAGCGACGCCCGAGCAGGACGCGGCGATGGCTGCCGAGTTGCTCGCCGATGAGAAGGAACGCGCCGAACACACCATGCTGGTGGATCTAGGTCGCAACGACGTCGGGGTCGTCGCGCGACCCGCGAGCGTCAAACTCAAGAAGATCATGGAGATCGAACGCTACAGCCACGTCATGCATCTCAGCTCGACGGTCACGGGCGAACTCCGCGATGGACTCGACGCATGGGATGCGCTGCGGGCAGCCCTGCCCGTGGGCACGATCAGCGGGGCTCCCAAAATCCGGGCTATGCAGATCATTGACGAGCTCGAACCTGTCCGCCGAGGGCCTTATGGCGGCGGGATGGGGTACGTCGATCTCGAAGGCAATATGGATATCGCGCTGGCGCTGCGGACCATTGTGGTGCCGACAGCTGCACGCTGGCGTGATGCCGATGGGTGTGAGGGGGGATGGACGTATCATGTGCAGGCTGCGGGCGGGATCGTGCTCGATTCGCAGGCGGACGCTGAATACGCAGAAACGGTCAACAAGGCGGCAGCTCTGGGTCGTGCGATCGACGTGGCCGAATCGGCGTTTGGGCATCAGGACACCCCGGCTCTGGGCTCAGGCGGGCCTGAACAGGCCTGAACAGGCATGAACCGGCATGAACCGGCATGAACCACAGGAACAAGGGTTCTCTTTGTGGCCGGGGCGTGGTAGGCTCAGCCCATGAGCACCAGAGATTTCGAATCAGACGGGCCGGCAGCGGTTGGCGTGATCGAGTTCAAGCCTCTCGCGGCTAAGCCCAAACCCAAAGCCCCCCAGATGTGGCATGTGATGCTGGTCGATGACGACGATCATTCGTATGACTACGTCATTGCTCTGGCGACCAAGGTGTTCCGCAAGGGGCTCCGCGATGGGGTCGAGCTGGCTAAGACGGTTGATAAGCGGGGCCGGGCGGTGTGCATGACCACGCACCGCGAACTCGCCGAGCTCAAGCAGCAACAGATTCATAGCTTCGGTGCCGATCCGCTGATCGCGTCGTGCGCAGGCTCGATGACCTCGGTGCTGGTGCCCGCGGACGGCTTGGACGAGTAGAGAAGGCTCGCCCGACACGGATCTCTGTGGTATGCAACACTGGTGGCATGAGCACTCCCTCCTGTGGCATGTCTGCCCAACTGGCGATCATCACCGAAGAACTCGATGCCGAACCTGCTGATTGGCTCGCCCAGCGGTGCGAGGTGGTGCGTTGTGCGCATGACGACCCGGCGCTGATCGAGCTGTTGCCGCGCGCATCGGCTCTGATTGTGCGCACCTATACACAGGTAGACGCAGCGTTGCTCGATTCGATGCCCAAGCTTCGAGTCGTTGCGCGCGCAGGCGTCGGGCTCGACAACATCGATCTTGAGGCGTGCCACCAGCGAGGGGTGCGGGTGGTTTCGACGCCCGGCGCGAATACGCGAGCGGTGGTCGAGTTTGTATTTGCTTCGCTGCTCGATGCGACTCGCCTTCGCGAAAGAGTTACAGGCGAGCTTTCACTCAAAGACTGGAAAGCACTGCGTAGCAGGCTCGAAGCGCCGCGCCAGCTCGCTGACATAACGCTCGGGATCGTCGGGCTTGGCCGAATTGGCCAGCAGGTCGCTCGGGCTGCCCAGGCACTGGACATGCAGGTCATCTACTACGACCTCGTCGAGATTTCCGAGGAGCGTCGGTTCGGGGCAGCGGGTGTGAGCCGAGATAAACTGCTCGAACGCGCAGGCGCGATCACGGTGCATGTAGATGGTCGATCGAGCAATCGGGGATTGATCGACGCGGCGTGGTTTGGGCAGATGCGTGGGGACGTGGTGCTGGTGAACTCGAGCCGGGGGATGGTTGTCGATGCTGATGCGTGCGCCGAGTTTTTGAGATCGCACGTTGGCGCGCGCGCGATGCTGGACGTTCACGGCCCCGAGCCGGTGTTGGCGGATTCACCTTTGCTTGGGCTTGCCAACGCGACTCTTACGCCGCACATCGCGGGCGGCACCCGGGCAGCGAAACTGGCGATGAGCTGGGTGGTCCGCGACGTATGGCGGGTGCTCACGGGCGAAGCTCCCCAACACGCAGCGGTGTGAACTGGCTGCGGCGAAAACAGAAAGGATCAGGCTCGCCGGAGTTCTTCGGCGTCGAGCTTGCGTTGCTCGGCCATGGCGTAGCCCTTGAGAATCACGGGTATCAGAGCTCCCATGACGACTGCGAGGATGACGCCGGTGAGAACGAAGATTCCCCAGACGTGGATGGGCTGCCCCATGAGCAGGGCGACGAGCCCGGTGATGAGCAGCAGCACGCCGATGACGGTGGCCAAAACGAATACACCGACGACAAGCACTTTGGCTTTGCCTTTGGGGACCAGTGTGCCCGCGAGGGGGCCGCCGATGCCGCCGAAGCCGGCGCCGAAGACTCCGCCCATGACGCCACCGATGACGCCAGCGGTGTTGGGATCAAACCAAGCAGTTGATTGAATAAGCATCAGCTGTTCTCCTGTGAGTGTGGGGGGTGGGGTGGGGTGTTGGGATGCGGGTGGGTATTCGTTGATGTCCGTGCGGTTTCGATGATCCGCCGCGCCTGGTGGCCCGCGAGTTCGCCGCGTTCGACGAGGTTTGCGAGGAGGTCGTTGAGCGGATCGGGTGGCCTGCCATCGACCACGTCTCGCAAGCGGGCGATGACCCGGTTGAGCCGATTGCGGATGGTCGGGTAGCTCACCGAGTAGTTTTTGGCGAGCCCTTTGAGGGAGCCGCTCTCGAGCACGAGTTGGGTGATGAGATCCAGATCCTCCCTTGGCAGGCGGAGCAGGACGTGATCGGTTGGATTTGTTGAAAATGTGGAGTGTGTCATGTGTTCAATAAACCGTAAATACAGATCAACGATACTCAAGTATTTGAGTTTATTGTAACACGATTTCATGATTATTTAGATTTGATGAGGTTTTTCTCGATGCAGCTCCCGGCTACGCTGAGGAACCATGATCCGTCTTGGAGTCAATATCGATCACGTTGCGACGATCCGTCAGGCCCGTTATCGGGACCAACAGGACGCTTTTTGCGAGCCCGATCCTGTTCGGGCAGCCCACGAGGCCGAGCTAGGCGGGGCGGACGGCATCACGGTGCATCTGCGTGAAGATCGTCGGCATATCGGTGATCGGGACGTTCGGCGGCTGCGAGAGATGGTGGCGGTCAAGCTCAATCTGGAGATGGCAGCGACGGACGAGATGGTGGCGATTGCTCGGAAGATCCGCCCGGACACGGTGATGCTGGTGCCCGAGGGCCGCAGTGAGGTGACGACCGAGGGCGGGCTGGATGTGGCTGGGCAGGGGGGTCGGCTTGCAGAGGTGGTTGGTGAGCTTCGCGGCGAGGGGATGCTGGTTTCGGCTTTTATTGATCCGTTGGCCGAACAGGTTGAGGCGGCTCTGAGCTGCGGCTTCGATATCTGCGAGGTTCATACGGGTGACTATGCCCGCGCATGGCAGTTGACAGGCGGCGACGAGCGGCGCGATGAGCTTGCAGAGGCTCTCGCACGGGTTCGGCGGGCAGGTGATCTGATCTGTTCTGGGGGGATGCGGTTCAATGCTGGCCACGGGCTCAACTATCACAACGTGGCACCGATTGCAGCGTTGGTGGGTATTGAGGAGCTTCACATCGGGCATTCGATTGTGAGCCGGGCGGTGTTTTCTGGGATGCGGGCAGCGGTCGCGGAGATGAAGCGGCTGATGGTTGAGGCGTGTCATCGGTGAGAAGATCCGGGCGTGAGGCAGAGAAGCGGTAGGAGTTGGCGGGGGGATGCACTAGACTGGCGTATGGCGCAGCCGACGACAGATGAGAACGTGACCATCCCATCCATTGAAGAGAGTGTGGCTTTGGGCGCTCCCCAAGCCGAGGTTCTCAAGCCTCTGCGACCCAGACGGTTTGTAAGTTATCAATCGGCGCTCAAGTTTCTCGATAGTCGTGTCAACATCGAGCGGGTGCGGCCGAGCAAGGTCAAGCCCGATTCGTTCAAGCTTGATCGGATGCACGCGGTGCTCGCAGCGATGGGCAAGCCGCACGAGGCGCCGCGATGGATCGTGCACGTCGCGGGGAGCAAGGGCAAGGGCTCGATCGTCGAGATGCTCGCTGCGTGTCTTGGTCCCAAGGGTTGCGGCTACACGGTGGGGGTGTACACGAGCCCGCATCTGATCGACGTTCGCGAACGGATCAGGATCGGTGATGAATGGATCACTGAGCAAGACTTTGTAAGCACGCTGGGTCATGTTGCTTCGGCTGCGAGCAGCATCGAGGGTGAGTTCGGTGCGGTGACGTACTTCGAGATGCTTACAGCGGTCGCGATGCGTTACTTCGCTGAGCGTGCGGTGGATGTTGCGGTCTTTGAGGTGGGGCTCGGCGGTCGGCTTGATGCGACCAATGTGGTCCAGCCGACGGTCGCTGCGATCGGTGCGATCCAGCTCGAACACGAGGAGATTCTTGGGGACACGATCGAGAAGATCGCTGCGGAGAAGGCGGGGATCATCAAGCCGGGCGTGGTGGTGTTGACGTTCAAGCAGGACGCGGCGGTGATCGAGACGTTCGAGGGCGTCGCCCAGCGGGTGGGTGCAGAGCTTCGAGTGCTCGGGCGCGACATGGATTACAGCTCACGCTTTGAAGCAACGCCCGAACTTGGGCCTCATGCGAGGGTATGTTTTTCGAGCAAGCGTTCTTCGTTCGAGCATCTGCCCGTGCCGCTCAAGGGTGCGCACCAGTCGCTCAACTGCGGCCTGGCGCTTGCGATTCTCGACGAGCTGCGCGCGCACGGCTTAGAAACACCCGAGCGTCAGGTGGCGTTGGGTCTCGAGCACACCTCAAGTTCGGGCCGTCTTGAGATGATCTGGGAGGAGCCGAGGATCTTGATTGATGGTGCGCACACGCCCGAGAGTGTCGAGGCGACGATCAAGGCGGTCGGTGCGCATATCCGTTTTGATTCGATGGTGGTGGTGTTCGGGTGTGCTGCGGACAAGCACATTGATGAGATGCTCAGGCGAGCTGCGATTGGTGCGGACAAACTTATCTTGACGCGGTCGAGTGACAATCCTCGGGCTGCGGACGCTGAGGATCTGGCGCGTCGGCTCGCAGGGCTTGCGGGTGTTGGTTCGCGGATGGCTCAGGTGATCCCGAATGTCAAAGACGCGGTGAACACAGCGGTTCGCGCGGTGGGCAAGGACGACCTGGTGCTGGTGACGGGTTCGTTTTATCTGGCGGGCGAGGTCAAACGGCTCTTGCAAGAAGCCCAGCAGCGACGAGCCGCCCAGCAGATCGAGGGCAAGGGGTAAGAGAGGTTCTCATGACGAAGATGTCTTGGATCGTCGGCGCAGCAGTCTTGCTCATGCCGAGGATGTGCCATGCGCAGGTGGTAGCGAGAGACACGGCCGAAGCATGGGCGGCCTACGAGCGTTCGGTGCTGGAGGCGCAGGGGATAGAACGTCTGGCACCCACCCCGTTTCCTATTCAACAGATGGCCCAGTATGTCGAGTGGGTTGATTCCTTTGGGAGTGAGGAACAAGACACATCGCGGAAGATGTACCTCGAACAGGACCCGCGTGTGGGCATGTTGGTTCACCAGCGTGCTGCAGAAAGAGCATACTTACAGGCGTACTCGTTGATTGCAGGCATCGGCTGGCTCTCGACATTGTACTCGCAAGAGCATGCCCAAGAACTCGAACGATTTCAATTACACAGCATCAGATCGCTGCCAATAGGTTCGCCTGGATACTTCGAGTTGTTCGATGCAGCACCAGGCGAACCCATAGATTCTGATTTGGCTATGAAATGGCAAGCCTCATTGCCAAAGATGCAAGATAACTGGGTTTCATATTTGCATGATGCTGGATTTTGGGTATCGGTTGATGCATGGAGTCTTGAACCTGTCATGCTGTCTCCGGCGGGATATGGGCTGGAATCTGGCCGAGTCTTGCCCTCACGGCTCACCCGCGCACTGGCGATCCGGTTGCATAGAGGTCTTGTGAATAATGATCCCGCTGAGGTGCGTTCGAGCGTTGTTGCACTCAACACAATCGGGTGGTTTTCTCGCCTCTTTGCGAACAGCGTGGATATCACGTTTGCTTCGGGCGTGCCTCAGCAAATATACAACATTCTCGCGGAGGAGATTGGGACTGGTTCATTGGACGCAGTAGCTTTAGTTGCGATGGACGAGGCTCTGGGGCGAGTGAGAACGAAACCCGTGACGCCATGGATCATGCGGGGACATGCTCAGTTGCTGACAGATCTTGATGCTGTTCCGGATGTGATTCATCACGCGATAGAAGAGTTGGAAGCAGCAACCGATGAGGAGTACGAGATTGAACAGAAAGAGTTGAATGATTCAGGATGGCGGCCAAGTAGCGAAAAATTCAACAGGGTGGGAGCTATCAAGCAACACCACGAAATGCTCGACGAGTTGCTGGGGATGCGCGATGAAATTCTGACGTACACACAAGCACGGCTAGCGTTCTGGATCGCGTGGGAGGCTCACGAAGCCGGGGCTGTAGCTACGGCGCGTACGAAGATCGACCATTTTGAATCTCGTGAACCAAGCTTATGGTCGCCAAGGGCGAACGATTTGCGTTGGCTTATCAAAAACTCAACGGCAGGAAATTCTATCGTGCGAAAGGCGGATCTGAATGTGCGAGCTGAGCTGGCATCGTGCCGGGTACTGATTGCTGCTGAGCGTGCATTGCTCAAGTGGGGGCGGTGGCCCGAGGATCTCGCGGAGATCACGCCACGGTTGCTCAAGGAAGTGCCGATAGATCCTTGGAGTGCGAGCGGCGAGCCTTTGCAGTATCGCCGTGAGAACGACGGCTTCGTGCTGTGGTCGATCGGTCCCGACGGCATCGACAACAGCGGCAAGGTAGATTCCGACAATGCCACGAGCCCGGGCGAGGGGTTTGATCTGGTGCTCTGGCCCCAAGCGGATTGAGCAAGGTTGGCAGGGCGTTGTGCCACTGACGCCCGTCTTCGGGGTCAGTGCAAAGATGGACTCCCCCACACTGACCCACTACGCGGGTCAGTGGCACACCAGATGCTGAGACTGGCACCCTACACTCGCTGACTATGCCATCGCAGACTCCAAGCTCGCACCAGGCCGACCCGATCAACGACTATCCCCACCGCTACACCGCAGCTCTCGCTGAACGCATCGAAACGGCGTGGCAGGCCGCGTGGGCAGAGCAAGGCGTCCACCATCAGCCCAATCCGGGCGAGGACGGTTTCGACGCTTCCAAGCCTAAGTTTTTCGTGCTCGACATGTTTCCGTATCCGTCGGGGGCCGGGCTCCACGTGGGGCACCCCGAGGGGTACACGGCGACGGATATTCTGGGGCGGTACAAGGTGATGCGTGGGTTCAACGTGTTGCACCCGATGGGGTGGGATGCGTTCGGGCTGCCCGCTGAGCAGTACGCGATTGCGACGGGTGTGCATCCGGCGGTGACGACGCGCGAGTGCATCGACAACTTCCGGCGGCAGTTGCAGCGGTTCGGGTTCGGGCTCGACTGGTCGCGTGAAGTGGGCACGATCGACGAGGACTATTACCGCTGGACGCAGTGGATTTTTTTGCAGTTGTATTCGTCGCGGTTCGATCCCTCGGATCGGGTTGCCAAACCCATCGCCGAACTTGAGGCTGCGTTTGTTGCGGGAACCAAGCCCGTGCGGTTCAACCCCGATGCAGCCGAGATCGCAGCGGAGCGCAGGCGAGAGAAGCTCGGCGCGTGGGATTCGCTCGATGTTGCGACCCGCCACGCGGTGCTCGCGTCGTATCGGCTTGCGTATCTGGGCACGCAAACGGTCAACTGGTGCCCGAAGCTCGGGACCGCATTGGCGAACGAAGAAGTGATCAACGGTAGGAGCGAGCGCGGCGGGCACCCGGTGAGTCGCAAGCCGTTGAAGCAATGGATGCTGCGGATCACAGCGTATGGGGATCGGCTGCTCGAAGGCCTCGCGGGCGTCGATTGGCCCGAATCAACGCGGATTCAGCAGGCCGAGTGGATCGGGCGGAGTGAGGGCGCCGAGGCTCGCTTTGCTTTGATTGATGCTCCCGAGGGTTGCCCGAGTTATCTTGAAATTTACACGACGCGGCCCGACACGATGTTCGGCGCGACGTACATGGTGGTGGCGCCCGAGCACCCGTTGATTGATGCGGTATTGGCGCAGCCGCCAGCTACGACCGACGCAAAGGCGCTGCGGGCCTATGTTGAATCTGCGCGCAACCGAACCGACGTTGAGCGGCAGGAGAACAAAGAGAAAACAGGCGAGTTCACCGGGCTCGAAGCGATCAACCCGATGACGGGCAAGCCGATCCCGGTGTGGACGAGTGACTATGTGCTCATGGGCTACGGCACGGGTGCGATCATGGCGGTCCCGGCGCACGATCAACGAGACTTCGAGTTTGCCAAAGCGTTCGGGCTGGACATCGTGGACGTGGTGTACCCGCGTGTGTTCGCTGCGCTGGCGTACTTTGCTCAGCACGCGGACGCCGACGATCATGAACACCCGCGATGGGTGATGGTGCTCGCGGACTTTCTGGGCGTGGTGACGAGCGGCGATGTGGAGCCCGACGGGTTTGCTGACGCGCTCGAGCGTGTGCGTCATAGACGAGTTGAAACGGAATCAGGCTCAGAGAGCGTTCCCGCGCATCCAGAGAAGAGCGGCAAAACCCCTGTAGAACGGCGGGGTGCTGCGCAGGTAATCTGGATCGAGACGATCGAAGAGCTCGGCTTTACCACGCTCGCAGCATTGCGTGAACGCTTTGCTGACGGCGGGTATTACTCGCATAGCGGCGAGGCGTTCTCGGGCAAGGGTCACGCGGCGAACTCGGCGTCGAGTGTGCTCGACATTAATGACATGGCGAGCGACGAAGCCAAGCTCGCGGTGATTGATGCGTTGGCTGAGCGTTCGCTTGGTGGAAAGAAGATTAACTATCGGCTGCGGGATTGGCTGTTCAGTCGTCAGCGGTATTGGGGCGAGCCGTTCCCGATTGTGTTCGATGAGCAGGGGTTGCATTACGCGGTGGGCGAGCGGACGCTGCCGGTGACGCTGCCCGAGATGGCGGACTATCAACCGGTCGAGAGCGACGAGCCCAAGCCGTTGCTTGCCAAGGCGACGCAGTGGGTAACGACGACCGCGGGCGAGGCGGGTGTTGAGAGCATGCCCGCGAGTGCTCCGATGACGCGCGAGACCAACACGATGCCCGGCTGGGCGGGAAGTTGCTGGTATTTTTTGCGGTATTGCGATCCGCGGAACGCTGAGCGATTGATCGGTGAAGAGGCCGAGGCGTACTGGATGGGCGAGGGCGGCGTGGACTTGTACATCGGCGGCGCCGAGCACGCGGTGTTGCACCTGCTCTATGCGCGGTTCTGGCATCAGGTGCTATTTGATCTGGGGCATGTCAAGAGCCCGGAACCTTTCCGCAAGCTGTTCCATCAGGGGATGATTCTCAGTCATGCGTATCAGCGCGACGACAAGAGCCTGGTGCCGGTGGATGAAGTTGAAGAGCGGCAAGGCGGGACGTTCATCGAGACCGCGACGGGTCAAGAGGTCGCTCGCACCGTTGCCAAGATGAGCAAAAGCCTCAAGAACGTGGTCAATCCCGATGACATCATCGCGGAGTACGGCGCGGACACGTTTCGGCTCTACGAGATGTACATGGGCCCGCTCGAAGCGGCTGCCCCTTGGAACACCGACGACATCATCGGGCTGTACCGGTTCTTGCAGCGAGCGTGGCGGCTGGTGGTCGATGAACAAACGGGCGAGTTGAAGCTGCGTGACGAGCCTGATGCCGAGGTCGAGAAGAAGCTGCATCGCACGATTCAGCGCGTCGGGGATGATATCGATCGGTTGTCGTTTAATACTGCGATCGCGGGGCTCATCGAGCTGGTCAACGCGGCGACCTCGGCCAAAGGGCTTACGCGAGATCAGACGGATCGGTTTGTGCGCACGCTGGCGCCGTTCTGTCCGCACGCGGCTGCGGAGCTCTGGCACAAGCTCGGTCACGAGACGCCCGTTGCTCATTCGCTGTGGCCCAAGGTAGACCCGGCGATGCTGCGCGATGATGAAGTCGAAGTCCCCGTGCAGATCATGGGCAAGGTCAGGTGCAAGATCATGGTCGATGCGAACTTGGACGCCAAGGAGCTCGAAGCGATCGCGATGGCCGATGAGAAGGTGCGCAAGCTGCTCGAAGGCAAGACGGTGCGCAAGGTCGTTGCGGTGCCGGGCCGGATGGTGAACATCGTGGCGACGCCCAACAAGTAACGCGACACTACAACCACTCCCTTGCGGTCGTGGTTCGTTCTGAGTGGCAGGCGTTATTCGTCGAACGTGATCGGGAGCCGGGCACGCGGGACAGCCCACGTGGCGCGGTGCTGCCACCACAGGATCTGCTCGGGCGCGACCTTGAGAGGTTCGGGTTCAAACTCTTCGAGCGAGATGGTCATGCCCGATTCGCGCAAGGCGAAAGTCAGCGAGGTCCAAGCCGACGGCACTGGATCGACCATGCAGAAGATCGGGCCGGCGGTTTCGAGTCCCTCGAAGTGCCACGGCGCGTCGGTCGTATTGAGCGATGCCAGCGAGACGCGGGCCTGGTCGGCGCTGACACCCGCGAGATGAAAGCGAGCCTTGCCAGCCTTGGCGAGTCGGATCGCGATGACGGGCTGATCGATCAGCGGGGGGACATCGGTCGCAACCGGTAATGCAATATCAGTCTGGTCAGCCAATGCGATCTTCGTGTTTGCGTCGGGCTGAGTAACAAGATCGTCGATTGGTGCGGGATCGAGCACAGCATCATTCTGCGAGTTGCTGGCGACACGCGAACCGCCCGGTGCGAGCCCGGGCAGCGAGGCCATGAACTGCTGGGCGAATAACACGATTCCGGTGACCACGACGAGCGCAGCTGCTGATGCAAAGACCATCGCGGGGATGCGCCATGTTCTTTGTTGGCGGACGACGACGCTCGGGGAGTGTCGCAACTCGGCGGCGTTGCCGTGGGCTTCTTGTTCGAGCAGGATCTCGCGTTCGAGGATGGGTTCGAGCCTGCTGAACATGTCGGCGGGGCACATCTCATCGCCCAAGGATTGCAGGACGGCTCGGTCGTGCTCGATCTGTGCGAGCGTGTCATTGAGCACGCGGTCGCGGGCGAGGATGGTGCGGGCTGATTCGGCCTTGTCCTCGGCGAGGTGCCCCTCGATGAGGTCGCAGAGCATCGCCTCGTTGAGCAGCCCTTTGCGCGCACCGGGATCGCTCGAATGGTGTGACTCGTGCGGGTTGTGGTTCGGTGTGGGAGTCATAGTTTGGGTCAGGAGTGGTCTTGTTGAGAGGGCGGGGACAGGTCGGAGAGCTCTTTCCGCAGAGCGGCACGGGCTCGGAACAGCCGGCTGCGAACGGTCCCCGGAGCGACCCGCAGCACAGAAGCGATCTGCGCGTAGTCCAATCCTCGGACGTCACGCAGCACAAGGATCGCCCGCTGGTCGTCGGTGACTCGGGCTAAACCCTCGATGAGCCGACTGCGGGTGTCCTGATGTTCGACGCTGTGAGAGGCGGGAAGTTCCCGAGATTCTGCATAGGCGAGGGGGCTTTTCGGACCTTCGCCCTCGCTGCTGCCCTGTCCCTGTGCCCGGTTGCGGTGGCGGAGGGTTCGCAACTCCGAAAGGCATGTATTGGTCGCGATGCGGTAGAGCCACGTGCTCAGCAGCGACCGCTGATCGAACCCCCGCAAACCCGAAATGGCCTTGATGAAGGTTTCCTGCGTCATGTCGGCAGCCTGCTCGTGCTCGCCCATCATGCGCAAACAAAGCGTGAACACCCGGTCCTGGTGTCGGCTCACGATGCCTTCCCAAGCTCTGGGATCGCCGGTGCGGGCTCTTGCGATCAGAGCCCAGTCGTCGCTAGCGGAGTGGTAATCGGGCACGTGTACGAGATGCTATCGCGTGATCGGCGCGTCTGCGGGGCCAGCCGATGCGCGAACCGAAGACCAGCAGCCGGGAGATCCACCGGGCTTTGAAGAAGAGCAGAGCACCCACCGAGGGCCAGATGACATATGCGAGGATCAGAGCTGTTGAATGGGTGAGCGACAAATTTTCCTCGTAGTAACGAAGGATCATTTGGATGGGATTGTTCAAGTCCATGACGGCAAGAAATACAAACCACGTGGCGAATCCAAGGGTGAACAGCAGGCCGAAGACTCGCAGGATCGCGGTGAGCGCCTCGCACAGGCGGGTGCGAAAAACTCGTAGCGGCATCCGGCGATGCCCGCTCGATGGCGCCGCGAGCGTGAGCCCGCATTCGTTGCAGAGCTCGCTCGTTCCTGCGATGTCGAACCCGCAGCGAGGACAGAGGGTTGCCGATGACGCGGGAACTATGCGTGCCGCGAGCCATGGCCCGAGCCACCACAAGAACGCAAAGAGCCCGGTCCACCACCACATAGGGCGGAGACCTCGAATTAGGTATCCGGGGCCACTCGAGTAGGCAGAATAGTAATAAATATTATAAAACATCCGCTCTTGGAACAACTGGATACCCATGAGCAGCGAAGCCAGTGCTCCAAACCGAAGCATCGCGATCACAGTGGCTCTACGCCGGGCGATGTCGTGTGCGGTGAGCATAAAAATGTATACAAACCGATGTCGAGCGTGATGCGTGTGCGCAAGCGAATTGTTCACCGGAAGCTCAAGGTGTTGTCGAGAACTCCATGAGGAGAAGCCACTTACGCAGCCGACGAAGTATCGGCGGTCAGCTCTTTGGCGCGGGCTTCTTCGATCACGAGTTGGTCGACGGTTGGGGCGTCTTTGAGCGCCTTGCCGTTGGCGCCGGTCAGGGATACGCCGTCGAGCGTCGAGATGATCGGGATCGGATGCTCTTTGTCGTGGTCTTCGAGCGCCTTGATAAGCTCGGTCTTTTTGTCTTCTTCAAGCTCGGCCCACTTGCCACGCCCCCGGCACTTGGGGAAGTTGCTGCACCCGAGCCAAGGACCGCGGACGCCGTTACGCAGGTTGAGCGGCGCGTCGTCGTTGGTACACATAAGGTCTGTGAGCAGCGGCGGCTGACTCGGCGCGTTGACCTTGCCCGTCTTATCTATGTTGAGAATCAGGCCGAAGTCTTTGGGCTCGCCGTCGTGAGTCAGCGTGGTCAGGAACGGACCGAACCGACCCGTTCGGCGGACCATGGGCCGACCTGTCTTGGGGCACATGACGTTGACGAGTTCGTTGGGCCTGGGCTTGCCCATGCGATCGACCGGGCAGGCGTAGGCGCAGTCGGGATAGGTGCTGCACGAGAGGAATCGGCCGTTCTTTCCGAAGCGGTAGACGAGCGAGCTGTTGCACTTCTGGCAGCGGTATTCCTCGGGCGCGGGCACCGTCTCGGCCTTGGCGTGCTTGAGCTGTTCATCCGCTCTCGCGAGCGCCTCGGTGAACGGCACATAGAACCGCTTGAGCATCTCGATCCAGTCGAGGTGTTCCTCTTCGACCTGATCGAGTTGGGCTTCCATCTCGCGCGTGTACCCGACTTCCATGATCTTGGGGAACGCCTCGATGAGCTTGTCGGTGACGACTTCGCCGAGATCAGTTGCGTACATCCTGCGTTCGATCAGCTCGACGTACTTACGATCCTGAATGGTCGAGATGATCGAGGCGTATGTTGAAGGTCTGCCGATGCCCTCGCTCTCGAGCACCTTGATAAGACTCGCCTCGGTGAAACGCGGAGCGGGCGAACTGAACTTCTGGAGCGCAGCAATATCAAAGGCATGCAACGGCTGGTCTTGTTTGAACGAGGGCAGGTTGAGCTCGTCGCCGCTGGTGGGCACGCCGCTGACTCGGTAGTGCCCGTCGAATACAAGCGTTCGGCCCGTCGCCTTGAAGACGGCTTTGGGCTCTTTGCCGCTCTCGATGCGCACCGCCGTCGAGTCCCACTGTGCGGGGGTCATCTGAGACGCGACGAATCGTTCCCAGATCAGCGTGTAGAGCCGGAGCTGGTCGGGCTTGAGGGTGTTTTTGACGCGGTCGGGCGTGCGACTCGGATCAGTGGGTCGGACGGCTTCGTGAGCCTCTTGCGCAGCTTTGTTGGAGCTGGAGAAGAAGTTAGGTTTGTCGGGCAGGTATTCGCTGCCGAAGGTCGAACTTACATAGCCCCGCACCGCTTCGAGGGCTTCGCCTGCGATATGGGTCGAGTCGGTTCTCATGTAGGTGATGAGACCTACGGGGCCTTCGCCGGGCAGCTCGACGCCTTCATAGAGGCCCTGAGCAGCACGCATCGTGCGTTGAGCGCCGAACCCAAGGCGGGTCGAGGCGGCTTGTTGGAGTGTGGAGGTAATAAAGGGAGGCGCGGGCCGACTCTTGGTGCGTTTGGTTTCGATCGACTTGACCGTAAAGGGCACCGACGGATCGGCGACGCCCACGAGCGTGCGTTTCCAATGGGCGGGGCCGAGGCCGTCGTTGTCTTTGGTGACGGTGGATTCGATGTCGGACAGGCCGCAGGCTTGGGCTACAGCTCGGACCTGTGGCGTCAGGTCGTTGTCGTCGGGTTTGGCGAATGTTTCGGCTGCCCGCCCGAGTCTCGCTGCGATGCCCTCGCGGGTTTTGTCGTCGGCAGGACCGATGAGCTCGGCGACAGGCGTCGAGGGGTTGAAGGATTTGCCGTCAAACTCGACGAGCTCGGCGCGGATCCCGCCGTGGGCTGCGAGCCAGGCGTTCTGTTTCTTGATGGTCGGCGGGTTGTTCTTGTCATCGCGGGTGGCGAGCAGCTCGCGCCACTCGGGGCTGTTGGACTCGGCGGTGGCTTGGTCGAGCGCGAAGTTGGCGGTGATGGTCCAGTGCTCGCCGGGCACGAAAGCGCGGATCTCTCGCTCGCGTTCGGTCACCAGCCTGACGGCGACGGACTGGACGCGGCCCGCCGAAAGCCCGCGAGCGACCTTCTTCCATAACAACGGGGAGACCTGATACCCGACGATGCGGTCCAGAATGCGCCGTGCTTGTTGAGCGTTGACGCGGTCCTCGTCGATCGGGTGCGGGTTCGAGAACGCGCGTGCAATCTCGGCCTTGGTGATGGCTGCGAAGATCACCCGCTTGGCCTCGGCGGATTCGATGCCCAGTTCTTGGGCGAGGTGCCAGGCGATAGCTTCGCCCTCGCGGTCAAGGTCTGTCGCGAACCAGACTTGGCCCCCGGTGCTCAGGACGTCCTTGGCGGCCCGTTTGAGATCGCGGACGACTTGTTCTTTGCCGTCGAGCACGACGTAGGTCGGGGCGAAGTCGTTGTCGAGATCGACCCCGGGGACGGGGGCTTTTTTGGTGCCCTTGGGTACTTTGGGAGCCTTGGCGGGCAGGTCGCGGACGTGGCCGATGGACGCGAGCACGATGTATTCATCGCCCAGATAGCGGTTGATGGTCTTGGCCTTGCTCGGGCTTTCGACGATGACAAGGTGCTTGCCCTTGGCGTCGCCAGCCTTGTAGGTCTGCTTGGATCGGCTCGAACCTGCGCGGCGTCCGGCGGCTTTTTTGGTCGTTTTTTTGGTCGTCTTCTTGGCCATGAGAGAGGCAGTACTCACAGAGAGGGATGGATCTTCGGCGTCTGGAGGGAATGGGCACCGCTGAGGGGAGTCAAGGCGCGGGGCGTGGACACCCTATGTTTTTTTGGAGAACGATGAGACAATGACAGCAGTTCAGCCGCATGGAATGACGAGAGAGTGGCAGGAATCAGCGATCAAAAACCGAACACAAAATCTGCTCGAATCGCAATCAAGGTTCAGTGTCCTGACGATGAGTCATGCGTTGAACCGCCCTGGCAGCCATCGTCAAGCCGATCGAGGACCAGCTTTGGCCAGCGGTCGATGGCCGAGGGTTCGAGTCGTAGGAGTGCCGAAGGGTGGGTGGGTGTTGCTGCGAGCCGCTTGATCCAGGTGCGTTGTTTCTTGGCGAACCGCCGAGTCTCGATCTTGATCTGCTCGATGGCGTTTTCGAGCCCGCGTTTGCTCTCGCCACTCTCGAAGCAGGCGATGAGCTGTTTGTAGCCAAGGGCTTGGCTGGAGGTGGGGCCGAACTTCTTGGATTGCCACAGCTCGCGGACTTCGCCGACGAGCCCCGCAGCGACCATCTCGCGGACCCGGGCGTTGATGCGTGGGTTGATCTCCTCCGAGGGCCAATCGAGCACGACCAGCAGCGTGTCATGCTTGGGGCGGCTCTGATCCCACTGGGTCTGGAGGGCGGTGATGGGGGCGCCGGTCTGTTCGTAGACCTCAATCGCCCGGATCGTTCGGCGTCGGTCGTTGGGGTGGATGCGCTCGGTGGCCTCGGGGTCGATCTCGGCGAGTCGTTCGCGGAGCGTGGGGCCGGTGAGTGTTTCGAGCCGGGCTCGGAGCTTGGGGTCTGGCGGCGGGCCTTCAAAGAGCCCGTCGAGGAGTGCTTTGATGTAGAGGTGGGTGCCGCCGACGACGATGGGCAGGGCCTGGCGCGCGCGGATCTGGTCGATGGCAGCGGTGGCGAGGGCGAGCCAGTCGTGGACGGTGAAGGGCTGCTCGGGCTCGCAGCAGTCGTAGAGGTGGTGGGGCAAGCTGCCCCGCTCGGCGGCTGATGGCTTGGCGGTGCCGATGTCCATGCCCCGGTAGATCCCGAAGGCGTCGGCGGAGATCAGCTCGGCTTGGCGGCCTTGAGCGGCGAGTTCTCGGGCAAGCCCGAGGGCCAACGACGACTTTCCGCCAGCGGTGGGACCAATGATGACCGGGAATCGGAGCATTCTTTGAGGGTAAGCTCAAGGCGGCTCCTATGGTTGCAGCTATGCCCATTCCTCGCGTGGCCATCGTGGGCCGACCCAACGTCGGTAAGAGCTCCTTGTTGAACATGATCGCTGGTGAGAAGGTCGCAATCGTCGACCCGACGCCCGGCGTCACTCGTGACCGCGTGTCGATCGTCCGGGATCTGACGTGCCCCGATGCGCGTGGGCCCGACAAGCCCGTCGAGTTCACCGATACAGGCGGCTACGGCATCTACACGGCAGAAGACGGCCGATACGACGAGACGGGCGCTGATCTGCACGCGCTGACGCATGACATCGAGCTGCAGATTGCTCACGCGGTCGAGTCGGCGGATCTGGTGCTGTTCTGTATCGATACGCAGGCGGGTCTGACGCCCTCGGATCAGGAGATCGCGTTGTTCTTGCGGAAGCGCAAGCTGCCCGGCGGGGTGCAGTCGAAGCGCAAGACGCTGCCGATTCGGATTGTGGCAACGAAGGTGGACGGCCCCAAGTGGGAGGCGTACGCCTTCGAGATGGCCGGGCTTGGGTTTGGTGATCCGATGCCGGTCAGCGCGATGAACAACTACATGCGTCGAGCGTTTTTGGACACGATCTATAGGTTGATGCCCGAGCCTGATGAGACGCCCGAGCCCGAGGCGGATCTTCGGATCTCGATTATTGGTAAACGCAACGCGGGCAAGAGCACGCTGGTCAATGCGCTCGCGGGCCAGAAGCGGGTGATCGTCAGCGAGATCCCGGGCACAACCCGCGACGCGATCGACGTGCGGTTCGAAGTGGACGGCAAGTCGGTGGTCGCGATCGACACCGCGGGTCTCCGCAAGAAGAAGAGCTTTCAAGGCCCGGTCGAGTGGTACGCTTTTGATCGTGCCAAGCGAGCGGTCGCCCGCAGCGACGTTGTGGTGTTCATGATCGACGCCTCGACCAAGCTCAGCCAGGTGGATGAACAGCTCGGGATGATCGCGCACAAGGCGTTTAAGCCCGTCGTGCTGGTGGTCAACAAGTGGGACCTGGTCGAGGGCAAGAAGAACACTCGTGGCAATGACGTCACGGTCGAGGACTACGAGGAGTATCTCCGCAAGGAGCTCCGCGGGCTCTCGTGGGCGCCGATGGTGTTCGCGTCCGCTGAGCACGGGTTGAACCTCAAAGGCATTCTTGATGTCGCGTTCGAGCTGCATGCGCAGGCGAGTGAGCGGGTCTCGACGGGCAAGCTCAACCGGGTGGTCCGTGGGCTGGTGGATTCGCGTGGTCCGTCGAGCAAGCTCGGGCTCGAATGCAAGGTGTACTACGTCGCGCAGATCAAGACCAACCCGCCGACGATCGCGATGGTGGTCAACGAGCCCTCGTTGTTTACCGAGAACTACGAGCGGTTCCTGTTGAACCGGTTCCGTGAGGTGTTGCCGTTCGAGGAAGTCCCGATCAAGCTGATTATTCGGGCTCGCTCACAACGCAAGGGCAAGACCATGTCGTTTACGGACGACGAGGCGGGGATGGATGGTGCCAGAGAGTTGCGTGAGGCTCTGGGCGATCTCGACGTTGCCGATCTCAAGGACGCGGACGCGTTCTTTGACGACGAGGATTGAGCCTGTTCGTGCTCGGCTAAGATCAAGATCGCGCGAATAAACGGCAGTGTGATCCTCAGTTGGTCAGTGCGTTGCGCTATATTCATGGACCCATGGCGAGCACCACCGGCACGATCCTGAGAGGCTTCTCCGCGAAGCTCGGCTTTCAGCGTGACTGGTACCTGATCCTCGTCGGGGCAGCCATTGGGACCATCACCGGCTTTGGGGCGATGGGATTCGCCTGGGCACTGGCCCAACTCGAAGAGCTCGTCGGAGAAGGACACCACGCGATCGGTCCTTGGGCCATGATCGTGTTCCCGATGATCGGGATGTTTATCACGGGCGTCTTGGTGCATTACTTCGCGGCCGAGGCCAAGGGTCACGGCGTGCCACAAGTGATCTATGCCCTCGTCAAAAAGGGGGGCGACATCCCGGCGCGAATAGGAATCACCAAGATCCTCGCGTCGATTGCAACGGTTGCGTCCGGGGGCAGCGCGGGCACGGAGGGTCCGATTGTCCAGATCGGTGCCACGGTGGGTTCGAGGGTCGGCAAGTGGCTTCATATTGACCGCGAACAGATGGGCACGCTCGTTGGGTGCGGTGCGGCTGCGGGGATCTCGGCGATCTTCAACGCGCCGATCGCGGGCGTGTTCTTTGTGCTCGAGATCATGCTCAAGGATTTCTCGACGAAGATCTTTACGCCGATCGTGATCGCGTCTGTGTTTGCGTCGGTGACAACGCAATCGTTGCTCGACGGGAACGAGGCGATCTTCGCGACAAGCGAAGCGTTGCACGAGGCGCGGTTCTATGTGACGGAACTGCCGACGTTTGTGCTGCTCGGTGGTGTGTGCGGCCTGGTCGCGGTGGGCTTCAACCGCATGCTCCACAAGGGCGAGGATCTGTACGACAAGATCAAGCTCCACCCGCTGCTCAAGCCACTGACGGGTGCGATCGCGCTAGGCGGGCTCGGGTTTTTGTATCTCGCTGTATGGGGCAGCGGGGTCGGCGGGAGCCCCGATGGTGGCGAGATCCCCGCGTTCTTCGGCAACGGCTACCACACGATCAAACAACTCATCGACCCGGTGAGCTACACGGGCGAGGGCGGGCTGAGCATCACGTTTATGGCGATGGCAGCACTGGTGGTGTTCAAGATGGTCGCGACCACCTTTACGCTCGCGTCGGGCGGCTCGGGCGGCGTGTTTGCGCCGAGCCTGTTCCTCGGTGCCGCAACGGGTTCGGTCATGGGCGTCACGCTCGAGAGCATCGGGCTGGTGCCCGAGGGTTCGACCCCGGCGAGCTACGCGCTCGTGGGCATGGCGGCGGTCGTGGCAGCCTCAACGCACGCGCCGCTCACCGCGATCTTGATCTTGTTCGAGCTGACACGCAACGTGTATGTGGTGCTCCCGATCATGCTCGCGGCGGTGGTGTCGACGGTGGTGGCACAACTCATCGAACGCGACAGCATCTATACCTATCGGCTGCGTCAACGTGGGGTCAGCGTGAGCACCGTTCGGGATGTATCGCTCCTTCGGCGGATCTCGGTGCGGTCGGTCGATCGCACGCCGTTGCCCGAAGCGGTGTTCCCGAGCGACCCGGTCTCGAAGCTCATCGCGCTCCACGCGACGCACAGCGTGCCCGATTTCCCGGTGGTCGATGACCAGGGACGCTACGTCGGCATGGTGACGGGCCGGGATCTGCGCAGCGCGCTCATCGACCGCGAGGCGATCCCGTTGCTGCTCGTTGCGGAGCTGTTGCGGAGTGATTTGCCCGTGCTCGAGAGCGACGAGATGCTCGACACGGTGCTCGATAAGTTCGCGGAGCACGACGTGTCGAGCCTGTGCCTGCTTGCTGCGCACGATCCCGAGAAGCCGGCGGGACTGATTACCCGCTCGGACGTGATGCGACGCTATCAACAAGCCCTCGATATGGCGACGTAACACCTGCTTTTGATTACTCCCCCAGTGTGCGTTTGCGACGCAGGACATGGTGGTAATGTTGCGCGAAGCGGTGGGCCTCGTCGCGGACCGCCTGACAGAGACGAAGACCCGGGTTGTCGCGGCCCAAACGAATCGGATCGCTGCGCCCCGCAAGATATAACAACTCTTCTTTTTTGGCTAGGCTCACCACGATCGGTGGGCGCAGGTCGAGCGTCTCGAACGCTTCCATCGCGGCGGCGAGCTGGCCCGGGCCGCCATCTATAAGCACAAGATCCGGGAACAGTTCTTGGCCCGCGCCCGCTTCGCGGTATCGTCGGCTGACGACTTCGCGCATCGACATGTAGTCGTCGTTGGCGCGCCCGCCGGGCAGGTTGGCGAAGCTCTTGATGCGGTATCTGCGGTACTCGTTTTTGAACGGCTTGCCGTCGATGAAGCACACTTTGGAGCCGACGGTTTCGCCGCCCTGCAGGTGAGCGATGTCGATGCCCTCGACGCAGCGGATCTCGCGGTCGGTCTTGAGCGCACGCTGGAGAGCCGCGTTTCCCTTGGCAGGGTCGATGTACCCGATCTCGACTTCGGGCTGCCAACCGGCGCGGAGGCTGGAACGTTCGTCGAGTTTCTTGAGGGATTTCACCTGATCGCGCAGCGCAGCAGCCACCTCGAAGTTGAGCTTCTCGGCCTCTTCGGTCATCTCCTGCTCAAGCTCACGGATCAATGACGAACGTTTGGAGCTGAGAAACCGCACGAAACGATCGATGTCCGAGCGGTAGCTTTCCTTGGTGACCTTGTCGGCACAGGGCGCCGAGCACTGGTCGATGGCGTAGAGCAGGCAGGGGCGAAATCGCTTGTTCTTCGGGTCGTTCTCGAGAATGTCGAGCTTGCAGGTGCGGTACTTGAACACCCGCTGAGCGACTTGCACAGCTTCACGCAGCGCCCCGGAGTTTGTAAACGGGCCGAGGATCAGCGCGCCCTTCATCTCGGCGGGTTGTTCGCCCGTGTCCTTGGTGATGCCGCTGGGGTTGCGGGTGATGAACACACGCGGGAAATCCTCGCGACGGGTGACGACCAGATACGGGAACGACTTATCGTCGGTCATCAGCACATTGAATCGCGGTTTGATGTCCTTGATGAGCCGAGTCTCGGTGAGCACCGCTTCCCATTCGCTCTCGCAGAACAGCGTGTCGAACGTGTGGATGAGGTCGAGCATGGGCTGCTTGCTCGAACCCAGATCGGCGGAC
>CAYUVO010000003.1:0-24888 GCA_964448185.1 uncultured Phycisphaeraceae bacterium
CCCCCCCTCCACGTCAGGCCCGCGAGGGTTCTCCATTGCTGGGGTGGCTCATGGCTCCCGCGTTCTTGGTGCTCGCGGTAGGGCTCTGGTTTTCGTCGCAGGACTACGAGCCTCCGGGAGCGCCGACGCCTGTGTTCGAGGCTTCTCTGATCGAGCCCGGTGCGTTGCGTCGCCCGCTCGGGGATCCGCCCAAGGCGCTGATTTCGGGCTTTGAGCAGCGGTGCAACTCGTGCCACGATTTGTTTGAGTCGACCTGGGACGGGGCTCGCCCGCTGCAACAGCACACACACATCGCGTTGTCGCACGGGATCAATAATGACTGCGCAAACTGTTGACCTTTCCCCCAAATCCTGATCCGGTTTTTGGTACCGTCGCATGGTGCTTTGATAGGATTTTGAAAGGGGCAGGTCATGGGCCAACGAGGATACAGCGCCGAGCAGATCGTCAACAAGCTTCGTGAAGCTGATGTGCAGATCGCACAGGGCATGCCGGTGAAACTGATGTGCAAGCAGATCGGGGTGACCGACAAGACCTACTACCGATGGCGGAAGGAATACGGCGGCCTCAAGACGACGCAGGCAAAGCGGCTCAAAGAGCTCGAGCGTGAGAATGCCTGACTCAAGAGGCTGCTGGCCGAAGCGCATCTGGATAAAGCGATGCTGCAGGAGGTCGCCTCGGGAAACTTCTAAGCCCGCACCGGAAGCGTGAGGCGGTCGATGTGTTGCTGGATCGCTTTGGCGTCTCCGAGAGGCGGGCCTGCAAGATCATCAAGCAACCACGAGCTACACAGCGTTACCTGCCCAGTGTGCGCGATGACGAGACGCCGTTGACCCAGCGGATCATCGAGCTCGCTTGTATGTACGGGCGGTACGGCACGCCGCGGGTTACGGCGTTGCTTGGCAGGGAGGGCTGGCGAGTGAATCACAAACGGGTCGAGCGGATCTGGACACAGGAAGGACTCAAAGTGTCGAAAAAACAACCCAAACGCGGCCGTCTCTGGTTTAACGATGGCAGCTGCGTGCGTCTGCGCGCCGAGCATACAGACCATGTATGGAGCTACGACTTTGTGCAGGCCAGGACGCACGACGGGCGGAGCTTTCGCATGCTCACGGTGATCGATGAGCACACGCGTGAGTGCCTGGCGATCGATGTGGCGAGGCAAGCTCAAGAGATGCGATGTTCCACGAGCGTGTCGCGTGCCAGAGCACATCCGCTCGGGCAATGGGGCTGAGTTTACTGCGAAAGCGGTGCGTGCTTGGCTCGCCAAGGTCGGTGTGAAGACTCTTTACATCGAGCCGGGGAGCCCCTGGGAGAACGGATACATCGAGAGCTTCAACGGCAAGCTGCGCGATGAGCTGCTCAACAGCGAGATCTTCTACTCGCTGAAGGAAGCCAAAGTCCTCATCGAACGATGGCGGAATCACTACAACACGAAACGGCCGCACTCATCAGCATTATTGTCTACTTCGCGCTGATTCATGCGCGGTACGTCGGCTGGCTTCGTGATGTCGGCCTGGCGGCCGCGACGATCCTGGGTTTTATGGCGATCATCTGGACTTTCTACGGCGTGAACTACGTCATGGCGTCCGGGCTCCACAGCTACGGCTTTGGTTCGGGCGGCGAGATTTACGTCGCAGCGTGGGGCGTATTTGAGTTGGTATTTGCGGGGCTGTGTGTGGTGTTGGCGGGGCCGCGACAAGGCACAAGCGTCGAGGAGTCTGCAACAAGTTCGAGTCACACACCATTCCCGGCGGGATGAGCTCATGTTGGGCAAGCGAATACAGACGGGCGAGACGAGCCAGCGAGGCGTCGTCATCCGTAGGTATGGCTTGATTATTCAGCCGGATCTACAACATCGAGAAAGGACGTTCAAGATGAATACCAAATCACGCGTACTCGCACTGATCTTTGCTGCTGGGCTTGTCCTGCTGAGTGCAAGCGGTGTATGGGCGCAGAGCACCAACGCAACCATGGCACCCATCGAGTCTTCGCCAGTTGCGACACCGCCTAAGCAAGATGCGATATCGCAGGCTGCGCCGATTGCAGGTGCGCACGACAATCTTTCGACGCCAAGCTCAAGTGGGGGTATCTCTCGGACCCGGACGTTGAGTCCACGGATTTCTTTGAGGCGATCATGAGCGGCAAGGTGTATCTCAACAACCGCTTTAGAATCGAGCTTGCCGATACGACCGGGCGTGATTCATCGGTAGCGGTGACCAACCGGATTCGATTGGGCTATGCCACTAAGCCATTCCATGGGTTCAGCGGGTTTGTTGAGATGGAGAACGTGTCGCCGTTCAACGCGGATGCTTACTACGTGCCCGCTACAAAGGATGGCACCGATTCCGCGAACGGTGATCGCTGATCCCAACGGGACGGAGATCAACGAGGCTTTCGCAAGGTTCCAGACGGATTCGTTGTTCGAGTCGGAGTTCTCGCTCGATCTCAAGGCGGGCCGCCAGCGGATTAAGCTCGATGACGATCGATTCGTCGGCAATGTTGGGTGGCGTCAGTTTGAGCAGACGTACGACTCCGTGCGCATCAAGTCGAACCTGGGCATCAAAGACCTGACGGTGCAATACGCCTACATCTGGCACGTCCAGCGGATCTTTGGACCTGATGGTCCCAAACTGGGAGTCTGATTCGCACATGATCAACGTGTCGTACAAGGTCATGCCCGAGTTGAAGATCACGCCGTTCGTGTATCTGTTTGACTTTGAGGACGACTCACCCGCGAACTCGGTGAACAACTACGGCGTTCGGCTGACCGGTGATATCTGGCGAGATGCCGACGATGAGAAGGACCTCTACTTCGATTACGAGCTGACATATGCACGCCAGACGGATTCGGGATCCAACGCGGCAGACTTTGAGGCGGGCTTCTTCGCGGCCCAAGCCCGGGTGAACAAGAAGGGGACCGGCGCGGCGACGCTCGGCTACCAGTTCCTCGGGAGCGATGACGGGAAGTTCGGGTTCCGATTCCCGCTGGGCACGAACCACAAGTTCCAGGGGTTCGCCGATACGTTTCTCGTGACCCCGGCGACAGGGTTGCAGGATTTTGTATGTCAGCGCTGCGTTCAAGCTGCCCTACGGGATCAAACCGGCGGTGATCTTCCACCAGTTCTGGTCCGACGAGGGAGGCATGGATGTGGGCTACGAGGCCGACGTGGTCGCGAGCAAGAAGTTCACCCCGAACTGGTCGATTCTGGTCAAGGGCGCGTACTTTGACGGCCACAACGGCCTGCCCGGCACCGCCCGAGTGTGGGTCCAGACGACGGTTCAGTTCTAGAGGTCCGAATAAAATGGTGCTAAAGGTGTAGAAATCCAAAAAATGACTTGAATTCTTGCTATATCGGAAAATATGCTAGCAAGCGATATCTATATCCATATTGCCACTAGTATCTCTCCAAAGGGAGGCACTCCGGTATGACGACCAGCTTGAACCACCCAGAATCGACCTCGTATGGACACCCCGATCCGCACAAGTGGAGTTCGATCGCCATCGGCGTGCTCTTTGTGCTGATGCTGCCGGTGCTCGGTGTGATTCTGGTCATGGTGCAACAGCCTCAGCCGACACCGCCCTCTTTGATTGCTGCGTCGGCATTGGTTTCGGCGGGAGATCTGAAGTCGCCCGGTGAAACGGTGTACATGCGAACGTGCCTTGCGTGTCATGGTGCGACGGCGGACGGCGTGCCCAATCTGGGCAAGCCGTTGCGGAACAGTGCCTATGTCCAGGAGAACGACGACTCGGTCCTGTTTGACATGATCGCCAACGGCCGGCTTCCCGACGATCCCGCGAACACCACGGGTATCCCGATGCCTGCGCGCGGGGCGCAGAACATCTCGGATGATGAGATCAATGAGGTGATCACCTATCTGCGGTCGTTGCAAGATCCGTCGCAGCCGATGGCGAGCGTTGAAGCGTGGATCATCGAGCGGCCCGCAGCTCAGGCCAGTTCATACGACGGCCCCGGGCGAGATCTATTCGTCTCGATGTGCTCGGCTTGCCACGGTGCCAATGGCGAGGGCATGGAGGGTCTCGGCAAGACGTTTGTCGGGAGCGAGTTTGTCAAGGCGACGACGAACAAGGGCCTGATGACGATGGTGAAGATGGGGCGTCCGATCTGGGACGCTGCGAACACCACAGGGATCGACATGCCTCCCAAGGGCGGCAACCCGGCGATGAACGACGAAGACTTGGCGGCGATCATCACCTATATCAAATCGCTCAATCCGTGAGAGAGGTTGCACGACGCAGCCGCAGTGAATCAAGTTCTCATTTTATAACATCAGGAGTAAAGGAATTACCATGACAGTATCGAGATCAGCCACGATGGCGGCTTTCTCAGCGGGGATTCTCGCGATGGGAATGGCCTCGTCATCAATGGCTCAATCCATGAGCGATGTGCAGAAGATTGCCAAGGAACGAGGGCTTTCAACACAGGATCTTCTCGCCGCGGCCAAGACCTATACACCGTCGGGCATGATCGATGAATATCTGATCTTCGCGTCGGGTGGGCATAGCGGCCAGGTCTTCGTCATCGGGCTTCCCTCGATGCGTCATCTTCGCACGATCGCGGTGTTCACGCCCGAGCCGTGGCAGGGGTGGGGGTATGGCGTTGGCGATGAGATTCTCGATCAAGGCAACGTCAAGGGCAAAGAGAACCGTTGGGGCGACACGCATCACCCGGCGCTATCCGAGACCGCTGGCGACTATGACGGCGAGTGGCTGTTCATCAATGACAAGGCAAACGCGCGTGTCGCGGTGATCGATCTTCGTGACTTTGAAACCAAGCAGATCATCAAGAACCCGTTGTTCATCAACGATCACGGCGGGACGTTCGTAACGCCCGATACCGATTACATATTTCAATGCGCACAGTACAGCGTGCCGTGGGGTGCTGATTACGCACCTATCGAGGAATACAAAGAGAACTATCGGGGCGCGGTGACGATGTGGAAGTTTGATCGCAAAAAAGGCCGGATCGACCAGAGCAAGTCGTTCGCACTCGAGCTGCCCCCGTACTGGCAGGACATCGCCGATGCGGGCAAGCTCGTCAGTGACGGCTACTTCTTCTTGAACTCGATCAACACCGAACTCGCGACCGGCGGCATCGAAGACAAGAAGCCCCCGTTCGAGGCGGGTGTGAGCATGAACGCGACGGATTACCTTCACATCATCAACTGGCGGAAGGCTGAGAAGGTCTATGAAGCTGGCAAGTTCGACATGATCAAGGGCTTCCCGGTAATCTCGCTGGAGACTTCGATCGCCGAGGGTTTGATACACTTGACCCCCGAGCCTCGCAGCCCGCACGGCGCCAGCGTGACTCCCGGCGGTGAGTTCATTGTTGTCTCGGGTAAGCTTGATCCGCACACCACGATCTACTCAATGGAGAAAATCAAGAAGGCGATTTCGAGCGAAGACTATTCGGGTCACGACGAGTTCGGTCTGCCCGTGCTCAACTTTGACAGCGTGATGGAAGCGCAGGTCGAAGTCGGCCTCGGTCCACTACACACGCAGTTCGGCCCCGATGGGTATGCGTACACGTCGCTGTTCCTTGATTCAGCGATCGCACGTTGGACGCTCGGCGGCCCTTATGGCGATCGGAACCCCGAACCGGATTGGACGCTCGTTCAGAAGACCCCGGTTCAATATAATGTTGGCCACCTGGGTACCGCCGAGGGCGACACGGTGAGCCCCGACGGAAAGTATCTTGTTGCATATAACAAGTGGTCGGTTGACCGGTTCTTTCAGACCGGGCCGCTGCTCCCGCAGAATTTTCAGTTGCTCGATATCTCAGAGCAAGGCACCGAGATGCCGGTGATCTACGACATGCCTATCGGGATGGGCGAGCCTCACTACGCTCAGATCATCAAGGCCGACAAGCTCAGTCCTTGGGCGGTGTATCCCGAGATCGGTTGGGACCCGCAGACGCAGTCGGTTGACCCGTGGGCACCGCGTCCCGGGACCGAGCGGATCGAACGCAAGGAAGATGGCGTCGTCGAGATCTTTATGACCTCGGTGCGGAGCCACTTCAATCCCGAGCATGTAAAAGTGAAAGAAGGCGACAAGGTCATCTGGCACATCACGAACATCGAACGTGCAGTTGATGCAACGCACGGCTTCGCGGTGCCGGTATATGACATCAACCTGAGTCTTGAGCCGGGCGAGACGGCGACGTTTGAGTTTATCGCTGATACAGCAGGCACGTTCCCGTTCTACTGCACCGAGTTCTGCTCGGCGTTACACCTTGAAATGATGGGATACTTCCTCGTCGAACCTAAAGAATAAAGCCGCTATCCCGCCAGACGCTTGAAAGAGTGTCTGGCGATTTTTGAGAGCAACGAACAGGAACGAATCCAGAGTTCAGGGGAATCACGCTGTGGCATCATTCATCGATCGCATCATCGGTCCGCGTGTCAGCCAGACCGATCGAGAGAAGCATGGGATTCGGTACGGCACTCCAGGGTTCTTTTTGTTACTCGCCCGTATCTTGATTCTTGTGTCGCTCTTCTTGCCATACTGGAACATGACACTCGTGGCGCCGCAGTATCCCGAAGATCTACATCTTATTGGGTATATCAATCAGCTCTCGGGCGATGTTGCCGAGATCGACAGTCTCAACCACTACATCGGGATGCGACCTCTGGGCGAGGCCGCGCAACTCGAACGGCGATACGGTGTCTTCGTCATGATTCTGTTTGTGGTGCTGCTTGAGTTAGCAAGCTTTATTCATTCGCGTTGGGCGGTGCTGTTGATACTGCCGGTGCTGTTCTTCCCGGCGATATTCTTGCTCGATCTTCATCTCTGGATGAGTCACTTTGGACTCAATCTTGATCCCGATGCGCCACTCTCAAACTCTATCGACCCGTTCGTGCCGCCTGTGCTAGGAACCGGCATGGTGGGGCAGTTCAAGACAGTCGCGGTCCCGGGTGTCGGGATGATTCTCGCAACGATCGCTTCATTCTTTATGCTGGTCGCAATGTTCTTCCATCGTCGGGCGTATCTTCCGCTCATTAAGGCGAACGTTCAGTGAAAAGAATCAATGCCCTTGCTACCATGTGTGTATTGGTTGCAGTGGTAGTTGTGTCCCGTGCACAGGATGCCGGTGATCCATATACAACGGATGAGATCACGCAGCTCATTCTTCGCGCCCAAGAGCACGACGTAATCATCGTGCCGCCGGGTGTGTATGTGGGCAATCTCGTGGTTGACAAACCGGTCGTGCTCGATGGCCAAGGCCAAGCAACTATCGACGGCGGCGGCGAGGGGGTCGTGGTACAACTTTCGGCCGCCGGTATTACATTGCGTGGCTTTACGATTCGCAACTCGGGGTCCGGGGTCGATCATGAGCCTGCTGGCATTCTTATCAATGACGGCCCCGTCATCATAGAAAACAATCAGATCGTGGACACTCTGTACGGGATTGATATGCGGCAATCCCCCGGATCGATCATCCGGAATAATACGATCCACGGCAAAGACCTCGAGCTCGGTCGGCGCGGCGACGGGATACGCCTCTGGTGGAGCCACGGATGCACGGTTGAAAGCAACACGATCGACCGGCATCGGGATATGGTGTTCTGGTACTCCGAGGATCTTACAATAGCAAATAATCGCGTATCCAATAGCCGCTACGGGCTGCATTTTATGTACTCGCATAACACCGAATTGCGGAATAACACGCTCACCTCGAACTCGGTCGGCATCTACCTGATGTATTCAAATTCGATCCGTATTGTTCACAACTCGATCGTTGGCAACCGTGGCTCGAGCGGGTACGCGATCGGACTCAAAGACTGCGACGACATCACGATCAAGCGGAATGACTTGTTGGCAAACCGCGTCGGTATATATCTCGATAACAGCCCGTCGTCGGTTGATTCATATGGCGTTGTGACGGCTAACATGATCGCGTTCAACGAGATCGGTCTCCTCGCTACGCCGATCACGCATGATAATGTGTTCAGCAACAACGCATTTGTCGAGAATGAAGAACAAGTTACTGTTCACGGCAGCGGCCAACTGATGAAGAACGAGTTCTCCGCCGATGGTATCGGCAACTTCTGGTCAAACTACTCTGGCTTTGACAAAGACAATGACGGCATCGGTGATTTTTCGCACGAACCAAGAAGCCTGTTTCGTTCATTGCTCGCACGCCATCCCAACTTACGAATCTTTCTGCACAGCCCCGCTCAACAAGCCGTCGAACTCACCGCCAGAGCCTTCCCCGAACTCAGTCCCGCTCCGATGTTTATTGACGCCTCGCCACTAACCAGACCGCCCGAGTTTGAAGTTCTCAGCGTCCAAGAACAAGCATCTCGGCTTCCCATGGTCTTCATCGCGGCTGGACTGATATTGGGATCGTGCATCGCGGCGTGGGGTGTTGCGCATGAATCGGCGCTGTCATCGCTAGAAACTCCAACCAACAAGCGAGCAATCGTATGATCCAAGCACAGCATGTTACAAAGCGATTCGGGAATGTTGTCGCGGTCGACGACCTCTCGTTTGATCTCACCAAAGGCGAATCGATTGCTTTATGGGGCAGCAACGGCGCGGGCAAGACAACATTGATCCGTTCGGTGCTCGGAATATTCCCGGCCGACGGCAAGATCTCGATTCACGGCGTCGATGTTCGTCGCCACGGCAAGCGGGCTCGTTCATTTGTCGGGTACGTCCCCCAGGAACTCGCGTTTCATGATGATGCAAAGTTAGGATCTTCGATTCTGTTTTTTGCAAAGCTCCGGAAAGTAAATCGGAAGTCGGCTGCGGAGGCTCTCGCCAGGGTCGGGTTGCAGGGGCACGAACGCAAGCGGGTTCGTGATCTGTCTGGCGGCATGAAACAGAGGCTTGCTCTGGCGATCGCGCTACTCGCAGAACCTCCGATCATCGTGCTCGATGAGCCCACATCTAATCTTGATGCGTCGGGCCGGGGCGAGGTCATCGATACGCTGTGTCAGCTGCGTGACGAGGGAAAAACCCTCATGTTTGCATCGCATCGCCCCGACGAAGTGCTTGCGTTGGCGGGACGAGTGTTGGTCATCGAACGTGGCATGCTCATAAAGGACATCACCCCCACCGAGTTGTGGCCCACCGAGTCTCGCGTGCAGACCATGCGGTTGTATCTGAGCATGGGCAGTGAAGAAGCCGCAGCCGCCGCCTTGCGTGAGGCTGGACATGCGGTCCATCTCAACGGCAACGGCTTGTGCGTTTCGGTTCCCCGTAACCGCAAAGCCGAGCCTGTATCCGTGTTGGCGAAAGCCGAGATCGAAGTCCGTGATTTTGAGATTCTCGATGAAGCCCGTGTTGCTCGGGCACCTGCGGAACCTAAGTCATCAGCGAAGAAGGAGGCATCAGAATGACAGCCGGTCTTGCGCCCGCTTCTGCTCTGGAATCCTCGCACGCAGTGGGTGCGCATCTCTCGTTTGTTTCGGGTGTTGTAGTCTTTGCACGCCGTGAGTTCCGCGATGCTCTTTCGAGCCGATGGTTCATCCTCTATACAGTTGCATTCACTGTTCTCGCGGTGGCCGTCTCGTTTATGTCGCTCGCGGGGTCTGGATCGCATGGCTTCGCAGGATTCAGCCGAACGACAGCGGGGCTCTTGAATCTTATCATGCTCGTGGTGCCGTTGATGGCTCTGATCGCGGGGGCTGGTGCGATCGCGGGCGAACGCGAACGCGGCACACTGCTCTATCTGCTCGCTCAGCCGATCTCTCGCAGCGAACTCCTGCTCGGGAAGTACTTCGGATTAGCGTTGGCACTCGGGTGTTCGTTGTGCATCGGCTTTGGAATCAGCGCCGGTGTGCTGGCGTGGCGTGTCGGCGGGGTTGGCATTAGCGCTTTTATAATGTTGGTGGTATTCACCTGCGGCTTGGCGCTCTCCATGCTCTCGATCGGGATGCTCTTATCGGTGGTCTCCCGGCGCAGCGCGGTCGCCACGGGGCTCGGGCTCTTCGGGTGGCTTATGTTTGTGTTCCTGAGCGATCTTGGTCTCATGGCAGGTACCGTGCTCTTCAAACTCCGCGTTCAGGAAGTGTTCGCCCTCGGCGTAGCGAACCCGCTCCAAGCGTTCAAGATGGCGGTCATCGTGAACATGAACGCCTCACTTGATGTGCTCGGCCCGGTCGGAACGTACGCCTCGTTGACCTACGGCGAATCGTTACCATGGATTCTGGCGTTGGTCTTGGCGCTCTGGACCGTGGTGCCTCTGCTGCTCGCAATGGTGCTGTTCTCAAAGAAAGGTTCGGTATGACACGCAGTGTGTTGTTTGCAGCATGTTTCGTGGGGATCATTTTGACACTCGTGGGTTGCGGCGAGCGTGATGATGATGGCCCGCCGAACATATATTATGGCGATACCATCTGCGAAGAGTGCGGGATGATTATCTCCGATGAACGTTCCGCGACGGCAACGATCATCACAGTTGAGCGAGGATACCAGGCGTTGGTGTTCGATGATTTCAACTGTCAGATGAACTACGAAGACAAGCACAGCGAGCTGTTGGTGCATGATCGTTGGAGTCACGACTGCATTTCTCTTGAGTGGATTCGCACGGCTGATGCGTGGTTCGTTCGTTCGCCACAACTCCGCACACCCATGGCGTCGCACCTCGTTGCCCTGTTATCGCTCACCGACGCAAAGATGTTCGCAGCTACCGTTGATGGTGAGACCATCGAGTTCAAAGAGCTCTGGCCAACGCCGTAGGGTCGTTCCCCGGTACTCATCGCGAATGCCCCCCTCGGCCTGAAAGCCACACTCTCAAATACCGAATAACCAGCATCGGGCGATGCACTCTTCAAGGATGCATCTTTGCGCGCACCGAGCAGTATCTTGCTGTAGTCTTTCGCGGACACGCCGCGCCCGGCGAACCTCTCTGGAGATCTCATGACACGATCGTGTACCGTTTATTGCTGCGTCGCTGGTCTTGCACTCGCGTTACCTGTACAAGCCTCCGACGACCCGACGCTCGAGCAACGCCTCGACAGGCTCTCTGAAATCCTCGAAGAAGCGCGCGTTGATGCACATATCCCGGGCATGTCGATCGCCATCGTGAAAGACGACGAGGTCATCTGGACCCATGGCTTTGGTCTCGCGGATGTAACCACCAAGCGCCCCGCTGATGAGCACACGATCTATGCCATTGGTTCGACCACCAAGGCCATGACTTCAAGCCTCGTTGGGATGCTCGTTGATGAGGGCAAGCTGGACTGGGATGATCCGGTGACGGAGTACCTGCCGTACTTTGATCTCGCGATCGACAGCGATGATCCGAACGATCAATGTACGATGCGCGATCTCTTGAGCCATCGCCACGGCTTTACGCGCATGGGCATTCTTTGGTTGAACGGTTCTCTCTCGCGTGACGAAGTGTTGCGCACGGCTGCGACCGCCGAGCCGTGGGATACGTATCGCAATGGCTTCCACTACTGCAACGTTACTTACCTTGCTGCCGGGCAGGCGGCGGGTGTTGCTGCCGGGATCAGTTGGGACGAGATGATGACCTCGCGGATCTTTGGTCCGCTTGGGATGACGTCGAGCACGCTCTCGCTTGCCGAGGTTCAGAAAGATGCGCGTCTCGCCTTAGGCTACACATGGGACGCCGACACCAAAGAGCTTGAGCACGACGAGATGATGGACCTGAGTGTCATCGGACCTGCCGGCTCGGTGAACTCCAACGTCGTTGACATGGCGCAGTGGCTCAGGCTGCAACTCGCCAAGGGCGAGATTGACGGGCAGAGACTGATCTCGGCTGAGCGTATCGAAGAGACCTGGACATCGCAGATCGAGATCGCCGGGGGTGTTGACTACGGCATGGGATGGATGCTCCACGAAGTGGACGGTCGCAGGGTCGTCGAGCACGGCGGAAACATCGCTGGGTTCAGCGCTCAGATCGGTTTGCTGCCCGACGAAAGCCTTGGATTCGTGCTTCTAATAAACCTGAACATGGCTCCGTTGCAGCAGTCATCACTGCAGATTGTGTTTGCTGCGTTGCTTGATGAATGGCCCGACGAGAGCGTTGAAGTTGATGCCGATGAGATCGAGTTTGAGGACTACACCGGCGTGTACGTCGCCAACTTCGCAACGTTCAGAGATGAGCATTTCGACGTCATCAACGATGACGGCAAACTGTTTCTTAACATCCCGAGCCAGCAGAAGTTTGAGCTCAAAAACCCGGACCAAGACGGCATGTGGCAATTTGCCCTCACCGACCAGATCAAGCTGACCTTTGATCGCGACGACGAGAATGCCGTCGTGGGGATCAAGCTGCATCAGGGCGGGTATACATTCGAGATTCCTCGCAAGGACCACGTCGACCACAACGCGACACCTACCGAAGAACTCGAACAATTCACCGGGGCCTTTGTCCGTGAGAATGGTGGCAAACAGGTCAAGATCATCATCCTTAATGGGCGGCTCGCTATCGAAGACCAAGGCAACCGTCTGACCTTCCACACGCCCGATGAGCAGGGGCGCACTTCGCTTCGAGCCCGCGCTGAGCAGGGTGCGACGTTCAACACGGATTCCGAAGGCAACATCGAATCATTCACCTTTCACGGTAACGCCGGCGATCAGCTCTTTACACGTCTCGATGAATCACTCAACGACAACTCAAGCAAGCCTCTGCCGACACTCGAAGAACTCCTAACGCTGCGAAAGACTGATGAGCGGATCACTGCCATCGCCGCCACCAAGCCGGGGGAAGGGACGAAGCTTACTGGCGAAATCTGGATGGCGAACTCCGGCGTTCGGGGCGTTATGACACTTCAGACACAGGGCAACGGTCGCTTCTCGAATCACATCGATCTTGGAAGGTACGGCCGCATCGAAGTTGTGAGCGATGGCGAATCCGCGTGGTCGCTCAATCCCATGACTGGCCTGCGGACTCTCCACGGCGACGAACTGATGCAGGCGATCGTTGGTCATCCCCTATCGGTTGAGGGCGACTGGAGCCACTATTTCGATGCCGTCGAGGTGAAGCGTCGCGATACCATCAATGAGCGTCCTGCCTATGTGGTTCGTCTCAAGAAAGGCAACCTGCCGAGTCGGACGTACTGGGTTGATGCAGAGTTCGGCGACGTGGTACGTGTCAAACAGATCACGCTCGAACGCTCGGTTCGCATTCCCGTCGAGGTCAACTACTCCGACTTCAAGGAAGTTGATGGGATCCGGGTGGCGCAGCGCATCGTGAGTAAGAATCCCGGGTCGGGAAAGGTCGTCATCGTGCTCAACAACATCGAGTCCGGTGTTCAAATGAACGACGAAACGTTCACGCTCGATGCACTGAACAAGAGCAAGTAGGCCGAGTTTCCCCTAGCCACGTGATTTGCTGCGGGGCTCATCGAGGATAAAGTCGTACTCGGATCGGCCGCCCTTGGCGATGATCGTGAGCCGATATTTGAAGCCCAGTTCAAGCTTGGGCGGCTTGGCCTCGGTGGCTCGTTTCATGCCCTGGATCCGTCTGCCATATACAAACGTGTCGTGCGGCTCAAGCTTCTCCTTCTCGGGGTCCTTGCCCTCGGGGATGCCCTTCTTGAGCTTCCAGAGCACCTCGCCGTTCGAGTCGTCGTCGTTGACCGCGCACACTTCGATAGTGCGGATCTGATAATCCTGATCCAGATTGAAAATCACCGCGTTCCAGTCTGAACGGTAGCGATGAAACACCGTCATCGTGTGCGAATCACGGGCGCCGGAGAAAAACCACACCCAGATGACCGCGAGCAAACCGACCGCTGCGATCAGCTTGACCGCGCGCATGTTCTCTTCGATCCAGATCTGAACCGAACGTACCTTCGCGTGGATATTCATCAGAACGCCGACTCTCGGCCCCATTGGGTGACGCCGAAGATGTTGACCGGTGTTAGCGCGTCTGGATACTTGAGCACTCGGACGCTGCCGTCGGTGAAGCCGTAGTTGGCGACGCCCTGGCCGTGACGGTTGGGTTCCATCTCGGTGAAGTCGTTGCCCAAGCCTTCGAGGATGTCGAGATAGTAGTGCTGCGAACCGGTGTCTTTCTCAGCCCACATCGCCACGTCTGAGGGATTCCAGATCAGGCCTCGCTGCATTGCCATGCCGTTGAACTCACCGAGGTTTCGCGTGCCGCCCTTCTGATCGCTAAAGGCGTCGTTGAACCCGTTGATGAAATAGCTTCGTGGCTCGCGGTCGATCTCCGAATCCCCGTTCCAGCCGCCCACTGGCTCGGGGTCCGCGGGGCACTGAAGAATCGGCTGCATCTCGTAGATTGTGGTCAGACGATCCACCCAGTGCGGGGCGCTGCGGGCCGGGAACCGGTCGCGGTTATCGTCGGCGTACGTGTTCGCCGCGACGCCGAGCTGACGCATCTGGCTCGCACACACGATGGATCGGCCCGCCTCGCGAGCCTGTCCCAGAGCGGGCAACAAGATCCCAATGAGCAACGCGATGATCGCGATCACCACGAGCAACTCGATGAGGGTGAATCCCCGTAGGTTCGATGGCATTCGACGCACATTCATGGTCTGGTCCTCCGTGATCCGGTGTCATCAGCGATACCGAACGATGCCATGCCGGTTGAGTCTCGTCCGTGAGATCCTCGGCGAATCTAGATGGCTATCGGCAGTATACCAGCGCAGAGGACAGCCGCTGCACCGCCGTGCAATACTTGGGGTTCGCTAGGCATAAGGATGGCGCAAACTGGGCGTTTGGCTCTCAGAGATCCACAATTGGCCTGTACAGCCGATTACTTCGTGGTCAGCTTGAAGAACGCATCGAGGTTCGGCTGGTTCTCGAGATCCATGATGAGCTTGCCCAGCGCATCGCAGCGGTCTTGGCCGATCACGTCCGCTCCAAGAGCATCGAACTTGATTTTGATCTCGCCAGCGGTCATCGGGTCGCGGGCATCGCCCTTGGGCACGTCGACCTGCTGGACGTGACTCGAACCGTTCTTGAGTGTGATGGTCACACGCGAGGGCTGGAACTCGGGGAAGCGTGACTCGAATTCCTCGTTGGGCAGCACCTTGACCATGTCCATGATCGGGATGAGCTTGGGATCCTGCACCCGCTCATCCTCAAACTGCAACGGCGTGACCTTCCCATCGACCAGCCCGACGGCCATCGCATACGGCAGCGAATGGTCTGCGGTCTCCCGGCTCTTGGGGCGGTACTTATGAGGATCACCCAAGATATCCGCAGCTCGTGCGATCACTTCGACCTTGATCTCGGTTACCTGGGCAGCGTCGATCGAATGGTCCTTGACGATGCGCATCATCGCGCTGAGCGGTGCGTGCGAAAGAGCTTCGATGGGGAACGACTTCATGCCGCAATCGAGGATGCGGTAGTGGTCACCCGGCTTGGTAGGCAGGTCGCGGGTCAAGCCATCGGCGTCGAACCTGCACGGCTTGCCGTCGTGCTGAGCGTGCCCGTACACATGGAATAGCCCTTCTTTGCCGTCGAAGATGTGCTCGGGTCCGGTGAACCCACGCTTGGCGAGCATGGCGGACTCAACGCCCATCCGCGTCGCCCACGGATCAACGGTGTTCTTCATCATCGTCAGCTTGCCCGCGGTGACCGCTCCGAGCGAGCCGGTGCGTGAAGCACAGATGCCCGCCGCATTGACGAGCTGTTCGACGCTCAAGCCCAGCATCTTGCCCGCGCAAAATGGCGACGCAAAGCCGGTGAGCGTCGCATGGTGCCAGCCGTACTCGCGAACGCCCGGCTGACCGATCTCGACGAGCCTCATTTCGATTTCGTACGCGATGATGGTGGCGACGATGAGGTCCTTGCCGCTGAGCTTGTTGGCTTCAGCAAGTGCGAGCGGCGCGCAGATCAGATCCGACGGGTGCGACGGGTCGGCCTTCCAGTAGATATCATTGAAGTCCATCGCCCGGACCATGTGGTTGTTGAGGAACGCCGCATCGACGGGGTTGGTTTTGTAGCCCGTCACGAAGCATGTGCATTCGCCGCCGTGCTCGCCGTGCATCTCGCGGTGGTGCGCAAGCAGGATCTCGGCGTCCTCGGTCTGCGAGCCGCCCAGCGCGCAGCCGATCGAGTCATACCAGAACAGCTTGGCCGCATGAATCGCCTCGGGCGAGAGATCCTCGTACTTGAGTTCATGGACCCACTTGGCAAGGTCGTAGGAAAGGAAGCCTTCGGTCTTGAATGCTGCGCTCATGGCGTGTGTGTTCCGTCAGTGGAGAATGTGAGATTGAAAAACGAATACTCTCAGAGCTTGGCAGCGACCGCTTGAGCAACTTCCATCGTGCTCGCAGCGCCCTTGGTGCCGGCGCGAACACCCTTCATGTCATAGCTCTGGACCTTGCCCTCAGCGATCACCGACGCGACCGCAGCTTCGAGCTTGATAGCCATGTCGAGTTCGCCGAGCCAGTCGAGCATCATCTTGGCGGTGAGGATCATCGCAATCGGGTTGACCACGTTCTTGCCGTCATACTTGGGAGCGCTGCCGTGGGTGGGCTCGAAGACCGCGTATTCGTCACCGATGTTGGCAGCACAGGCAAACCCGAGCCCGCCGACGAGGCCAGCAGCAAGGTCAGAGATGATGTCACCGAACATGTTCTCGGCGACGATCACGTCATAATCAGCCGGGTTCTTGATGAGCCACATGGTCATGGCATCAATGTTGGCTTCCCATGCGCCGATGCCCGGATAGTCCTTGGCGACCTCGCGAAACACGCGGGTTATCAGCCCGCCGGTTTCGCGGAGTACGTTGGGTTTTTCAACGAGCGTGACCGACTTGCGATCAAACTTCTTCGCGTACTCGAACGACTGCCGACAGATGCTCTCGCAGCCCTGCACCGACATGATCCGCGTTGACACGGCTACATTCTCGAGCCCCTTCTCGAACCACCGCTTCATGCGATCGGGATGGCCCACTTCGGGATCGGCCATCGCCTTGGCGATCTTCTCGGGCAGCGGGAACCACTCGACCCCGCTGTACATCCCTTCGGTGTTCTCGCGGAACACCGTCAGGTCGATATCGTCGCCGAGTTTGTTGAGCGGGTTGCCCGGGTACGCTTTGCAGGGCCGGTGGTTGGTGTGCAGGTTGAAGAGCTGACGGAGCCGAACGATCGGCGAGAAGTAGCTCAGCCCCTTGCCCTGGAGCGAAGCGTCGAGTTCCTTGTTCGCTTCGTCGCGGGGCTTGGAGGTGATCGCTCCAAACAACGCACAGTCGGTGTTCTTGAGGATCTCGATCGTGCGATCGGGCAGCGGGTTGCCTTCCTTGCACCAGAAATCCCACCCGATGTCCGCGGGGATGTACTCGGCATCGAGCCCGAGCTTGTCGAGCACGACCCGTGTTGCGTCCATGACTTCGTTGCCCACACCATCACCGGGCATCCACGCGATCTTGTACTGTGCCATAGCGGTCGAATCTCCGTCTGCATCCATCGGTCGTCGGTCTCAAGGGTGCCCCGGCGTCGGCCGGCGCAAGCAAGCCGGAGCGTAGCCCGCCCAGGCAGAATCGCCCACACGGGGACCACCATCGAGCGTGCTTCTTCGCCGGTTTTCTGGGCTCATAGTGGGGGGTCTAAATCAGTAAGGCTGGCGGATTGTCGCGGCGATACACACGCCAATCAAACGTCTTGATGAGGGCATCGATGATCTCGTGCGTCGGCACCGGCACACCCGCCGTGTGGGCGTGGCGAACGATCTGCTCATTGAGTTGGCCGATCTCGGATTCCCGACCGGTCCGAATATCCTCGACCATGCTCGGCAGATGCCCACTCGCAGACCGCGTCAGCTCGATCGCCCGGCTTCGGAAGTCCTCGGGAAGGGCCACGCCGTGCGCAAGAGCCACCGCGATACCCTCATCGAGCAGCCTCTCGAAGATGGTGTGCGACGGCGCATTGAGCACGTCGCTGATCGTGCCGTTGACCAGAGCCGCGACGGGGTTCGTCGCCGCGTTGACAAGTGCTTTTTTCCATACCGCCGATTCGATGTCGTCCGTCCGCTCAGTCTGGAGCCCACCCTTGGTGAGAGCCTCAGCAATCGCATCACACGCGGCGTGGTGCGCAGCATCGGGCGAACCGATCGCATGCGGCGGCTGATTGAGCGTTACTCGCACCGCGCCCGTTTCACGATCGGGCACAGCACCCAACGTGAGCACCATGCGGAGCACGTCGGGTGTTTCCAGCCGTCGTACGAGTTCCTTGCCCGGGTCGATGCCGTTCTGAAAGCTGACCACAAAGATCCTGCCCGAGATTTCCTGGAGGCGTGGGAGCACCGGAGCAAGGTCCGCCGCGACTGGCGGGATGGAACCTGTCTTGGTCGCCACGAAGATCGCCGAAGCCCCGCCCGCAGCGGTGATGTCCGCCGTGTGCCGAACCAGCACGGGGTTCGAGCTCATCTCAAGAGCACCGGTTGAGTGCGCACCCGTTTTGAACAGCTCGGCAGCACGTTCGGGATTGCGACACACGAGCACGACGGGCATCGTCTGGCCCAAAGCCGCAGCCAGCAGCGTGCCCATAGGACCAGCCCCGATCACTGCTGCACGATCAAAGGTCCACGGCGTTTCTTGCGAGTGAGCTTGGGTGTTAGGCTTATGTGCCATCGGAATCAGCTTTATTCAAGTGGTTGTATGGGTGAACAAGAAAGTATCAGCTCATCGCTGCGAGCTGGTCTTTGACGATCTGTTCGGAACCACCCGCGACGACCAGCTCTTGAGCCGTCGGCGAAAGCGCACCAAAGCGGTGTTGTGTGCCGTTGAAAGTTATGGTGGACGCCGTGTAATTAACGGTGAGCGTATCCTCAACGATCGTGCGTACGCCTTGTTCGCGTTCATCGGAATGCGCCTCGGCCAGTTGGTCGACGAGCGAAACGCATTCGAGCACAATAAACCCGTTGTTGAAAGCGTTCCGCTTATAAGTCTGCGAAGCGGTCGCACAGATCACGAGCTGGATACCCCGCGAAGCAAGAGCGGTGGCCGCTTGTTCACGCGATGAGCCCGAACCGAAGTTGCGTCCACCGACGATGATGTCGCCACGCTTGGCGATCGTCTGGAACTGTGGATCGTAGTTGAGCATGGCATGCTGGCCCTGCTCTTCGAGTGTGATATCGTCGCGGTAGGTGACGTCTTTGCCGTAGATGCCGTCGGTATTGAGATTGTCTTCGGTGAGATACAACACGCGGCCGCTGACGCTCTGCGGGAACCCGTCGATGATGGTCTGAGCCTGAGCCTCTTGCGTAGCTTTTGCGTTGAACTTACAACTGCCCTTCAATGCCTTAGGTTCTCCGCCCGGTGCCGCGATATAGCCTCGCGCGGCAGACTCTGCAACCACAGCGGGTGAAGCTAAGAAACACAGCGCCTCACGCGAGCCCATCCGGCCCTGGAAGTTGCGGTTGGTCGCCGAGATTCCGACCTCGCCCGCTTCGAGCGTGCCCTCGCCCAGCCCAATGCACGCCCCGCACCCGGGGGGCAGCTCGATCGCTCCCGCTTCGAGCAAAGTGCCCCAATACCCGAGTTCTTTGGCCTGCTCGAGGACGAGCGTTGATGCAGGCGCTATGTAGAACTTGACCCCCTCGGCGACCGATCGAGTCGCGCCATCATCGCCTGTCATCACCTCGGCAGCCGCCTTAAAATCACTGAGCCTGCCGTTGACGCACGACATTAGGTACGCCCGGTGAATCTCCATTCGCTCGCCCATCACTTCGTGCGCACTCCGCATGACCTTCACCGAGTTCGGGCCCGAAATGTGCGGCGAAACCGTCGAAAGATCAAGCCCAATCTCGACCGCAAAGAACGCATCGTCGTCAGGCGTAGACATCATGCGATCAGCCCACCACTGTTCGACATCCGCCTCGGTGTACGCGGCTTGTTTGCGCGACGCAAAGTCGTGGGCGCGTAGCAGTAACCAGTCTTTGAGCGTCTGATCAAACCCGAACATGCCCACAAGGGCGCCCCACTCGGTCGTCATATTCGAGATGGTCATGCGTTCTTCAACGCTCAATGATGCGACGCCTTCGCCCGCAAACTCGATGGCGTGGTTGAGCACCTCATCGTTGTTGAAGAGGCCACACAGCGCGATGATGACGTCCTTGCCCGTGACGCCCTGAGCCAGCTTGCCCTTGAGCGTGACGCGGGCCATCGGGGGTAGTTGCCACCACGTCTGCCCGGTCGCCCACAGCGCCGCCGCATCGGTCCGCACGATCGGCGTGCCCACCGCGCCGATCGCGCCGTAGATGTTCGAGTGCGAATCAGAACCCACACACAGCGAGCCCGGCGTGACGTAGCCCTCTTCGATCATGATCTGGTGAACGATGCCGCGACCGGGCTTGTGAAAGTCCACGCCGTGCTCGTGGGCGAAGGCTTCGATTTTGGCGTATTTTCCGATGTTTTCGGGCGTTTTATTCTGGATGTCGTGATCCACACCGAACACCGGCTGCCTGGAATCAAAGATCTTGGTCGCGCCAATGGCCTTGAACTTCGGGATCACCGCGCCCGTGTTGTCGTGCGTCATCACATGCTTGGGAGCAATGGTCACAAAGTCGCCTGCGTGGACCCGTGCGCCCTCGCCGAGCCCGACCGCGTGGCGTGTGATGATCTTCTCGATAGCCGTCTGGCTTGTCGTTTGGCTCATGGTGCTCAGCCCTTCTTAGCAGCCTGCTTGCCGAGGTACTTGGCAATATCAAAGTCCACAAAGTCCGCGTGATGAAAGATGATCGATTCGATCGAGCGTTCGACCTTCTCGCCCTCGTGCGAATGCGTCGCGACGATGTGCATCACTTCCGCCGGGATGCCGTGCTTGTAGCACATCGCAACGCCGCTAAACGGGTGACGGAGCATCTCGCCGTAGTGCCCTTTGATAACGTTGCCGTTCGCATCCTTATCAAACTCCAACGGCTTGCCCACGTCCGCAAGCAGCGAACCCGCGATGAGGTAATCAAGATTGATCGGGATGCGGTCGCCGAACACTTCGCCGAGCACCTTGGCAATCGCGATGCACTGCAAGCAGCACGAGTTGAGATGCTCGATGTACCGCAGATCAATATCGCCCGCGAGCAGCGTAAACGGGACCGCCCGTAGCTCATCTGTGGACCAGCCCTTGCCGCCGCAGCCGGTGGTGAGCGCTTCGTTCCAGACCGCTGCGACCTTGTCGCGCAGCGCCGCATCTCCGATGTCCATGAGGTTGGGGAACAGCTTGGCAATGTCATTAGTGGTGTATGTCATGGTGTGCTTTATGTGAGAGTTCGCGGAGCGGGGCCGTCATATGTATGGTTGACGGGATCGACCTTGCGCATGGGTTTCATGCGTGAGTGTTCTTCGGTGACGTGGGCGACGAGCCCGGGGACCCGTGCGATCATGAACAAGCCGTTCATCATCGCGGGATCAAAGCCGAGTTGTGCGAGGATCGAACCGATCGCGCCGTCAACGTTGATCGGCAGCGGCTTGCCCCTCGCAATAAAGACTTGTTCAACCGCACGAGCCGCGCGGATATACGCCCCATCAACCCCGGCCTGTGCGGTGAGTTCATACAGCCTTGCCGTGCGCGGATCGGCGCTGTGAATACGGTGACCAAACCCGGCCATCCTTTGGCCTTTGGCCTTGAGATCGGCGAGATACTCGGTCGCGGATGCTTGCAGATTCGCGTCGTCCGCACCTTCGCCCGCAGCCTCGATGATCTTGCCCAGGTGCAACGCACAGTTCGTGATCGCCCCGCCGTGATGCTGATTGATCGACAGGATCCCAGCCGCCACCGACTGCGGAAGTGATGCGCCCGTCGATGCAACCGTTCGCGCAGAAAGCACACTCGGCGGCGTGGCGCCGTGGTCGATCGACGAAACCACAATCGCGTCCATCAGCTTGCCCACCGCCTCGGTCGGGAGCTCTCCCCGAAGGATGAGATACACCGCGGTCCCGAACGAGACACGCCCCATCAGGTTGGCGATGTCGTAGCCGCGCACCCGAACCTCGTTGGGTTTGATTTCGGTAATCGCGGTCTTCCAGGGTTCGCTCATGAGGACACCTCTTGGAGAATGTTGTGTGCCTTGAGCACTTCGACCGCTGCGTCTGGCAGATCGCCGAAGCCATCGACGACCCGAGCGCCCGCTTTGGTCAGCGCCTTGACCTTGCCCGCGTGCGTGCCGGTGTTGCCTTCGATGATCGCGCCCGCGTGACTAAACCGCGTGCCTTCTTTGGCAGCCTTGCCGCCGATGTACGCAATCACCGGCTTGGTGACTTTGCCCTCTCGCATCAGCCGTGCGAGATCTTCTTCTTGTGAGCCGCCGATCTCGCCGAAGATTACAATCGCCTTGGTTTCCGGGTCGGCCTCGAACATCAATGCAACATCCGGGAACCGCAAGCCCAGCACCGAATCGCCTCCGACATGAACGATCGTCGAGATCCCGATGCCTCGCTGGCCGAGGTAATACGCGGTCGAGGAACTCATCCCGCCCGAGCGGGAGATCACGCCGACCGACCCGCGTTTGAACCACTTCTTGGCGGACTCGGCCTTGCCGCCCATCATCCCGATCACGCCGCGATCGGGCGAGAGCACGCCGAGCGTGTTGGGACCGATGAAGTGCGCACCGTGCTTCTCGGCACACGCCGCGATCGCCATCGCATCCCACACCGGCACGCGGTCGGGCACGATCAAGAGCATCTTGACGCCCGCCTCGATCGCCTCGATTGCTGCTCCCTTGACAAACCGTGCTGGCACCAGCACCACCGAGATATCAATCCCGCCAGGAGTCGAATCCACGGCTTCTTTGACGGTGTTGAACACTGGCACGCCCATTACTTCTTGGCCGCCCTTCTTGGGCGTGACCCCCGCGACGACGTTCGTGCCATACCCGAGCATCAGTTCGGTTCGGGCCTGACCCTCGCGGCCCGTAATCCCCTGAACACACACCCGCTTGGTTTCATCAATGATGATCGCCATTACGCTTTCCCTCCCGAGGTCGCCAACGCAACCTTCGGCGTGTCGATCCCCTCGATCGGAATATCAACAAACACCACCGGCCTGCCCGCTCGGTAACACTCGATCTCGCACGCGATCAGCTCCGAATCCTTGCCCGCAAGATCTTCCAAGCTCACTGCAAGCGCAGGGCAGCCGCCCTCGTTCTTGAACAAGCCCGACGAGTGCGCAACCACCAGATCGGTCGCTTCCGAGTCGCAGTTCGCAGCATCAATCCACAGCGTGCCGCGATCAATCGCAAACGACAGCGAGTCCGCACGACCAATAAACGTCGGCACCGTGCGGTCAACATGGTCCAGTCTGGCATTTGCCCCAGCTACCAAACCCGCGAAGTGTTCTGCGCACTTGCTCGGCGTGTCATCCTTGCGGAACCCCTTAATACTCGCCGGCAGGTTCTTGCACGCATCTTCGAGCACTTCGACCGCTCGGTCTTCGGAATTGCCGCCGAGCCGGATCACCGCCGGGATGGACATGTTGGTTTCTATAAACGCCTTAGCGATCCCGTACGCCGACCAGAACTGTTCTTGGGATGCGCCGCCCGAGCCCGAACCGAAATACCCCGTAATCCCCGGCTGCGAGAGCAAAATCCGGGCTGCTGCGTACACCTTGGCGCTCGAAGGATTCCCCGAGGTATCACAGAAGTTCGCGAGCGTAAAGCCCGCGTTGGTCACCGCGTCCATCGACATCATCGACCCGCCCCCGCCCGCGCCGTGGAACGCAACGAGCTTTGGATCATCTTCCTCATGGGGCAACTGCGCAAAGTAAAACGTGCCCCGGTGGTCCGCTTGCTCGATGTCGTACGCCAAGCGTTCGAGCTCGGTGGGGGGGTGGTCGAGTTCGCGGGCAATATCAATGCCCAGCTCGGGGTGGCGGAACACCGCGTAGTCGTCGATCGTGACCCGGCAGTCCGCCGCCATGACCTCGCCGTCGGCGGTAATCACCAGCGGGTTGACCTCAAGAGAACGCGCCTCGATCTCCCTGGCGGTACGAACAATCGTGTTGATCGCTTCGACCACCGCGCCGTGGTGTGTCGCGTCGATCGACGAAGCTCCCAGAGCCTCTTGCAGGGGGGCTTCATCAATCCCGGTTTCGAGATCGATGGTCAATCGCAGCACTTCGTCGGCGCGGTCCTCGATACCCGAGCCGCCATCGAGAGCGAGCAGCAGCATCGGTGCGCGTAGAGCGTCGTTGATCGTCAGCGAACAGAACAGCTCGTGAGCAATATCAAGCATCTCCTCGACCAACAACTCGGTCACCGGGAAGTTCCCGACCTTCATCCCGAGCATGGCTGTAGCGTGCGTCCGGGCTTCGTCGGGCGAGTGGGCCATCTTGACCCCGCCGATCGCAGCGCGACCCGTCATCCACGCCTGGATCTTGAGAACCACCGACCCGCCGAGGCTTTGGGCGATCTCGCCAGCCTGCTCAGGAGTGGTCGCCACGCCCGATCGCGGAACAGGCATGCCGCGCTGGGCCAGTGCAGCCTTGCCTTGATACTCGTGCAGCCTCGCCATTGGTCGCCTCGATCCTCTCCAACTCATGGGATGCCCGGGCTTTGGCCACTCCACCAGCGGACCAAAGAAAGGGCGGGGCAGGTGGTGTTGTGGGCTCAAAAACGAGCCCTCGGCAATGGAGCGGAGGCGACTCGAACGCCCAACTTCCAGCTTGCAAAGCTGGCACTCTACCAGTTGAGTTACCGCCCCAGAATGGGACGGCATGGTAGCCCGCCCACCCGGCCCCTTGCACTCCAGATACATGGTTCCCGCCGACAATCCACCAGTTCTGATCGGTCTTGACCACAACTCTATCGGGTGTGCGCCAGAAAAACCGTTCACGGTAACCCCGATCTCGACTGCCCGACTGGATCTGGCCGCGACGAGGTCTTCAATACACGGTGTTCTGTGTTCCCTCGGGTCCATGACTGACGTACGGAGATATCAATGGGGGGGCGCGGGGCCCGGCGCCCGCCCCCGGGCGCGGGGGGGG
>CAYUVO010000003.1:24898-58381 GCA_964448185.1 uncultured Phycisphaeraceae bacterium
CCCCCCCCGACCGCTGCCCCTGTTGCTCCCGCTCACGAGGCCGCTCCAGAATCTCTCTTTGAGCAGGCCTTTACAGAAGTCTCCGATTCACTCACCGACGTCCTCGCTGCCCATCCCGAGTGGCAAACCGCCCGCGTCCTCGATCGGCTCAAAGAACCCGATCGCATCCTGCGGTTCCGTGTCACCTGGACCGACGACACCGGAGCGGTGCAGGTCAACCGTGGCTGGCGCGTTCAGCAGACCAATCTCCTTGGTCCCTACAAGGGCGGCCTGCGGTTCCACCCATCGGTCACCCTTGACACCCTGCGGTTCCTCGCTTGGGAACAGGCGTTCAAGAACGCTCTCACCGGCCTGCCACTAGGAGCAGGCAAGGGCGGCAGCGATTTTGACCCCAAGGGCAAGTCCGACGCCGAGGTCAACAGATTCTGCAACGCTTTCATGCGCCAGCTCGAACCCATCATCGGGCCCGATAGAGACGTGCCCGCGGGCGATATCGGGGTCGGAGGTCGCGAAGTGGGCTACCTCTACGGCGCCTACCTCCGAACCACCCTCGAACACGGCGGAGTCCTCACCGGTAAGCCCCTAAACCTCGGAGGCATCCAGATGCGCACCGAAGCAACGGGCTACGGCACGGTCGCGTTCGCACGCCTCATGCTCGAACACCGAAACGAATCGCTCACCTCGATGCGCGTCTCGATCTCGGGCTCGGGCAACGTCGCGCTCTACGCAGCCGAGCGATGCATCCAGCAGGGTGCCAAGGTGCTCACGCTCTCGGATTCGGGCGGCACCATCGTCTGCGAAGATGGCATCAGCGCCGATCAGCTCGAAGAACTCAAAGACTACAAAGAAAGCAAGCGTGGTCGCCTCAAGGACTACTCCCATGCGGGCGTCGTCTTCCACGCCAAGAGCGGCCCGTGGGCGGTGCCCTGTGATGTCGCCCTGCCATGCGCCACACAAAACGAACTCGATGGCTCCGAAGCCACCGCCCTCGTTGCCAACGGCGTCAAGGCAGTCGCTGAAGGTGCCAACATGCCTTGTACCCCCGCAGCAGTCGAAGCCTTCGACCAGGCGGGCGTGCGGTTCGGACCGGGCAAAGCAGCCAACGCGGGCGGCGTAGGAACCTCGGGCTTCGAGATGGCTCAAAACTCGGGCCGGGTGCCCTGGACACGCGACCAGACCGAGAAGCAGCTCGAAGACATGATGACCAACATCCACGCTTCATGCGTCGAGCACGGCTCCATGCCCGGTGGCAAGGTGGACTACGTCCGCGGCGCCAACATCGCCGGGTTCGTCAAGCTCGCCGATGCCATGATGCGCATGGGAATCTGATCCCGACGCCGACCCATCTAGCCTGACCCCGACAAAGGAATTCTTGATGCCATCGACTCTGTCATCTGCCATCGACAATCTGCGCACACCCCTCGGGCTCGACGCCCTCACGCAGGGGCCGCTCGAAGTCCGCTGCCCCAACGACGGCTCAATCCTCGCGTCCATCGCGATGCACACGCCCGAAGAGTGCGCACAAGCGATCGAGCGAGCCACCGAGGGCTTCGCGCACTGGCGCAGCGTCCCTGCACCGACGCGGGGCGAACTCGTACGAATCTTCGGCGAAGTGCTCCGCGAGAAGAAAACAGAGCTCGCCAAGCTCGTCACCCTCGAAAGCGGCAAGCCCTTCGGCGAATCCCTCGGCGAAGTCCAGGAGATGATCGACGTCTGCGATTTCGCTGTCGGGCTCTCCCGCCAGCTCTACGGCCTGACCATGGGCTCGGAGCGACCCGGGCACCATCTCCGAGAGGTCTGGCAGCCGCTCGGGCCGGTGGGCGTGATCTCAGCGTTCAACTTCCCCGTCGCGGTCTGGGCGTGGAACGCGGCGCTGGCTTGGGTCTGTGGCGACACCGTCATCTGGAAACCTTCCGAGAAAACCCCGCTCACAGGGATTGCCTGCAACTCGCTGTTCGATGAAGCGTGCGCACGCTTTACCAAGCAGACCGGCATCGCAACCGACCACCTCAGCGAGGTGGTCATCGGCGGGCGAGACATCGGCGAGGTGCTGGTGGATGATCCGCGTGTGCCGCTCATCAGCGCCACGGGTTCGGTCCCGATGGGCAAGAAAGTCGCTCAGAAGGTCGCTGCCCGTCTCGGGCGAAGCCTCCTCGAACTCGGCGGCAACAACGCCATGATCGTTCGCCCATCAGCCGATCTCGATCTGGCGGTCCTCGCCATCGTGTTCTCGGCAGCGGGCACCGCGGGCCAGCGGTGTACCACCTTGCGCCGGCTCATCGTGCATCCATCGCTCAAAGCCGAATTGCTCAAACGCCTCGAAAAAGCATTTGCAGGGCTCAAGATCGGCGACCCCATGAACCCCGCCAATCACCTCGGCCCGCTCATCGACCGCGATGCCTACGAGGCGTTCCAGGGACGTATCGAAGACATGCGATCGGGAGACGCTCCGCCCGCGTTCGGCGGCGAACGACTCCACGCGGACCGCTGGCCCGATGCGTACTACGTCTCGCCCGTGGTCATCGAGGCCACCTACCAGGGCGGGTGCGTTCGGCAGGAGTGCTTTGCGCCGCTCATGTATGTCCTCGAAGCCGAGACGCTCGAAGACGCGATCACGCTCAACAACGGCGTGCCCCAAGGACTGAGCTCGTGCATCTTTACGACCGATCTGCGGGAAGCCGAGCGGTTCTGCTCGACGGTCGGCAGCGATTGCGGCATCGCCAACGTCAACATCGGTCCCAGCGGCGCGGAGATCGGTGGCGCTTTCGGTGGTGAGAAGGAAACCGGCGGCGGTCGCGAATCCGGCTCGGATGCGTGGAAGGCGTACATGCGTCGCCAGACGCAGACCGTCAACTATTCGCAAGAGCTGCCTCTGGCACAGGGCATTGAGTTCAAGCTGTGAGCGTGAGCCTCTGGCAACGTCTCGGTGATGCGGGTCTCGAACCCGGGCGGTTCGATCTCGCCATCATCGGGGGCGGGATCAGCGGCATCGCAGCAGCCATCGAGTGCGAGAGCCGGGGTTTGCGAGCGGTGATCCTCGAACGCCACACGCTCGGTTCGGGCGCGAGTGGTCGCAACGCGGGCTACCTCATGCGGGGCATGGCCGATACCTATGCCGTGGCTGTGCGCACGCTGGGGCGCGATGTTGCACGAGCGGTCTGGGAGTTGAGTGAACAGAATCTTGTTGCGCTCAAAGCCCAGGGCATCGAGCGGGCAGCAGGATTTGCACATCGGCCCTCGTGTCTGCTCGCGTTGAACGAATCCGATGAGGCGGATCTTCGCCAGTCGCACGAGATGCTGCTCGAAGACGGGTTTGCCAGCGAGCTGCTCGAAGCGAATGAGATCCCCGAGCCGGTGGGATCGCGTGCGAATGCGCGCGCAGGACTCGTCAATCCGAATGATGCGATATGTGACCCGGTAGCGATGCTCGCGGTGCTCTCGGCGAAACTCAAGACCACACGCATCATCGAGAACTGCGAGGTGTGCGCACTCGAACCAGAGAACGAGGGTGTCTGTGTGCGCACACGACTGGGGGTGATTCGTGCTGATCGTGTGATGGTGTGCGCCAATGCATGGGCGGGCGAGCTGCTCCCCGAGATGCGCAGCGTGATCGTGCCTGCGCGCGGTCAGATGCTCGCAGCAAGACCCGCTCAACCTATCGAACTCAAACATGCGTACTACATCAACCGGGGCGATGAATACCTGCGGTCGGCACCTGACGGCTTGCTGCTCATGGGCGGTGCCCGGCGTTTCGAGCCCGAGGACCAGAAGGGCGATCAAAGTGGGACCGCTCCCGAGGTGCAGTCGGTGCTCGAAGACTATCTGCGCACGCTGGTGACGGAACGCTATGAGGTGGTCGCGCGTTGGTCGGGGGTGATGGGCTTGAGCCCCGACGGGCTGCCGATTGCGGGGCCGGTTGTGGGCTTGTCACACGTTTGGGTGTGTGCGGGCTTTAGCGGCCACGGGATGTCGCTGGCGTACACCGTCGCTCGACGGACAGCCGAGGCATTCCTGACGGGCCAATCCGAGTTCAGCGCGTTCAGCCCGGCGCGACTTGCTCGCTGAACAGCACCCCGCGCGGCCAATGCGGGTATACCACCATTCCAGAAACCACTTCCGCGAGCACACCAAGTGAGTGGGATCGCGAACAGGAGTTGACGAGATGAACAGGTGCATAGCGGGTGTGATCGCGTGGTTGGTGATAGGCACAGCCGGGGCAACCCCCGAGGTGGGCCTGCCAACCGAACCGGCGTTGAGCCCCGATGGCTCGATGATCGCATTCGTGTGGGCGGGCGACCTCTGGGCAGTGCCCGCTGGTGGCGGCGAAGCCCGACGGATCACCGCACATCCCGCAAACGAAACCACTCCCGCCTTCAGCCCCGACGGCTCGATGCTCGCCTTCGAGTCTGACCGCGACGGCGCACGCAATCTCTACGTCGTGGATTTCGATGCGAACATGATCGCCAGTCAGCCCAGGCGGGTGACTGCCTCCGATCGCTCGCAGTCGCTCTCGGGCTTTAGCACCGATGGCCAGGCGCTCTTGTTCTCGGGCAGACTCGACCCGGCGATCTATCGCCACGACCGGATGTACCGTGTGCCGATCGAAGGCGGGCCTGTGCGCATGATCACGCCCGCGTTCGGCAAGCAACCCATGCAGGCGGGCAACGGCCAGATCGTCTTCACACGCGGCTACGGCATCTCCAATCGCCCGAACTACCGTGGCTCGGGCTCGATGGATGTGTGGCGCTTCGACCCCGCGAATGATTCATTCACCCAGCTTACACTCTTCGGCGGCAACGACATGCAGCCCGCTCAGCTCGCGGATGGATCCGTGCTGTTCTTGTCGAGCAGATCGGGACAGAACAACATACATCGTCTGGCAGCAGGAACAACTGACGATCAGCCCGGTGTGGTCGCCCAACTCACGAACTTCGCTCCCAAGGCGGGCGAGGTCACGATCGCTCACGGCGTGCGGGATCTCGCGGTCAGCGCCGATGGTTCGACCGCTGCGTTTGTCGTCTGGGACACGCTCTACACACTCGATCTCGCCAACGCCACAGCCACTCCGCAGGCAGTTCACCTCGCAGCAATCTCGGACGACGCGCTCGCGGACACGCAGCGCATCGACGTCTCGAAGCAGGCTTCCGAAGTAGCGATGCACCCCTCGGGCAAGGCGATCGCGTTGGTAGCTCGAGGCGAGATCTATGTGCGCAGCACCGAGGACGATCGGCCTGCGAGGCGAGTTACCCAGACCCATGCCCGCGAGCGACACCTCGCGTGGTCACCCGATGGCGAGAAGCTGTACTTCACGGTTGATGATGAGCAGAGCCTCGGCTCGATCTTTGCGGCCAAGGTCACGCTCTCCAAGGACGATCTCAAGCCCCCGTCCGAAGATGAAGACGATGGCGAAAACGAGATTGAAGACGAGGCGATAGACTCAGGCGAGAGCGAAGATTCCCTTCCCTCGGATTCCCCTGACGCTGAAGCAACGAAGGCAGATGGAGCAGATGATGAGGATGCGGGGGACGATGAAGAAGGCGAAGATGCCGACGACGAGAAAAAAACCGACGCTCCAAAGTTCGGCGAGCGTTGGGCCGACGCGCTCACGTTCGAGTTTGAGCCTGTGGTGGTTGGTCAAGCATGGGACACTCGGCCCAAGCCGTCGCCCGATGGCAAGACGCTGTTGACGGTGCGCGGCCGCGGCGATCTGATCTTGCACGATCTAGCGACGGGCAGCGAGCGTGTATTGCTCGAAAGCTGGAACGAGCCCGAAGCGTTCTGGCTTTCGGATTCGCAGCACATTGTCTATGAACTCGCCGATCTCGATTTCAACAGCGACATCTGGCTCATGGATACGGCGGTCGGTGACGACGGCACATCGGTCGAACCCATCAACCTCACCCGGCACCCGGACATCGACACTTCGCCCCGCATTTCACACGACGGCAAGGTGCTCACGTTCTTGAGTGATCGCGACAACAACAACTGGGACTACGACGTGTACGCGGTGTACCTCGATCGTTCGCTTGAGGGGCTTCGGGCTTACGACCTCGACGCGTACTTCGAGGAGGCAGCCAAGGCAGCCAAGAAGCTTGAGCCGTTGGTTATTGAGGAAGATGCCGACACAGACGACAAAGACACAGACGACGAAGACACAGAGAAGGATGCAGACCAGCCCGAGGCGTTGAGCTTCGATGCGGATGATGCGTATCTGCGAATCCGTCGCATGACCCGCCTCGCGGGCAGCGAGGGCGATCTGGCGATCACTCCCGGCGGCGATCGGATCATCTTTGAAGCCTCGATCGACGGCGATACCTCGCTGTTCTCGATCGATCACAAAGGCAAGGACCGCAAGACGATCGAATCCGGTGGCGTGTCGAATGTGAATGTGTCACTCACCGGCGAACAGGTCGTGTACCTCGACGGTGGGACCGCCAAGGCTGCGAGCCCGATGGGCAGCAAAAAAAAGACGTACTCGATCAGTGCTGAAATCACGGTCGATATCGCAACCCAGCAACGCCAGAAGTTCCTCGAAGGTGCCCGCACGTTTGGCGAGTTCTTCTATCACCCCACGCTCAAGGGGCTCGATTGGCCCGGGCTCACCCGACGGTACGCGGCGCTCGCTGAACGCACACGCACCAGCAATGAGTTCAACGCGGTGTTCACGCTGATGCTCGGCGAGGTGGACGGCTCGCACACCGGCATCCGGGGCGGCGGCGGGTTTAGCGCCAAATCTCCCGGCACCGGATACATGGGGATCGACTTCACTCCTGCCCCCAATGGCTACCGCGTCACGCGGGTGCTCACTGATGGCCCGGCAGACCTTGGCGAACTCGGGCTCGGAGAAGATAACGTGCTCATCGCCATCAACGATCAACCCATCGTGCGAGACGGTCAGCTCCGTGATCTCGTAGCAGCCATGATCGGGACCGCGCGTAAGGAAACGTTGCTCGAAGTGCAGGATGCTCAGGGCGTCAACCGCTTTATCTTGCTCACGCCTCACAGCTACGGCTCGGAAAACAACCTGCGATACAACGACGAGACACGCACTCGCCGCGAAACCGTTGAGAGGCTCTCCGATGGCAAGCTGGGCTACCTCCACATCCGGGGCATGAGCATGCCCTCGGTGCGCGACTTTGAGCGCGATCTTTATGCTGCAGCCCACGGCAAGCAAGGACTCGTCATTGACGTCCGCGACAACGGCGGCGGATTCACCACCGATATCCTGCTCGCTTCGCTCACCGCGCCCGCCCACGCCTACACCATCCCACGCGGCGCCGATCCAAAGAGCGTGCCCACCGACTCCTACCCGCGCGACCGCCGGCTCATCTACGGCTGGTCGCGACCCATCAACGTGCTCATCAATCAACACTCGTTCTCGAACGCCGAGATCTTTGCACACGCGATCAAGACCACCGATCGGGGCACCATCGTCGGAACCGCAACCTTCGGCGGGGTGATCTCGACGGGGAGCTTTCGGCTCATTGACGGAACGACCATCCGCAGACCATTTAGGGGCTGGTACACCGCTGCGGGCAAGGACATGGACGTGTTCCCAGCGGTGCCCGACGTGAGCGTCGCACAGACCCCAGCGGACGAGGTAGCGGGTCGTGATGCTCAGCTTGAAGCAGCGGTAACCGAGCTGCTCGGGCGGATTGACGAGTAAACCATGGGAATAAAAACCACTCTGAGACAGTCGAAAGGGCGGGCGACCGCCGTTCTTGAGACTCGGTCGCAAAGACTCGCTACACTCGGCACATGACCCAACTTCAAGCCAACCCGAGCTTCGAGCAGACCCGGCAGCGTCCCGCGCTGTCTCGGCTGCGAGCGGTTCGCTGGCTATGGGCCGGGGTCGGGCTGGCGAGCGTTGGGATCGGAGCGGTGGGGGTGGTCGTCCCGGGTTTGCCTACGACAATTTTCTTGATGCTCGCGTGTTGGGCGTTCGCCAAGAGTTGTCCGCCGCTCGAGCGTTGGTTGCTCAGCACTCGGTTGTTCTCTCCCTACGCCCGGTACCTCGATGGCAGAACACCGATGCCTCGCCGAGCCAAGGCGATCGCGATCGGCCTGATGTGGACGAGCGTGAGCGTGAGCGTCTGGATCCTTACGAGCCGCGACGTGAACACTTGGGTGAGCGTGGTGGTTGTGGCCTCGGCTGTTGTCGGGACCGCGTTCATCGCTCGCTGGAAACCTCGTGCGCTGCGCTAGGTGAGCGTCTTGAGCGGGTTCATCGAGTCGCCGAACTCTGCGACATCACATCCCATTTCGCGCAGCATGGTCAGATAGAGACTGCACATGGGCGTTTCGGTTTCGTGCGCAATGAGTTGACCCGTCTTGAATCGCCCGCCCGCGTTGCCCGCCATGATGATCGGCAGGTCTTCATGGTTGTGCCGGTTGCCGTCGCAGATCCCGCTGCCGTGGAGGATCATGCAGTGATCGAGCAGGCTGCCCTCGCCTTCGGGCGTGTCGGCCATGCGCTGGACAAACCGCGCAAAGCGTTCGGTGTGGAACTTGTCGATGAGCCTAATCTTCTCGGCCCACTCCTCGTTGCCCTTGTGGTGCGAGAGATGGTGGTGGCCTTCGGTGATCCCGATCTCGGGGAACGTGCGGTTGCTGCCCGCGGTCCCGGTCATGTACGTCGCGATGCGGGTCGAGTCCGTCTGGAACGCGAGCAGCAGCATGTCGTACATCAGGTCGAGGTGCTCGCTGACGACCTGAGGGATACCCGTTGGTGCGGTGGCGTCAACGGGAGCACCGGGTTCGTCGTTGAGTTCTTGGGCGCGCTGGACGCGGCGTTCGATCTCGCGCACCGCCGTCTGGTATTCGTCGAGCCGGCGGCGGTCACCCGTGCCCAGGTGTGACTCGAGCCGGCGGGCGTCTTCAAGGACGTAATCGAGGATGCTCGAACGTCTGCGGAATCGCTTGGCCGAGTCGATTGGGTTGTCGGCGTTGAAGAGTCGATCGAACACGGCTGCGGGATTGACGATCTTGGGTACGGGCGTGTCCTCGTCGTGCCAACTGATATTTGCGGAATAGGCACAGGCGTAGCCCGAGTCGCAGTTGCCCGCGCGGCGTCCGTTCTCGCAACCGATCTCAAGCGACGGCAGCTTTGTGCGATGCCCGAGCTGTTGGGCTGCAAACTGATCGGCGCTGATCCCGATCGAGATGTTATTGCCCGAGGTTTTGCGGGCTTGTTGGCCGGTGAGGAAGGTCGCCGATGCGCGAGCGTGGTCACCGGGACCGTCGCCGTTGGCGCGTGCTTTGTCGAGCGTGAGGCCGGTAAGAATATTGACGTGTTGACGCACCGATTCCAACGGCTTAAGCGCGGGCGACAGCGTGTAGTCGGTGCCTGTGCCCGTGGGCAGCCAGTTCTCATAGTTGACGCCATTGGGGGTAAAGATAAACGCCATGCGCAGCGGGAACCCGTCGGGTGATACCCCGCCGGCAGCCGCGGCCGCTGCGCGCACAATCGGCGCACCCGTCGCCGCTTCGAGCCAAGGCAGCGCGATCGTGGCACCGATACCCCGCAACACCGCGCGGCGTGAGATTCCAGAAGCCGCGTTACCAGATAGATGTGACAGATTCATTTTCGTTGCTCTCTTCCCCGGCAGGTCGTGAACGCCTCGCTCACGACCACCGCCTCGATCAGATCGGTGAACCCGTTGCCCTCTTCAGCGGTCTGCTCCATGATCGCAGCGACTGTCGGGCGATCAAACGCTTCAAGCCCGCGTCCAAACGCATAGATCATGAGCCGGCGAGTAATGTTCTCGGTGATATCAGGTGCTTGAGCGAGCAGGACTTCTTTGAGTTCGCGCGGACCCTCGAACGTGATCCCGCCGGGCAGTTCCGCCGAGACGTCCATGCTCGCGCTGTCGGCATCGCTGCGCCACCGACCCACCGCATCAAACTGCTCCATGGACAACCCGATCGGGTCCATCCGAACATGGCACGAGGCGCAGTCAGGGTTGAGCAGGTGGGCTGCGAGCTGTTCGCGGAGCGAGGCGTTCGGGTCCAGCGTCGTGCTGGTTTGTTCAAGCGGCGGCACATCCGATGGCGGCGGCGGGGGAGGCGAACCGAGCAACTGGTCAAGCACAAAGAGCCCGCGTTTGACCGGACTCGTTCGCGTCGGGTTGCTCGTCACCGTCAGCACCGCACCCATGGTCAGCACGCCCCCGCGTGGTGAATCTTCATTGAGTTGAACGCGGCGCAGGCGTGTACCTCGGACGCCTTCGATGCCGTAGTGCTTTGCGAGTTGCTGGTTGATGAACACATCGCGTGCATTCACCAGATCCATGATGGGGCGGTTCGATCGGACCACATCAGCGAAGAACAAGAACGCTTCTTGGGTCATCGAAGACACGAGCGAGTCGTCATAGCCGCTAAATCGTTCGCGATCGATTTCAAGATCTTCGAGATTGCGGAGCAGCAGCCACTGGCCTGCGAATCCCTCGATGAATGCTTGTGCTTTGGGATCAGCGAGCATCCGTCGTACTTGCGAACGCAGCACCCGTGGCTCACGAAGCAGATCAAGATCGGCGAGCCGACCGAGTTCAGCGTCGGGCATCGAACTCCAGAGGAAGTACGAAAGCCGAGTGGCCAGCTCGTGCCCGCCGAGTATGTAGGTGGTAGCCGGGTCGTCTGCACGCGGGTTCTCGACGCTCAAAAACAAAAATCTCGGCGAAACAAGCACCGCCTGAAGCCCGAGGCGGACCGCCGATTCGTAGCTGTCGCCCGCTTCGCGCGACGAGTCGTACACCGTCATGAGGCGTTCGATCTCGCCATCAACCATCGGCCTGCGAAACGCTCTGGCTGCGAAGCGTTCGAGGATTGCTTCGGCGGCTTGCCGGTGCGAGGCATCACCCGAGTCTGGTTCGACAAAGAAAATCTCGGGCCACACGCCTTCGCGATGAGAGCTCCGCGCATCCAATGGCCCGGCGATCTCGAACATCGCAATCGCAAGATTCCGATCCGCTTTGCCCTTGATATAGAAGTCGTTCGTGAAATACCCCGCGATCGTGTGCGGGCCCTTGTCGAGTTCCACCACCACGCTGAACCGTTGAGCTTCGATCTCGTTCTCGGCTCTCACCGACCACGCCTGGAGCTCCTTGCCATCGATCCGCAGGCTCAGCCGTGGTAGGTCCGGGCCGCCGCGATCGCCCCAAGCAGTGACAAAGATCTCATACATCGAACTCGCGGGCAAGTCGGTCTGCACGCGGGCGAATCCATCTGAGTACAGGTGTCGGCCGCCTGCGTCGAGCGCGTTGCTGTTGCGGGAGCCTTCGATCGGGCCGAGCGTTCGGGGCTGAGGTTTGAGCACAATCTCAGGTCCGAGTGCCACTTCGAGCGCACGCTCAGCCGATGCGAGATACTCCTCGACGTGCAGGGTCGAGAGCGTGAGCGCATCGCCCACGGTGTTGAACCCATAGCCGAGATCATCGGCAGGGAGCCACTGCGCAAGATCGACTTGGGACGGATCGATCCCGAGCAGGTCACGCATGGTCAAGCGGTATTCGTCGTTGTTGAGCCGACGTGTCGAAAACCAGCCCGGGTCGATGCCCTGCGTCGCGAGTGCATAGGTATTGAGATCGTCGATCCAGTCGAGCAGCACGGCGCGTTGCTCATCGGTTGGTTGAGGCTCATCGTCGGGTGGCATCTCGTGCGTGCTGAGCAGATCATGCGCGAGCAAGAGCGTGTCGAGTTTCTCCATCGCTGCGCTGAGTGTGTCCATCTTGTGGAACCGCACATCGCCCTTGCTGCGACGCGGGCCGTGACACCCCATACAACTCTCGTCGAGGATCGGATAGACCTCGTTGACCAGGCGATGTTCGAGCGCCTCAGCAAGTTGGGCGGGATTGTTGTCTGCGGAGTGTTGGGTTTGACCCCACGCAGTGCAGCTCAAAACCGTACCAGTCAGCAGCCAGCACGCCGAGAGGCGAAGAAGGAGCCGACTGCTTCGGCGCGCATTGGGGGGGGGGATTCCGTTCACGTCTACGACAGAGTATCGGATCGGAGGACACGAGCGTGCGATATTCAAACACCACTGGCCTGTGCTCATTTATACACATCGCAATGGTCACGTTGTGTTCGGGTGGCGGCCCCCCCGATATGATTATCGGTACCATGTTCCGTGAATGAAGAAGCCTCAAAACAGAACGCTGATCGCTGTATGTGCAGCCTGCATTGTTGGGTCCTCGTCGGCTCATGCGCAGCTGGTAATCACGCTGCTCGGCGAAATCGCGGTGCCAAGCTCCGTCATCGACCAGTTTGGACAACCCTTCAACGTCGCGGGACTCAGCGGCGTCTGCGCTCTCGGCGGTGACAGCTACGCAGCAGTGATGGACAACTCAAACCGAGTCGTGCTCTTCGATCTTCCGATCGCGGGCGATGGAACGATCGGTGCGCTCACCAACGTGCGCGGCCTGACGCTGTCGTTTACAGGTGACCACGAGGGCGTCGTGCATTCTGCGTCCGATCGCTTGCTGATCGCTGACGAGAACACCATGACCTTTCGCGAGGTCGATCTGTTTACGGGTGACCTGATGAGCACGAGCACGCTGCCGCCGGTTTTCGATACTCGTCGGCCCAACCTCGGGCTTGAATCATTGACCCTCGACGCCGACACCTTGTGGACCGCGAACGAAGAAGCGCTCACCGTGGACGGCCCGGGTGCTTCGCCCGCCAGCGGATCGGTTGCTCGGTTGCGTTCGCAGTCGCTCGCTGCTGGCACAGAGAACGGGCAATGGGCGTATCTGATCGAACCCCTGCACGGACCGACCATTCCCCCCGAAGACGTAGGCCAGAGCGGACTCACCGAACTTATTGCATTGCCCGGCGGCGGCTTGCTCGCCATCGAACGCTCTCTTGCGTTTGCTACGCCGCTCTTTCTCACGCGAATTTTCAGCGTTGATATGCAAGGTGCGACCGAGGTTTCGGGCCATGCTTCGCTCGCGGGGGTCACGATCATCCCCGCGACAAAGACACTGATCTATCAGGGTTCGCACGCCAATCTTGAAGGACTCTGCCTTGGGCAGAGTCTCGACAACGACGGCCGAGCCATGATCGGCGTCGTCGATAACGGCGACCCGCTCAGCGAGAACACCATCGTTGTCTTTCGGCTCGATGGGCTGGACTCCTCAGGCGAATGTCCGGGTGATATCGCCGATGATTTCGGTACGCTTCCGCCGCAGGGCGGACCTGACGGCCAAGTCGGGTTCGGTGATTTTCTTGCGCTGCTCGGGCTCGTCGGTCCCTGCCCGGGAGGGGTCCCGGGTTGCATAGGCGATTTCGCCGATGACTTCGGTACGCTCCCGCCACAAGGCGGACCCGATGGCCAGGTCGGGTTCGGCGACTTTCTCGCGTTGCTCGGGCTTGTCGGGCTGTGCCCGTGAACGCACGATGAGTTGTCGCCAGCATGACCCACGAACGACTCTCGCCGTATGCTCTCACGCATGACCAACGCCAACGAGCAAAGCGAAAGCGCGCTCGGCATCGACATAGGAGGAAGCTCGGTCAAGGCGGTGATCGTCCGGGGCGATCACATTCATGCGCACGCCGCTTCCGACACATACTCTCTGCCGAGCGAAACGGTGCTGCGGGATGCAGTTTCTCAGGCTGTCGATCGCCTCGGTCAAGTCACAGCAACCCTCGCGGGCGTGTGCGCACCGGGAGTGCTCGACGCGGCAAGCAAGCAGGTCACCCACTCGGTAAACGTGCCCGGTCTCGTCGGTACCGACCTCGATAAGCTGGTCAGGCAAACGGTCCCCAATGTGCGCACCGTCGAAGTCTGCACCGATGCATTCGCAGCCGCCTTCGGCTACTGGCACGAACACCCATCACAAGATCGCACATTGGCTCTGGTCATGGGCACCGGCGTTGGAGCGTGCGTGCTCGATGCGGGCGTGCCGCTCAAAGTCACCGGCGAATCCTGCGGCCACATCGGACAGGTCGACGCATGCTCATTTGATCTATCTCCGCCAATAGCAAATGACTCAAGCATCGGCACGCTCGAAGCGTATATCGGCGTGCGTGCGCTCATGGCCCGGTTCGGAAGTGATGGCGTCACCGGCTGGCTCGATGCGCCCATGACTAACCCCGCGTGGCGAGCGCTCATCGGCGCGATGCGCACCGCCCATGCGATCTACCGTCCTGATCGAATCGTGCTGCTCGGCGGCGTGGGCGAACAACTCGGTGTGCGTCTCGATGAGCTGTACCACGCAGTGGGGCACGGCTTGACAAGCGTGGCAAGACCCGACTGGAAGCTCGAATCCGGAAGCGCCAAGACCGGTGCAGCCGGCGCCGCATGGTGGGCGGCGCACACGGGATCAAAGCGGCGAGGGCTCTCGGCAACGGCCACGCCATCAAGCATCAGTGAACTCGAACGGCACATAAGTCGGCTTATCTGGGTCGGTATCCGTGGCTCCCAGCCGGGCGACCCCGTCCTCGAAGCGGAGATCGAACGCTGCAAGCGCGCGCACGTTGGCGGCATCATCCTCTTTGATGTCGATCTGCCGCAACGCGATCGGCTCATGCGTGAAGGTACGTCTCGAGCAGACGCAGACTCGCAATCGCCGCGGAACATCTCAGATCCGGGCGAGACCCGTTCGTTGGTCAGATATCTTCGCCATCGCCTCGGACCGCACGTTGTGATCTGTATCGATCAAGAGGGCGGGAGTGTTTCTCGCTTGCGCCCAAGTCTCGGCTACCCAGAGGCGACCTCGCCCGCTACCTATGCGAAACTCGACGACGCCTCGCGTGCCGCAGCATGTGATGCGCTCGCCGAATCTCTTGCGATGGTGGGCGTTGATCTCAATCTTGCGCCGTGTGTCGATATCGAATGCTCGAATACGAACTCGTGTTTCGCCCAGAGTGGCAGATGCTTCGGCTCCGATCCCGAGCAAGTCGCAAGCATGGCTGCTGAACAAATCCGCGCGATGCGAAACGCCGGGATCGGGTCGTGTATCAAGCACTTCCCGGGTCACGGCTCGGCAACAGGCGACACGCACAACGAACTCGTAGACATCACTAGGACCTGGTCGCGTGACACCGAGCTTGCGCCGTATCGCACACTCATCAACGGACCCACCCCACCCGATGCAATCATGGTCGCCCATCTGTTACACACCAAACTCGACCCGCTGCTTCCAGCGAGCCTTTCGCCCGCGATCATCACAGGTATGCTCCGCGAACAACTCGGTTGGCAGGGTGTGGTCATCACTGATTCGCTCGACATGCGTGCCATCGCGGATCGATATCCGTCGGGTGAAGCAGCGGTTCTTGCGATCATCGCGGGAGCAGACGTGGCACTCGAAGGCAATAACCTGGGCGTTCCAAAGCCATGCCCCGCGCCCGAGATGCACGAGGCACTGATGGGTGCGGTTCACGAAGGCAGGCTCTCGCACGAACGCCTCGCACAGAGCGTTGCCCGGCTCGATGTGTTCCTTGCCCGAAACAAAGGACAGTGTCCATGAGTCACTCGCTGCCCGATCGAGGCGACATCGCAACCGAGCAACGCAACCCGCACTCGGCGAACCTCCACGAGCTGACGGTGAGTCAGTGCGTCGGTGTTATTCTCGATGAAGATCGCGCGGTAATGGAAGCAATGCATAAAGCGTCGGGCGTGCTGACCTCGCTCATCGAAGCCGCCGAGCCGGGGTTTATCGCTGGTGGTCGGCTCATCTATCTTGGCGCGGGCACGTCTGGACGCCTTGGCGTGCTCGACGCCTCCGAAGCGCCGCCCACGTTTCAGGTCGAGCAGGACAGAATCATCGGGCTCATCGCGGGCGGCGACGCTGCGCTGCGCCGTTCGAGCGAACGGCTCGAAGATGACCCCGACGGCGCGCGCACAGAGATCCAAGCCCTGCAACTCACCGAGCGAGACACCGTGATCGGGATCGCAGCGGGCGGCACAACGCCTTACGCCCGTGGCGGTATTACCATCGCCAAACAACTCGCTGCAGGTTGTGTCACAGCATTGCTCACATGCTCTGCCGTGGAACCGCCCGATGGCTGCGACCATACGGTCGTGCTCGATACCGGTCCCGAAGTGCTCACGGGTTCGACCCGTATGAAAGCGGGCACCGCGACCAAGCTCGCGCTCAACACCATCTCGACGACGCTGATGATTCGCTCGGGCAAGGTGTACCAGAACTTGATGGTCGATATGCGAGCCACCAACGACAAGCTGCTCGATCGCGCAGCGAGAATCGTGAGCACTCTCACGGGGCTCTCTCGCCCAGAAGCGCTGGTGCTCCTCGATCAGGCTGATGGAAACGTCAAGCAAGCAGTGGTCATGTACCGGCTCAATCTCAACGCCGATGCTGCAAGGCGAGCACTCGATAACGCTCAAGGCCTGCTGCATGTCGCACTCGGTCAAGCCGGAGAAACGACCCGCAACGGAGATCCCGCGTGACCGCACTCGACTGGATTGTGCTCGGCGCTTACGGCTTGCTGCTCGTCGCCACAGGCTGGTGGTTCAACCGCCGCGCAGCAAACGACACCAACGACTATTTCCTCGGCGGACGCAAGATGCCCGTCTGGGCAGTCTCGATAAGCGTGGTTGCAACTTCGCTCTCCGCAGCGACGTTTGTCGGCGGGCCACAACAGGCCTACGCGAACAATCTTACATATCTAGCAAGCAACATCGGGATGATCCTCGCTGCGATCATCGTCGCGTGGGTGGTCATTCCCAAGCTCTACGCCTCGGGCGTCGCAACTCCCTACGGCTTGCTCGAACAACGCTTCGGCCCCGGCGCACGACGCAGCGCCGCGATCGCCTTTCTCCTCGGAAGAGTCATGGCCAGCGGCTCACGGATCTACATCATCGGCATCCCCGCTGCACTCATTCTCTTCGGCGATCAAACAGGCGGCACTGGTGCCATCCCTGCAAGTCAGATCGTCATCGCGATCGGCATGATGGCAACCGTCGGAGTTGTGTACACGCTCATCGGAGGCGTGCGAAGCGTCATCTGGACCGACGTCATTCAAATGGGCGTGTTCGTGATCGCGGTGGCAGGTGCGATCATCCTGCTGCTCGATCGCATTCCCGGCGGCGCTCCCGCTGCGTTCTCTGCCCTCGCCGAGATCAACGCACCCGACGGCACCGGCAAACTCACCCTCTTTGACACTTCAATTAACTTTACATCCAACTACACGCTGCTCGCGAGTTGCACCGCCTTCGTGCTTATGGGCATCGCGAGCTTCGGGCTCGACCAAGACATGACCCAACGCATGCTCACCTGTTCGTCTGCGCGCAAAGGGGCCGCCTCGGTCATCATCGCCACCATCGGCGGCGTTCCCGTAGTCGCGATGTTCATGGCGGTGGGCCTGCTGCTCTATGTGTTCTACCAGATGCCCGAGGTCATGGGCGATGCTGCGCCGGGCTACGTCGTAGACGATTCGCGCCGCGTCTTTCTCGGGTTCATTCTCCGAGAACTGCCAGCCGGCTTGCGAGGCCTCATGTTCGCGGGCTTGTTCGCAGCGGGTCTGAGCAGCCTCAACAGCGCGCTCAACTCCATGAGCTCGACCGTCGTCAACGATTTCTACAAGCAGCTCCGCCCGGATCGCACCGAACGCCACTACCTCCTCATCGGTCGTCTCGGCGTCGTGTTCTGGGGGCTGATCCTCGGCGCCTTCGCGGTCGTGTGCGTCTACTGGCAACGCTCGGGCGAACAAACGCTCATCGACTTCGCACTCGGTGTGATGACGTTCGCCTATTCCGGATTGCTCGGCGTCTTCGCCACCGCTCTGCTCACACGGCGCGGGTCGTCAGCGTCCGCGATCGCAGCTCTGGTCGTCGGCGCGGCCATCATCTTCATGCTCAACCCGTCGGCGGTGGGGCTGCTCATCGACACACAAGCCATCCGTGATGCCGCCTTACCTCTCGATGACCACACGCGCAGCGGGTTGGCCCGGCTTGTGACAGACGCATGGGCACTAGGATTTGCGTGGAAGCTTGCCATCGGAGCAGCAATCGCCACGATCGTTTGTGCCAGCGTGCCGGGCAGAACCGACGCAGCAAAAAACTCTTGACACTCGACTCCCATCAGCCTTCTATGATCGCCCCATGACTGAGGAACCGAGCGCCACATCTCGCGTCAACGTCCTGCTGATCGGTGGCGGTGGGCGCGAACACGCGCTCGCCTGGTCGCTCCACCGATCCCCTAGGCTCGGCAAGCTCCACATCACGCATCCCGGCAACCCCGGCCTCGCCAAACTGGGGCAAGCCGTCGATTTCGAGGTCACCCGCCAAGAAATCTACCGCCTCGTTCAATACTGCGAGAAGCACTCGATCGGGCTCGTCGTCATCGGCCCCGAGGACCCCTTGGCCTTGGGCTACGCCGACAAGCTCCGCGAGGCGGGCCTGCCCGTCTTTGGTCCCAATGCCGACGGCGCGAGAATCGAATCCGACAAAGTGTGGTGCAAGAACCTGCTCAAGGCTGCGGTCGTTCCCGTGTCTGCTGGTCGTTCATTTAGCGACTACGAGGCGGCTGCGGAATACCTCCGTTCGCGTGAGGTCGTTCCGGTCATCAAGGCCGCCGGGCTTGCCAAGGGCAAGGGCGTGGTGCTCCCCGAGACGCTTCCCAAAGCACACGAAGTCCTCCATGCCATCATGGTCGAGCGTGTCTTTGGAGACGCCGGGGCCAAGGTCGTCATCGAAGATCGCTTGACCGGCCGAGAAGTCTCAGTGCTCGCCATCTCCGACGGCAGGTCCATCCAGCTTCTGCCCACCGCTCAAGATCACAAACGCCTGCGCGACAACGATCAAGGCCCCAACACCGGCGGCATGGGGGCCTTTAGCCCCTCGCCCAAACTCGATGACGCCACCCTCGACGTCATCGAACGCGAGATTCTGATCCCCACCGTCGATTCACTCCGTCGCGAGGGCATCGACTATCGCGGCGTGCTCTACGCCGGGCTCATGCTCACGCCTTCAGGCCCCAAAGTCCTCGAATACAACGCCCGCTTTGGCGATCCCGAATGCCAGGCCATCATGCCAAGGCTCAAGAGCGACGCACTCGAACTGTTCATGGCGTGCGCACAACGCAAACTCGGCGACCTCGAACTCCAGTGGGACCAAAGGCCCACCGTCTGCGTCGTGCTCGCAAGCGAGGGCTACCCGGCAAAGCCCATCACCGGCGTGCCCATCGAAGGCATCGAAAGAGCCGAGGCAATCGACGACGTGCTGGTGTTCTATTCGGGCGTGAGTCTCGATGATCGTGGCGACCCGATCACCTCGGGGGGCCGTGTGCTCTCGGTCGTCGGCATGGCCGACACCATCGAAGAAGCACGCACTCTTGCCTACCGAGCAGCAGGCTGCATCAGCTTCGCTGGCTGCCAGATGCGGACCGATATCGCTCAATAGTTGCGTCTGCTTATGGACCTTCTTCTTCGGCTGGTCCGCTCAACTCACTGAGCCACTTCCACGCGGCGTGTGCCTCGCGGTCGTCGTACACCCGCAGCACACCTCGATATTCAATCGCCAATGGGCTGCGACCGGATGATGTATACAACCCGATGCTGAGCGATTCCATCGGCACGAGCCCGCCGAGGTCAACCCCCGGCTTGCTCGGGGGACGTGTGCTGAACATGATCGCAAACTCGGGCGTGTATCCGTCTGAGAGCTGATCCGCCGGCACCGCAATCAGTGCCGCGTGCTCGGTCAGCAACACCGCTACCGCTCGGACCCCCTGCGTTGATTCGCCTTGTACGTCGAACCAGCCGGTGCCCTTCGAGGCGTTTGTGCCGTAGATAAACTCTCCTGCGTGGGTGGTGACCGTCAACACGTGGAGATCCGCTGCTGCGATCCGAAGCGTGTGCCGGTTCAAATACGCCGAAGCGGTCGCGTCGATGCGGTCAGCCTCGCTAATATCCATCGCCATCAGTACCGGCCCCATCACCGTTTGCCCCTGCGAATCAAGCACTCTGCAACGCACCGCGACCTGTTGTTCGCTGATCGCCATGAGCAGCTCGGTCTGCCACGTCTTCCCGCTTCTGCGTGCGTCGCTCACCGACCATGTCGCGATTGCTTTGGTCTCGTGCAACTCCGAGTCGTCAAGCAGCCGATCGCCAGACAGTGCCGCGAGCTGGCGGGCCGCAAGCTTGACGAGATCCGCATCGCATTCCCCAGCCACCGGCTTGCGCATCACCCACCGGCTCCCGAGCCGATCGAGCAGCAACCGTTCTTGTTGTGTCACGATCTCGATGCTCGCCGGGTCCATCGGCACCCCTGGCATCGCAGCCCGCGAAAGCCAAGGCTCAACCCCGCTCGCAAACAAATCCATCAACTCAGCATCGACAAGCCCCGTCCAACTCTCGCGAGGCGCATCCTCATCCTGTCGATGCGAGACACGCACGCCCACTCTGCCGCCGACTGCCAGCGATGAAAACTCAAGTTGCGTGAACGATCCATCAGAATGACCAATGATGACGCTCGGACCATCTGCGTCTGGTTCGCCCCCGGGCAGCACCATCGCGCCGCCTAACAACCGGGTCAACGCTCGAAGCCGAACCGAATCCCCAGCCCAACGCATTCTTTGCGTCGATTCCTGCGCCCGAGTGACGACCCATTGCTCGGGTCCCGCGCGCTCGGCGATGCCATCCTCGACCGCTATAGACACGAGCGACGACGCGGCTTGATCCACCAACCGACGCGGCGCAGGCGGTGGGGCAGTTCCGGGCCAGAACGCGACCAACGCAAACCCGAGGGCTGCACACACCAGAGAAACAACAATCAACCGAACCGCTTTCATGCACACACTGTACCGCCAACTCCTACACTCCGTGCGTGAACAAACCGATCATCGCGATCACCTGCGACCTCTGCGACTCACCCAACGGCGAGCGCGTCTTCAGCTATCGAACCTATGGCCACGCCGTCGAAGCCGCCGGAGGCATCCCCGTCTGGCTCGCGCCGACCGATGCCAGCATCGCCGATCTGTTGAGCCTGCTCGATCGAATCGATGGCGTCATCCTTGCGGGCGGCGACGACCCTTGCACCGAGCCCTTCGGCACACCTTCGCACCAAGCGATCACCCCCGTTCACGCCGACCGCCAACGCTTTGAAACTTCGTTGCTCATCGCACTCAATGACCGACCAAGCATGCCCGTCCTGGGCATCTGTCTTGGCATGCAAATGATGGCGCTCCATGCGGGCGGCACGCTCGATCAACACATGCCAGATACTCGCAGCGATTGGCACAGGCATTGGGATGCCCAGCACACGGTGACGAGCAAACCAACAAGACCCATCAAGCTCACCGGCACCGCTTATAGCAAACATCGCCAAGCCGTGACCAATCCCGGAACTTATAAGGTCGCCGCTCTCTCCGATGACGGCGTCATCGAAGCGATCACCGACCCGACCAAACGCTTCTCGCTTGGCGTCCAGTGGCACCCTGAACGCACCAAGGATCACGCTGTCGGCGCTGCGGTCTTCGAGGCATTGGTTACATCGGCCCAGCCAAGGCCGTCGAATCTTTGACGCCCAGTGTCGCGTACACCTCGCGGGTCGCGGTTGATTTATTGAGCGTGTAGAAATGCACCCCATCGACCTCATGATCCAACAAATCCCGGCACTGTTCCGTCGCCCAGTGAACCCCCACCCGACCTACCGATTCACTCGAACCATCCGTCCGGTTGATCGCTCGCAACAGCGGCGCCGGGAACCGTGCGCCCTGCGCCAGATCCGCCATCCGTTTCATCCCCGAGAGCGTTGTGATGGGCATCACCCCCGCGACAATCGGTACACGAATCCCCGCAAGCCGACACCGATCCCGGAAGTCGTAAAAATCTCGGTTGTCGAAGAACAACTGCGTGACGATGTAATCCGCGCCCGCTTCGACCTTCGCTTTGAGATGCTCGATCTCGACGAGGCGATTGGGCGTCGCCGGGTGTCCCTCCGGGAAGCCTGCAACGCTCACACCAAAGCCACGCTTGTCCGGGTGGATGCCACGATCATTAAATCGCTTGATATGTGCCACCAACTCCGATGCGCGTTTGAGATCATCATCCTCGAACCGATGGCCGGGCATGTCTCGCGGCGGGTCGCCACGCAACGCCAGAATATTACTGATTCCCGCCAACGCATACCGCTCCAAAATTGCATCGAGATCGCCCGTCTTCTGGCACACGCACGTCAGGTGCGGCATCGGATCAAGTGAAGTTTCACCCTTGAGGCGTAGCACCAGATCCTGCGTGACTTGCCGCGTCGTTCCGCCTGCGCCATACGTCACGCTGACAAACGTGGGCTTGAGCGTCTGAAGCTGCGCGATGTTCTCGAACAACACCGAACCAGATTCGGGCGTCTTGGGCGGGAAGAACTCGAAGCTGAACGTTGTCCTGCCGCTCTCAAAGATGTCCTTGGCATGCATGATGGCGTTCCTTGCCGGTCCTGCGAAAGAGCTTGCTGGTATTGAAACTCTGCTGGGTAAGCCCTCTTCCGGGTGTTGACCCGAAAGAGGTGATAATCGAATAAACGCCGAGCTTAGTAGCGGTAATGCTCGGCCTTATAAGGTCCGTCCACCGGAACCCCAAGATAATCTGCCTGCTCCTGGCTCAGCTTGGAAAGCCTCACGCCCAACTTGTCAAGATGAAGCCGCGCGACCTTCTCATCAAGCTGCTTGGGCAGCATGTACACCTTGTTCTCGTAGGCGTTCTTGTTCGCGTGCAACTCCATCTGGGCAAGCACCTGGTTGGTAAAGCTCGCACTCATCACAAAGCTCGGGTGGCCCGTCGCACAACCAAGATTCAGCAGCCTGCCCTCAGCGAGAACCAACAACGACTTGTTGAGGCTCTTGAACACAAACTCATCATACTGCGGCTTGATGTTCACACGCTCAACATCAGCATCACCCGCCATCCGTTCCATCTGGATCTCGTTGTCGAAGTGCCCGATGTTGCCGACGATCGCCTTGTCCTTCATCGCCTTCATGTGCTCGAACGTGATGATGTCCTTATTGCCCGTTGTAGTAATAAAGATATCAGCCTTGTCCACCACGTCTTCGAGACGCACGACTTCGAGCCCTTCCATCGCGGCCTGCAGCGCACAGATCGGGTCGATCTCCGTAATCACCACCCGGCAGCCCTGACCACGCAGCGACTGCGTGCAGCCCTTGCCCACGTCGCCATACCCGCACACCACCGCCATCTTGCCACCGATCATCACGTCCGATGCACGGTTCAATCCGTCGATCAGCGAATGCCGGCAGCCGTACACATTGTCGAACTTGCTCTTGGTCACGCTGTCGTTCACATTGATCGCCGGGAACGGCAGTTCGCCCGCATCGGCAAACTGATACAAGCGGTGAACGCCCGTGGTCGTCTCCTCAGAAACACCCTTGATCTCGGCCGCGATCTTCGCCCAGCATCCCGGGAACTCCTTTTCTTGCTCGCGAAGTTGGTTCAAGAATGCGCCGTGCTCTTCGGGGTCCTTGCCGGGAACGTACTCGGGGATCGTGCCCTTCTTCTCGAACTCGGCACCCTTGAGCACCATCATCGTGGCGTCGCCGCCGTCATCGAGAATCAGGTTCGCAAACTTCCCATCGGGCCAGTTGAGAATCTGACGAGCGCACCACCAATATTCGTCGAGCGTCTCGCCCTTCCACGCAAAGATCGGGATGCCCTTGGGGTTGTTCGGCGTGCCGGTCCGGCCCACCGCCATCGCCGACGCTGCCGAATCTTGCGTGCTGAAAATGTTGCACGAAGCCCAACGAACTTCAGCGCCAAGATCAACAAGCGTCTCAATCAGCACCGCGGTCTGCACCGTCATATGCAACGAGCCCGCGATGCGTGCGCCCTTGAGCGGCTTGCTCTTGCCGTACTCCTCGCGGAGCGCCATCAAGCCCGGCATCTCCTGCTCGGCGAGACGGATCTCGTGGCGTCCCTCGGGCGCCAATGTAATATCCCTGATCTTAAAGTCCATCTTGTTTGCTGTTGCCGTCGTGCTCATGCCTGCTCCAAATTGAAAAAGTATCTAAACGTATTTGTTCTCTTACACCCGCACCCTCGCCGACGCGGCGAGCAAACCCGGGCCTGTCGCCCTTGGGTCCGCCGGAAGTTCCACTACCGCCGGGGCGCAAAAACCTGCCTCGGTAAACATCTCTACAAGTCTGTCACGCGAGAACCCGAGGTGTACATGCCCCATCGTTTCGCGATAGTCATCACGCGAATGTGCGATCATGTCAACCACCGTCATCACCCCGCCCCCTCGCTCATGGCTCAGCACCCGAGCCGCCTCGCGCAACACCTCGACCGGATCGGGCACATGGTGAACCACCAGCACCGCGATCGCTGCATCTACCGACCCACTCTCCATCGGCAGATTCCCGATCTCGCCTTCTAAAAACCGTACGTTGTTGTGCGCACGAAGACGCTTGCGCGCCGCTTCGAGCATCTCGGGGGATTGATCCACCGCGATTACTTCCTGCACACGCGGCGCGAGCCACTCCGCTGCGTTGCCCGTCCCACACCCCAGATCCGCCACCACCCAGTCCGGCGGGATCAAACTCAACGCGCCCGAGGGCAGCACCCGCGAACCAAACAAGTCCTGACGAATCGTGTCCCATCGCCCAGCGACCCGACCGAAATACGCCTGCGAATCCACCGGGCGTTCAGCGAGCACCGAGTTCAATCGGTGGTCGTCCGCTTCGAGTTCGTGCGCACACCCCGTCACCAGTTGTTCGCGTGCAGCAAGCCAGAGCCCGCGCGAGGCGGGCATCAGGTCATCGAGCACGAGCCGGTACAGCGCTGTCGTTCCACGCTCTCGGCGACGCAACCACTTGCCATCGGTAAGAGTCTTAAGGTGCCTGCTCGCTGTGGACTGGGGGAGTTGCAGCACGCTGGCCAACTCGCCCACCGTCAGCTCTTCACCTTCGAGCACACGCAACATCCGCAGCCGGATCGGCTCGCTGAGCTGACCGAGGAGCGAGGCAAGGCTCTGAGATGTGGCGGGGGCAGTATTCATCCGTGTATCCGGATACACTGTAGAACTAACTCGCCCCATGTCAAGTAAAGCCATTTTTGGCCCCGGCGGCTCAATCATGAGATTTTTTGATCGCTCTATCGCCCGATTCGACCCTGCGGAATCAGGCTCGCGGTAGGACCGGGAACCTGGCCCGCCTCTCGCAGCGCATAGGTCGCTTCGGGGTCTATCGGCAAGAACCAGAGCACCATCTTCCAACGCTCAAGTGCCTGCTCAGGCCGATTTGACCGCTCATAAAACCTCGCCAACGCACGTTGTGGCGATTCGTCGAGCTGCCCTGCGAGATCCGCCGACGAGAGCAACGCCTGTTCTTCGCCGTCCGGGTCGCCTGCTTTGCCCAGAAACTCCCCGAGCAGCAGGTAATCCTGATACGCAGCCGAGGTGTGCGCTCGGCTCATGAGCACCGATTCGAGCGTGTCGATCCGGTTCAACTCGATCAGCATTTCTGCGTAAGCACTCACGATCTTCTCGCTTGCCGGGTCAAGGCCGTGAGCGATCGCCAGTTGCTCCGTAGCAGCCCCTATCTGTCCATCGGCACGCAACGCCCGTCCATACTCGTAGCGGTATTCCGCCCGGCCCGGTGCCATCTCGACCACATGACTCAGGAACGCGACCGAATCGGAGTAACGCCCCTCGTCAAACGCCTGGTTGCCGTGTGCACGCATCATCGGCACCGGGCGGGTCGCGCAGCCCGATCCGACCATCAAAACCAGTAACAGAACACCTCCCCCAAGAACAATCAGCGAGCGAGAGCGGGCAGAGGTACGAGTGGGTGAGCATGCCATAGTGCAGATCGTATCCTCATCGGTGTATGCTCGCCCCATGGCAGGCACCGTCATCCTCCGCCACCAGCTCCCCGACGGCTCGCATCACTTCGACTGGATGTTCGAGCGTTCCCCCCCCAGCACCAGCGAAACCACCCCGCCCCATTCCGATGAGCGGTGCCTGGTCACCTTTCGCTTGAATCGCCTGCCCGACGAGCTTTCCACCCTCGATGCCGAACGCATCAGCGACCACCGCCGAGCATTCCTGACCTTCGAGGGATCGCTCTCGGCCGATCGAGGCAACGTGATCCGTGTGCTCACAGGCACTTGCGACCTGCTCCGTGACGACGACGAGGGCTTCGAGGCGATGGTGCGCTTTGAGCAGGAAGAAGGCCAAGGCGAGCACCTCTGGGTGGGTTCGCCCTTGGCCGGAGCCATCTGGCGACTGGTGAAACACAACCCCGTCGGTCGATAAACCCTTCCATGTGTGGTCTTGTCGGCATCGTCACCAGTCATCAACACCCCTTGAGCCCCGATCCCATCGGGCCCGAGGGTTCTCGCAGCGTCATCGAAGCCATGCGCGATCGGCTCGCCCATCGAGGCCCCGATGATGCTGGGCTCTGGCTTGGTGACCATGCCGCTCTGGGGCACCGACGCCTCGCGATCCTCGACCCCTCGCCCGCGGGTCATCAGCCGTTCTGTCTGCGACCCAACGGCCCGGTCCTCCTCTATAACGGAGAACTCTACAACGACGATCGACTCCGCTCGGCTCTCGATGTGCCGTTCACAACCACCTGTGACACCGAAACTCTCTGGCACGCCCTCGATCGCTGGGGCGCAGATGCAGTCGACCGCCTCCGAGGCATGTACGCCTTCGCGTGGTACGACCCAAAGCAAGCCAAGCTCATCCTCGCACGCGACCCGATGGGTATCAAGCCGATGTACGTCTGGGAAGGTTGCATCGACTCCGGGCCACACGAAAGCTGCCCGGTCGTCGCGTTCGCAAGCGAGATCCCCGCGCTCTTCGAGCACCCTGGAATCAACCCCGAGCCCGACCACATCGGCATCAGTGCCTACCTGACCACGATCCGCACCGTCAACGGCTCACGCACAATGTTCGCAGGCGTTCGCGCCCTGCTGCCCGGCGAAGTCGTCGAGTACGACCTCAACGCATCGACCCCAACGATGCTCACAACCCGTCGAGTCAGCGCACACACATGGCCCGTCGATGGAACGTTCGCAGAAGTCTTCGAGGACAGCGTCCATCGGCATCTGCGTTCGGACGTGCCTCTCTGCGCGCTGCTCTCGGGCGGGCTCGACAGCTCGGCCATCTGCGCCGTCGCCCGGCCACAGCTCGACGAACTCCACACCTACTGCGCCGGAGCTCCCGACCAAGCCGCGATCGCTGGCGTGCCCCAGTCCGATGATCTTCCTGTCTCAAAACTCGTCGCCGAACATCTCGATACCAGGCATTCGAGCATCACTCTCGACCAAGATCTGTTTGTGCGCACCTGGCAGTCCATGGTCGCCCAACTCGGGGTGCCGCTCTCGACTCCCAACGAAACCGCGATCCATCTGCTGTGCGCAGCGATGCGCAACGATGGCCGCAAGGTCACGCTCTCGGGCGAGGGGGCCGATGAGTTGCTCGGCGGGTACGAAGCACCGATGGCCGCCGCTACTGCGCACATCGTTTCGGGCGATCAAGACCCCGGCATGTTTCAGCTTGAGTCCAATGCGTGGTGCCCGCTGGAACTCAAGCCAAATCTGCTCACGCCCGAGGCGTGGAACTCTGCGCAAGGCGACCAGTGGCTCACCGACTTCTACCGAACAACCTTCGAGTCGTGCCGCGTTGAAAGCTCCGCTCCGCTCGCTGCGCACCTGCGGTTCCACCGCGAGGTCAACCTTACAGGGCTGCTCGGTCGGCTCGATTCTGCCTCGATGCTTGCGTCGGTGGAGGGCCGAACACCCTTCGCCGATGTCGCGTTTGCCTCGTGCGCAGAATCGCTCCCGATGAGCGAGCGGTACGCGCCCGATTCGCTGCTGCGCACCAAGATCGCGCTGCGCCGAGCGTTCGCCGATCGCTTGCCCGAGTCGATCGTCGCGCGCCCCAAGGCGAGTTTCCCCCTGCCATTCCAGCACTGGATGGCGCCGATGGCCGACCGCGCGATGACCTGTTCGTGGATCAACACGATCATCCCGTCCGAAACGCTCGCACTGATTTGCAACGATCCCGCGACCCACTGGCGCCTCGCGTGGCCCATCCTCAACCTCGCGATGTGGGGCGAGCAGTGGTGGGGCAAGGGTGGTGGGGGAGATTCGGTTCGAGGCGAGCAATCAGCGTGCCTTGAGCATCTCGCGTAGGTAGTGCCCGGTGTAGCTCGCCTTGTTCTTGGCGACCTGTTCGGGCGTGCCCGTCGCGATGATCTCGCCGCCCGCATCGCCGCCCTCGGGGCCAAGATCAATGATCCAGTCAGCCGTCTTGATGACGTCGAGGTTGTGCTCGATCACGACGAGCGTGTTGCCCGCGTCAGCGAGCCGATCGAACACGCCCACGAGCTTGCGGATGTCCTCGAAGTGCAGCCCGGTCGTCGGCTCATCGAGCACGTACAGCGTGCGTTCGCCCGTGCCCGTGCCGTCGGGCCGCACGCCCTTGCCGAGTTCGGTCGCGAGCTTGACGCGCTGCGCTTCGCCGCCGCTGAGCTGCGTTGAGGGCTGGCCCAGTGTGATGTATTCGAGCCCGACGTCCCGCAGGCACTCGACAAAACGCAGAATCTTCGGGTGGTTCTCGAAGAAGCTGCACGCATCTTCGACGGTCATCGCCAGCACGCCCGCGATGTCCTTGCCTCGATAGGTCACTTCGAGTGTTTCGCGGTTGTACCGTTTGCCGTTGCATACTTCGCACTCGACAAACACGTCGGGCAGGAAGTGCATCTCGATGCGTTTGAGCCCTTGCCCTTGGCACGCTTCGCAGCGGCCGCCGCCCGCTTGTGCCGTAACATTGAAGCTGAACCTTCCGGGTTTGTAGCCGCGGATCTTAGATTCTTTAGTGCGCGTAAAGATTTTGCGGATCTCGTCGAAGATCCCGGTATATGTGGCCGCGTTGCTCCGGGGCGTTCGACCGATCGGTGATTGATCGACCTCGATCACTCGATCGATCTGGTTGAGCCCGTTGACTCGTGAGTGCTTGCCGGGCACATCGCGCGAACCGAGCAGATGCCGACGACAGGCCTTGAGCAGAATGCTGTTGACCAGTGTGCTCTTGCCCGAGCCCGAAACGCCCGTCACGCACACGATCCCGCCGAGCGGGAACGCCGCGTCGACCGATTTGAGGTTGTTCGCCGAAGCACTCTTGACAGTCAACGACTTCTTCTCGTTCATCGCCCGGCGTTTGGCGGGCACCTCGATCCGTCTTCGGCCCGAAAGATAATCACCCGTGAGTGATTCGGTCGCGGCGCAGATGTCTTTGATGCTTCCCTGAGCAACTACTCGCCCGCCATGCACGCCCGGCCCGGGTCCGATGTCGAGCACATGATCGGCGGCCCGGATCATCTCCTCGTCGTGTTCAACGACCAGCACCGTGTTGCCGATATCGGTCAGGTGCCGAAGCGTGCGTATGAGCCGAGCATTATCGCGTTGGTGCAGCCCGATCGTTGGTTCGTCGAGCACATAACACGCCCCGACGAGCCCGCTGCCGACCTGCGTTGCAAGTCGTATGCGCTGTGCTTCGCCGCCGCTGAGCGTCGCGGTGCGCCGATCGAGACTCAGGTATTCGAGCCCGACGGACTGCAAAAACCGCAGCCGATTGCCTACTTCTCGCAAGATCGCCTCGGCAATCACCGTCTGTTCGTTCGTGAGTTCGAGCGCCGCGAGGTAGTCCGCCGCGTCGTTGATCGTCAGCCGTGACAGCTCCGAGATGTTGAGCATCGTACCATCGTTGCGGGGTCTTCCGATCACGCTCTGCGAGAACGCCCGGTGCTCCTCGGCATGATGCGAACTCGTGAGCTGGATATGCATCGCTTCGATACGAAGCCGATCGCCACAACAACTCGGGCACGTGTGCTCGGTCTGAAACTTGTGCAAGTGATCGCGCACCCACGATGACTCGGTCTTGTCGAACCACGTCTGCAACGCGGGTTTCACGCCTGCCCACTTGACCTTATAAACCTTCTTGTCTTCCTTGGTGCTTCCGTGCATCAGCACGCGGTACAACTCGTCGTCGAGATCGCCCATCGGCGTGGTCTGCTTGAGCCCGACCGCCTTGCAAAACCGCCGAAGCGTCTTCGCATAGAACATCCCGCCCGGCCCGTTTTTTTTCCACGGCGCTACCCCGCCCTGGCAAATCCCCAGCGTCATGTCGGGCGCGATCAGATCTTCATCAAACTCCAGAATCGCACCAAGCCCATGGCACGTCTTGCACGCGCCGAACGGCGAGTTGAAACTAAACAGCCTCGGCGAGATTTCCTCTAACGCATATTCGGGCGCTTCGGGATCGGCAAACTTCTCGCTAAAGGCGTGGTCCGTCCATTCGCCTTTGTGCTCGCGTGCGAAGATCACCGTGCCGTCACCAAGCCGCAGCGCCGCCTCGGTTGATTCTGCGAGCCTCTGTCGAGCGTTGCCCGCGATGGCCAGCCGGTCGATCACCGCTTCGATCGTGTGCTTCTCGTACCGCCCGATATCGAACGGGTTTTCCGTATCGTCTTTGAGTGCATCTCGCAGATTGACGATCTCGCCGTTGATCCGCACCCGTCCCCAGCCCTGGCCGTGAAGCTTCTCGCCCGTGTCCTTATGAAAGCCCTTTTGCCCACGGATCACCGGCGCCAGCACCATCACCCGCTCCCCCTCGGGCCATTGCATCACAGCATCGACAATCTGGCTCGCAGCCGTCGCGCTGATCGCCCGACCCGCACGCTCGGTAACCGTCCCGTCCTTTTTGATCTTCGTTGGTGCCCACGAATAAGGCACGCCGCACCGCGCATACAGAAGACGCAGGTAGTCATAGATCTCGGTCGTCGTCGCCACCGTCGATCGCGGGTTGTGTGACGCAGATCGCTGCTCGATGGCGATCGTTGGCGGGATGCCCTCAATCTCCTCGACGTCCGGCTTCTTGAGCTGATCGAGGAACTGCCGCGCATACGCCGACAACGACTCCATGTACTTCCGCTGGCCCTCAGCGAAGATCGTATCGAACGCAAGCGAGCTTTTGCCCGAGCCCGAAAGCCCCGTGATGACCACGAGCCGATCGCGCGGGATCTCGACGTCGATATTTTTGAGATTGTGCTCGCGCGCACCACGGATGCGGATCGAGCGGTTGGGAGTTGTCGCAGCGCGCGGCTTGGTTTCAACCACCGCCGCTGCTGAGGATTTCTTCTTGCGTGTGGTCTTGGTGCTCGTGCGTTTGGCCAATGCAACTCCCTCCGTGGGAGCGATGCTAGGTTCGCTTTGAGGGTTCGGATGCTGACGAGCCGCAACCGTCAGGGAGCGGGTAACGGTTCCGCTGTCAGGGCATTCTCAGCAAGTCCGGGTGCAGCTTCCACGGTGCCATCAGGAGGTGATTGCACGCTGGCGTTAGCATTGCTCCGGTGCTTGGCGACCTGAATCAAAGCCATAAATATCAGCCCGATCGCGATCCCGAACGAGTACATGCTCAGACGTTTGAGAAACCCTCGGATTGCTTCTGGGCTCGGTGCCATGGCTCACTCTAGATCATTCCCGTTGCCCGGGCACGATCCCCAGCCGACGCAGATGCCCCGTGATCTGGGTTGCCGGGTCGCCCGTGTGATCGATCTGCTCGCTCTGCCAGCCCAACTCGCGGGCCATAGCTACGTTCTCAGCAAGATCATCGAAAAACAAGATCCGTTCTGGCGGCACATCCGCGGTGCCCTGCATCGAGTGATAGATCGCCGCCTCTGGCTTGACCTCGCCAAGCAGGTGGCTCCCGAGCCGATAGTCGAGCGTGCCCACCGTCGGAAAGTCTCCCGCCGAGCCGTCTGCATGCGGCAGATGACGCCTCCAATGGCCCGCGTTGGTGTTGCTCAGCAGGGCTGTACGCACAGTGGCGAGCCCATTGAGCTGCCCGATCAGATCCGCCATTCCCGGATATTCCTCGATCAGCCACGCATCATGGAGTCTCGCTACGTCACTCGGGCTCATCCGATCGTTCGTGACTCGGGAGAGCCCCTCACAAAAAGCCTCGCAGCTCACTTCCCCTAGCTGATAGCGATGCGAAAGCTCACGCCGCTGCGCCACCGATTCGGGCAACAGGTCCTCCGCATGAGGCGTCAACCCCGCACGCTCGCAGCCTTCTTCCCATGACCGACAGATCCGAAGCACCACGCCGCCCCAGTCAAACACCACCAGCCAAGGATCGCTGCTGTGCCCGCTCACTCGCTGGCTTCCTGTGATTCTGCACCGACTTCGCGTTCGGCAGCCCGCAACGCAGACGCATCGGGCGCGCCGTTCTTCATCAGCTCGTCCATCACCACCGTCGCAAAGCTCCCCCGTGGCAGATCAAACGCACACCGCAGATACGGGCCATGCCCATCGGCGCCGCCCTCGACCTGATGATCGACCACCGGCACACGCAACGGCCGACGCGAACCCGCGAACACCTCGCCCGCGGTGCGTGCAAAGCGCTCGATCCCCTCGATCGAAAGCCCGATCGATTCAAGCACCCGCTCTTCGAGTTCGTCGCTCACGCCTTCACCCCGTGGCATCCGGCCGCCCCACATCGGACCCGTTGGGCTCGAAGCCAGCGCCTTGCACGCCGAGACACATTCATCAAGCGTGTGCGGCGTCACCACCGTCTCCGCTCGATCATCGTGGCTCATCATCACATCACCGAGTGCGAGTGCATCCCACGAACCATCCCCGAGCCGCTCGTCGAGCACACGGTTGAACACCGCCGACTGGAACGCAGACAGATAGAACGACCGCGCCCGCCGGTCGATCGAACGCACCGCTCGCTTGGCGTTCTGCCCTCTGCTCAGCGACCGCAGCGCTTGGCTCTCTGCCCTCAATAAACGTGGAAATCCGTTCAGCGCTGCCGAGAAATCACCGTCCGCATAGGCCGACCGCGCCGCCGCCTGTGGCCCGGGATGCCCAGCGTTCGGCCCGAGCAACTCATCAAGCACGCCCTGCCAATCACCCCGCACCATCGCAAGCCCTACGAGATGGTTGTTGCCCATGTGCCCGAAGCGTTGGGGGCCAAGACGGTTGGGAATCCCTGTGCGCGCCAAATGGTCCATTTGCCTCGACGCTTGCAGCGCTGCATCCGCTGAAACTCCGCGAATACGGATCGAGAATCGGTTGCCCTTGAGATGCCCGCGCCGAAGCTTATTCGTGTGCTGATCCGCCCACAACACGCTCACCCGTTCGTGCTGAAGCATCGGAAAATCAGTGGGCGAGCGACCGGGCACATGCACCGACAACACCTGCCGAGTGATCGCGTGCTTGTCCTTGAGCCCCGCGAAACCGATCGCGCGATGATCGACCCCGAAGTGCTCAGCGATCACGTCGATCAGATCAAACGTCGAAAGATCCCGCTTCTCGACCATGATATAGAGATGCTCGCCCTGACCCGCGGGCTGATACAACGGCAACTCTTCGACCAGAAAGTCTTCGGGCCTGCTCTTGAGCACGCCACCCAAGGGCGGTTCGTCAGCCGTCAAATATCGGCTGGCAATCGACCCATTGGGAAATGACTCGGCAGGCTTTGATACATCGTGTGCGCTCAAAGCTGTTCACTCG
>CAYUVO010000004.1:0-56141 GCA_964448185.1 uncultured Phycisphaeraceae bacterium
CCTGGACCGAGCACTTGGAACCCGTGTACGACCGAGTACTACTATTGAGTTGCGCAGTGTGAAGGAATGCACCACACGCCGTTCGGGAAATACTCTCGGGCAATCGTGGTTGAACGAGATTGAAATCTTTGCAGGGCGCGTCCGAGAACGGGCGCGTCCTGTTGTTATTGCGGGGATCACCCGCCGCAGACGAATGCTTGAACGGATCTCGTAGAAAAGTCGCACAGCAATCTGCCCGATGAACGGTTCTGAAACCTCATCAGGGAGAACAGCATGACCGCGACAGTTGAACAACGTGACCGAGTCGTGGCATCGGCGATCCGTGAGATCAGCCATATCGCCACACTGCCCGAAGTCACCGTCAAAATCATCGAACTCGTCGAGAACCCGGAGAGCTCTGCACAAGAGCTCCACGAGGTCATCAGCCAAGACCCCGCGCTGTGCAGCCGGATCCTTAAGGTCGTCAACAGCTCGTTCTATGGGCTCCCCGGACAGATCGGCTCGATCAACCGCGCCATCGTCCTCCTCGGACTCAACGCGGTCAAAAACATCGCCATCGCGGCCTCGCTCGCCAAGCTCTATCGCGGCGGTGAGCTGTGCCCAGGGTTCTCCGCACGCGATGTGTGGCAACACTCAGGCGCAGTTGCGATCGCGACCAAACTCATCACCGATACGCTCAAGATCGGCATGCCCGACGAGGCGTTTCTTGCCGGTCTGATGCACGATATCGGCCTCATGGTCGAGCTCCAGTTCGATCGTGCCAAGCTCATCGACGTCATCCAGCAGGTCGGGCTCGACCGCGACGGCACGCCGGGCAACAGCATGCTCGACCTCGAGCTGAACGTGTTCGGCGCCACGCATCAAGAGTTCGGCGCAGGCCTCTGCGAGAAGTGGAAGTTCCCCGCATCGTTCGCGATGGTGTGCCGATTCCACCACGACCCGCTCAACGCGCCGCCAGAATCGCGGGTGCTGCCTTGCATCATCTACGTCGCCGATCGGCTCGTGGGCACCGGCGAGAACGGCTACCGAGCCGACCTGATGGGTCTCGAAATGGATCCCGAAGTGCTCAAGGCCATCGGGATGACCAGCGAACATCTCGCCTCGATCGATGCACGACTCGCAGACGAGCTCGCCGAAGGGGCCCAAATCCTCGGCTAGTCCTCGGCGAACCGGAACTCTTCCGACCTTCACCACTCTCGTTCGATGTGAGTGGAACCCGTCTCTCTCTTTCTCCCTCCGGGCGGCAGCGTGGAAACACGCCGCCGCCTTTGTTGTGCGCACGCGGCGTGTCGATCTCCCCGTCACATCCAACGCAGAGCGCACACACGGACCGCCCCACTCGCCAAACAACCACCCCCACTGGCCTGCGCGCCATGTGATTGGCACATCAAAGCATCGGGCGACGAAACCAGTCTCGAAAGCTGGTTCGCGGCCCATGCAAGGAGCCGATTGATATGCCAACACTGATCGAACACACACTCGCCCCGCTGTCATCTCTCATCCAACGCGAGAACCGTCACGGCGGGATCGCGGTCCTCCACGTCCAGGCCGGGGTGCCCGCTGAACGAAGGGCCTCGCTGCTCGTCGAAGCGCTCGAATCCATGCCCGACGATGGCGTCGGCAAAGTCCTGCTCGCGTTCTCCCCGGGCACCGAGCTGTGCTGCACCTCGCTGTGGGCGATGTCGCACCTCTCGGACCGCTGCACCGAAGCCGGCGGCTCGCTCGTAGTCAGCGGGCTCGGGGACTCCACGCTCGAGGCGGCGCGCCAGACCGGGCTGTGCAAACGATTCGCAGTGGTTGATGACGTCGAAGAAGGCGTCGCTCGGCTGCTCTCGAAGGCCAACTCCACCGGCAGGCCCGGACTGCGCCGCCTGTTCGGACGAGCCGCCTAAGCACTCGCCCGAGAGTTCTCTTTGGTGTTTGATACTCAATGAACCAACGAGCCCCTCGCGCGTGCGAGGTGGTTCTTTTTTTGCGGAGCAGGATGCTCACCAGACAGAGCCGAACCTAGCCGCCGCCCCCTGCTGCGGAACCGACGAGCTGCGCGTTGGTCGGGAACCGTTGGAGGGCTGCGAGCAACTGCTCGATCTGCACATGTGGCGGCATGTTGAGCAGTCGCCGCCGAAGCGCGGTGATCGTCGCGAGTTCTTGCTCGCCCATGAGCAGGTGTTCTTTGCGGGTGCCGCTGGCGGCGAGGTGCATCGCCGGGAACAGCCGCCGCTCTGAGACCTTGCGATCGAGCACGAGTTCCATGTTCCCGGTGCCCTTGAACTCCTCGAAGATCACCTGATCGCCCTGGCTTCCGGTATCGACCAGGCACGTTGCAAGGATCGTCAGGCTCCCGCCGTGCTCCGCGTTGCGAGCTGCACCGAACAATTGCTTGGGCACCTCGAGCGCCTTCGAGTCGATCCCGCCCGAGAGCGTCCGGCCGCTGTTCGAGTGGCGATTGGATCGGTTGAACGCGCGACCGAGCCGCGTGAGTGAATCGAGCACCACAACCACATGCTTGCCCGCTTCGACCATCCGCTTGCATCGGTCGATGGCCATCTCGCTGACCGCGACGTGCCGAGCAGTATCGTGGTCATTGCTCGAAGCGATGATCCACACCCGCTCGGCCCAAGGCGTCAGCTCGCGGTCCTTGAGATCCGTGTTGAGCGGCTCGGGCCCCTCGGAGGATTCGCCCCGTGGCAGAGCCTTGCCGTAGAACGTGCGCTTGAAGTCGGTGACTTCTTCGGGCCGTTCATCGACAAGGAGCATCACCACAAAGATGTCTTCGTAGTTGGTGAGAATTGAGGTCGCGATGTCTTTGAGCAGCGTGGTCTTGCCTGCTTTGGGCGGGCTGACGATCAGGCCGCGCTGGCCGCGACCGATCGGGCAAAAGAGGTCGATCAATCGGCACGAGGGCGGACAGCCCGGATATTCGAGCGTGAGCCTGGGCTCGGGGTCGATGCTCACAAGTTCCTCGAACGGCGGGAGCACTCGAAACTCGTCGGGGGTCAATCCTTCGATGCTGATAAATGATTCCACCGTGGGTCGCGCGTCGCGGTTGCCCGAACGCCTACGACGCCGGGGCTTCTTCATCGAAACCTCAACGGTGACCTCGAGGTTGTTGCGCAGCGGCAACTCCTCGCCCCAATGAGCGGGTACAAACGGATCGCCCTCGTGCTCCACCAAAGACATGCCGCCCAATCGGCGAACACGTCCATCGGAGCGCTTGGGCCACTCAAGAATGCCCGTCAGCGTCGCCATGTAGCGAAGTTCCCATCGTCGTCTGAATCGTGCGGTATCGAAACCCTGCAGCGTGCTCCATAGCACCCGCCCGAGCTCCGGCCCCCGCTTGACAAATGAACACCACTATCAGAGCCCCTCAGAGCCCCGGTGTCAACTCGAAGAACTCAACAACCCGTTCTGACCCCAAACAACTCGGATTGCTATAATGGTGCCAGCTTCGTTTCCGAAGTGCCACAGGGTTTCCCCCGCCCCTCCCGATCTCTCCTCCCTCTCCCTTCTAGCTCTCCTCCACCATGATCACACTCGTCGGCATCCCGGTCTCTCCAGGCATCGCCGTCGGCCGCGTCGTGCTCATGGACGATCATCGCAGGCGTGCCAGACGCCGAGCGATCGGGAGCGAGCAGGTCACTTCCGAGATCAAAAAGCTCGAAGAAGCGCTCAACGCTTCGCTCGAAGATCTTCAGCGGGTCCACGCAGAAGCGACCAAAGAGATGGGCAAAGAGACCGCCAAGGTCTTTTTGTTCCACATCGGGATGCTCAACGACCGGTCGCTGATCGACCCCATCGAGAGCATGATCAGCGATCAGCTTGTCAACGTCGAGTTCGCGGTCCAGTCCGTGCTCGACGATCTAGCTGCGGTCTTTGGAGCCAAATCAGACACCGCCTTCTCGACCAAAACCGACGACATCCACGATCTCGCCGATCGGCTCCAAGCCCAGCTTAGAGGGGAAGAGGGCTCGCCCATCGAGCACCTCACCGGGCCCACCATCATCGTCGCTCAAGACCTCACGCCGAGCCAGACCGCCGGGTTTGACCGCGACAAAGTCATCGGATTCGTCACCGAACTGGGAGGCCGAACGAGCCATACCGCGATCGTGGCCAATGCTTTAGGACTGCCCGCGGTGGTGGGCGTGCCCAACGCCATCGAGCGGGTGATGCACGATCAGCTCGTGGTCCTCGATGGCGACCGGGGCCGGATGATCCTCGACCCCGATGCTGAAATCCTCGAAAAATACCACGGCCTCGTCGAACAACGCCGGGTCCACCAGCTCTCCGAAGAAGAACTCGCTCAAGAACCCTCGGTGACCCGCAACGGCGTCGCCATCGGGCTCGTGGGCAACATCGAGTTTCCAGACGAAATCAAACGCCTCAAACGACTCGGGGGCGAAGGCGTCGGCCTCTACCGAACCGAGTTCCTCTACCTTACCTCCAACACCGAACCCACCGAAGAAGACCACTACAACGCCTACGCCGAGTGTGTGCGAAGGCTCGATGGCCAGCCCCTGACGCTGCGAACCGTTGACCTCGGAGCGGACAAATACACCCAGTCGCTCGCCATGATTCCCGAACGAAACCCGTTTCTTGGCCAGCGTTCGATCCGGTATTGCCTGGCGAATCCAGCGATGTTCAAGCGACAACTCCGGGCGGTGCTCCGGGCGAGTGTGCTCGGCCCCATGCGGGTGATGTTCCCGCTGGTAACGACCCTCGCCGAGCTCAAGCATGCCAAGATGCTCTTGCGGGACGTGATGGAGGATCTCGACGAAGAAGGGGTGGCCTATGACCGCTCGATCCCCGTGGGGATGATGGTTGAAGTGCCCTCAGCGGCTCTGATGGCCGAATCGTTCGCCCGCGAGGTGGATTTCTTCTCGATCGGGACCAACGACCTCGTGCAGTACACGCTGGCGGTCGATAGAACCAACGAGCGGGTGGCTTCGTTGTATCAGCCTTGCCACCCTGCGGTGCTCAAGCTGATCCGTCAGGTGATCCGAGCGGGGCGAAATGCTCAGATCTCGGTCTCCTGTTGCGGCGAATCGGCCGGGGAGGTCGAATATGCTCTGTTGTTGATCGGGCTCGGAGTGCGTACCCTGTCAGTCACGAGCGGCTCGATCCCCCGGATCAAACGACTCGTCCGCTCGGTGAGTATCGAGCAGTGCGAACGTGTAGCGCAAAAAGTGCTCACTTTCGATTCCGATGCCGAGGTCGCAGCCTTTCTCCGCGACAGAGCTCGAAAGATTGTGCCCGAGGCGTATGAGGGACGTGCCCTTGAAGCCGGAGGCTAACCAACGCAACGGCAGGCACTTTCGCCTCCGCTGACGACGACTCATCAGGATCTGCCCAGCGCCCTCCCCCGCCCCCTGCTCCCGAGATGGCTGACCTTTATGGTCAACCACCAACGGAACACCCGGCGACCGGCGAGCCAGATCCTTGCCCTTGGTGCAGCCGATTCGATCAATCTCGATCGAGGCACGCTGCGACCCGACGAGCCCCGCCCGATCGCAAAGCGGTCATCGGCGCAGGCGCGGTCCGGGGAGATGCTGGGGCACGCGGTGTTTCTTTGGTGCGGGATTTCCGCATCGAGGCGCAGCGCATGAGCACCGTCTGAACGCACCCGCGAAGACCCTGCCGCCAGCTCTACAAAAGGAGCGGGCATGAGCTTCCAGCCAGACCCCTCAGACCACACCGACAACCACACCGACAACCACACCGACAACCAGACCGACAACCACGACGACATTATCAACGAGTCCGACGACCAAGCCAGAGGTTCATCCGCTGGTTCGGGCGAGGATGCGATCGAACACGCCGAGCAGGTTGCAGAACGGGCCGCCGAGGATGATTCATCCCAGCCCGACGCCGACGATGTGTACGTCGCAGACGAACCCGACCGCGACGCACTGAGCATCTCCGACGACGCAGACGAACCCGAGTCGTTGCTCGCGGAGGTGGGTTTGCTCGACGCAGATGATGTAGAACCTGAGCCCGAATCCGAGTTGGCCGAGAAGCCCAAAACCAAGAAGAAGGCGACTCGCAAGAAGGCTGCCAAGAAGACAACGAAGAAGACGGCCAAGAAAGCGGCGAGCAAGAAGCGTTCGTCGCGAAAGAAAAAAACCGACGACGAGACTGACGACCAAGCCGACAAGAATGCCGAGGGCGTACCAGCAGTCGTCGACGAGGCCGAGCTCGTTGAAACAGGAGCTGATGAGCCCGAGTTCGTTGAGCCCGAAGCTGAAGAGTCGCAAGTGGCGCAGTCAGATCGGCGCGAACCCCAAAGGCCCGAGGCGGCATCAAGGACCAAAAAAACACATCCCACACGGATGGTCATCAACTACGCCCCGAGCGAGGAGTGCCGGATCGCGCTCGTCGAGAACAACCAGCTCGAGGAGTACCACTCCGAGCGGATGGACGCGATCAGCCGGGTAAACAACATCTATGTAGGCCGGGTGGCCAACATCGAGAGCGGGATTCAGGCGGCGTTCGTTGATTTCGGCATCGGCGAGTCTGGGTTCCTCCATGTCACCGACCTGCACCCGCGTTATTTCCCGGGCGCTGAGCAGGACGACTCCGAGCGGGTGGGTCGCAAGACGCCCCGGCGCGAGCGGCCCCCGATTCAGCAAGCGCTCAAGCGTGGCCAGGAAATCATCGTCCAGGTGCTCAAGGAAGGCGTGGGGACCAAGGGTCCGACGCTGACGAGTTATCTCTCGATTCCGGGTCGGTATTTGGTGATGATGCCGCAGATGGATCAGGTCGGCGTGAGCCGAAAGGTCGAGGACGAGCAGGTCCGCCGCGACATGCGCAAGACGCTCGACGGGCTCGATCTGCCCTCGAACTTCGGGTTCATCCTTCGCACCGCAGGAATCGGCAAGACCAAGGCCGAACTCAAGCGTGACCTCGCATACCTTCAACGGCTCTGGAAAGACCTCGACAAACGCCGACGCACCGGACGCGCCCCAAGACTCCTGTATTCAGAGTCCGATCTGTTGCTCCGGGCGCTGCGTGATTTCCTAACGCCCGAGATCGACGAGATCGTGCTTGATAACGAGCACGCGCTGCGTCGCGCCAGCCAGTTCCTCAAGATCGCAGCCCCGCGGTCATCGGTCAGGCTCCGCAGGTATACAGGTCCGGCCCCGGTGTTCGAGGCGTTCGGGATCGAAGAACAACTCGAGCTGATGCAATCGCGAGAAGTCCCGCTGCCCAGCGGCGGACGGCTCGTGATCGACCAGACCGAAGCGGTCGTGGCAATCGACGTCAACAGCGGCAAGATGCGCAGCGCCAAAGACAGCGAGACCAACGCGCTGCGGACCAACCTTGAAGCCGTCGACGAGATCTGCCGCCAGCTTCGGCTCCGTGACATGGGCGGGATCGTTATCAACGACCTGATCGATATGCGGGCGTCTAAGAATCGCAAGATGATCGAGAACCGCTTCAAAGACAGGCTCAAACGCGATCGAGCGCGTTCGAGCGTGGCGAGCATCAGCCCGTTCGGCATCCTCGAGATGACCCGCCAACGGATGCGCGGCAGCTTGCTCTCACAGATCTTTACCGATTGCCCGACGTGTCACGGCAGAGGTGCGGTCAAACGGCCCTCATCGGTCGCGTCCGAATCTATCCGCACACTCGCGTCGCTGCTCAGCCGCGACAAGGTGCATCGGGTCGAGTTGGTGGTCGGTGCCCGCGTCGCGGGCGAGCTGCTCAGCAAGAAACGCCGAGCGCTCGCAAGGCTCGAACAGGTTACGGGCAAGCAAGTGCTCGTGCGTGTGATGGACATGAGCGAGCCCGATCGCACCGTGCTCTATGCGTACGGCGCCAACGGACTGGACATTGATATTGCGAGATTGCCCAAGCCGCCCAAGCCCGAGCAATGGCTCGAAGTGTGGACCGATCCCAACGCCGCGGCGTCCGACGCGGACTGGGTCGATTCGATCGACGAGTCCGAGGAAGTTGAGATCGTCGAGGAGGTCGTTGATCCGCTCGCAGAACAGGACGAAGCGGCTCGGAACGCTGCTGCTGATGAGCAGCCGACCGGCGGCAAGAAGAAGCGTCGTCGTCGTCGCGGGCGCGGTGGTAGCAGCGGGGACGAATCTGGTAACGAAGCTAGCGGCGAAGCACAGACAGAACGCCGCGAGAATCAGCCCGAGCCGAGCGCTACCGAGCAAGATCAGTCGAACAATGAGTCGGGCGCGTCTTCGGACGAGTCAACATCCAGTGGCGATCAGCCTAAGAAGAAGCGTCGTCGGCGCAGGCGTGGCAGAGGCGGCGGTGGAGAAGGCAACTCAGAAGGCGGCCCCTCTGAAGACCGAACAGAAACACAAGCAGACGGCGGCGAGAGCCGCGATGCTGCCCACGTTGCCGACACCGGTTCGGGTGAACCTTCGGGCGAAGCAGAACCCAATAGCGAGGGCTCGGGCGAAGGCGGTCAGCCCAAGAAGAAGCGTCGTCGTCGTCGCAGAGGCAGAGGCGGCGGAGGCGAAAACAACAGCGATGGCGGCGCGTCGGGCGAGTCCGGTTCGGGCTCCGGTTCAGGTTCGGGTGGCGGGGGTTCTTCGACTCCTGCGAAGAGCGAATCGTCCGCTCCCGAAGGCCAGAGCCAGGCCGAGGTCAAGCCCAAGCGTCGCACATTGTACGGCTCATCGCGCCGAAAGCTGACCACCGCCGAGATGGCCAAAGTCGCCAAACGCAAGGACTAAACGGTGGCCGACGCCAAGCGGCTGATCATCCTCGGTTCGACCGGCTCCATCGGGCGTCAAACGCTCGAAGTCGTCGAACATCTCAACGCCCATAGTGAAATGCGCTTCGACGTCGTCGGTCTCGCAGCCGGCACATCATCAGCTGCGTTGTGCGCGCAGGCCGAACGGTTTGGTGTTCGCGAGCTCGCCCTCGCAGACGAGCAGATGCCGTGCGCACAGCCAGCGCGCCGTGGAAGCGATGCCGCCGAGCGGTTGGTGCGAGAGGTCGATGCGGACCTGGTCGTCGCAGCAGTGGTCGGGATCGCGGGGCTCGGCGCCACGCTCGCAACGATTAATCGCGGCATTCCCGTGGCACTCGCCAACAAAGAAACGCTGGTGGCTGCGGGTTCGCTCGTGATTCCCGCTGCGCGCGCACGAGGCGTTGCCATATTGCCGATCGACAGCGAGCACTCGGGAGTGTGGCAGTGCTTGGGCGGCCTGCTCGACGCGCCTCCGCCGGTGAAACTTTCGCAGCAGGTTTGTCGTGTGGTGCTGACCGCTTCGGGCGGGCCGTTGCGAGATGCGACGCGCGAACAGGTCGCAAAGGCAACTCCCGAGCAAGTGCTCGCGCACCCGAACTGGTCGATGGGTGACAAGGTCACGGTGGACAGCGCGTCGCTCATGAACAAGGCGCTCGAACTGATCGAGGCGCACTGGCTCTTTGGGATCGGGCCCGATCGGCTCGGTGCGGTCATTCATCCGCAGTCGATCGTTCACGCGATGATCGAACTCGCTGACGGCTCGGTCATCGCACAACTCGGCGACCCCGACATGCGCACGCCGATTCAGGTCGCGCTGACGCATCCGCATCGCGTGCCCGGTCCGGCTCGGCGATTGAGCCTGCTCGACGCGATGGAGTTGAGCTTTGAGCCACCCGATCTTGATCGGTTCCCGGCACTGCGTCTGGCTGATCGTGTTATGCGCACAGGCGGCACGTCGGGTGCCATCCTCAACGCGGCCAACGAACGAGCGGTGGCGCTGTTCCTCGACCACAAAATCGCGTTCGGGCGCATCCCCGAACTCGTCGAGGCAGCACTCGATGCACTGGGATCATCGCCGGTCGAGACGCTTGACGATGTCATGGCCGCCGATCGCCTCGCAAGGGCGTGGGTGGACGACGCTTGCGAGCTTGATTCGTCGGCTCGGGAATAGCTGGTCAATCAATTGTGCGCATGAAAGAGGCCGCCCTCCTGCGTGGAGAGCGGCCCCGAATGTGTTCACATCAGTGCGAGCAGCTTACTTGCCGCCGCGATCGGACTCGTCATCCTGGAAGAAGAACCCGAAGGGGAACCCTCCGCCGCCGATGTCATCGGTGTTGTAGATGTACTGCGCGTCGAGCGCCTTGGCGATGAGTGACTCGGCCTCGGAGAGGTGAGCCCTCGAGTACGCGTCGAGCTTGCGGGCCTTGTTGCCTTTGAGCACGCCGCCGATACGTTCGTGGAGATCACGAAGCTGCATCGTTGCGAGGTTGCCGATCGGCTTGTGCGCGGCGCTGAATCCGCCGGGCATGGTCAGGTCGATCAGACGTTCGAGATGCTCACGCTGCAGGTTGCGACGTAGACTCGAAATCATCGGCTCGCGGTTGGTATATGAACTCCGCGGCTCGGACTGGATCTCGGTCCAGATCGAACCCGACACCGTGTCGAGCACCTCGGCGAGTGTGATCGCATCGTCTTCTGCAGGCACGCGGAACTCGTTGTCGTAGACGCGTTGGAGCGTCTGCGGGTTGAGCACCATGGTCAGCGCCGCCGCTTGCACGCCCAGGATTCTGTCGTGGACGGGCCACGTGGCATCGGACATCACGTCGCCGCCCGCGTCCCACCACTTGTCCACGGTCATGTGGGAGAGCAGCTCGGGCGTCAGCTCGTAGGCCTCGTCGCGGAAGGTGTTGTGGATGACGAAGTTGAGCGCTTCACGCTGGCGATCGGCATCGACGACCTCGATCGGTGCGCGATCGTTGTCGCCCTTGAGATCGCGGTAGACGTACGCGCCGCCGAGCCAGTTCGCCATCATGCTGTTGGCACGAACTTGCAGCCCGAGCGTGATGGCATACCCGCGACGGGCGCGTGCCCAGCTCTCGCCCTCCTTGACAAACTTGTCGAGGATCTGCTCACGGAGCTTGCCCGCCAGGGCGATCTGCTCGTTGGCATATTCGAGGGGGTTCGAGGACATGTCGTACCGACGCGCACGCGGGTCGGGTCCCCAGGTGTCTTCGTCGGTCGCGTAGACGAACTCGGGTTCGCCGACGTGCTCGAAGACTTCCTGCGATTCCTTGTCGTTGGCGCCGTAGCCGAACTGGATCGCCCAGAGGTCATAGGGGCCGATGTCGATCACGGAGTAATCGCCCTGTTCTTCACCCGAGTTGATGCGGATGTTCGTGCCGTTGTAATCCATCACGGACACCGACCACGAGGTCTTGCCCTTGAGTTCATCAGAGTTGATCTCGTCGAGCGTATAGATGGTTGAACCCGCGAAGTTATGACGCAGGCCCAAGGTGTGGCCGGCCTCGTGCGCGACGAGTTCGCGGAGCCCGGGCCCGATGAACCACGCGGGGATGCCGTCGAGGAGTTGGTCCTCGGGAGATTCGGGTTCTTCGGGCGTGTCGCCCTCGTCACCGTCATCGCCTTCGTCCTCATCGTCGTCGGCATCTTCGTCTTCGTCCTCGGGATCGGCAACGCCCGCAGCTTCGATCCGCGCGAGCATCTCAGGCGGGATCATGCCCTCGGGGATCTCGCCCGAAGCAAGTTTCTCCCTGAGCGCTTCGATCATCTCCTCGGGGATCTCGGGGTCATCGGACCCCGAATCGGAGAGATCGGCGGTCATCGCCGCTTCAATGAGCATGCGCATGATGGACATGTCGAACGCCTTGCCCGCTGCCGCGGTACACATGCCGTTGGTCTGGCTGACGCGGCCCGAGAGGCCGTCGTACAGGTCATCGCCGATGAACTGCGGGTCGGCGTTGAACGCCGCGTGGCCGCCGCCAGCCTGGCGCGAAGTCATCGCGATCTCGCGCGCCACACGGGCACGATCAGACGGTGCCGCCATGCGAACGCGCGGGTCCCACTTGGGATTGCGTCCGAGCCATTCGAGTTGATCGGGGCTCATGCCTTCGACCGCAAGCTCGGGGATCAGCTCGTTGTAGCGGTACCAGAACGCCCGGATCCAGCCGTCGGTCAGCACGATGTCAGCGTCAAGAATCTGTCCCGTTCGCGGGTCAACGCGGCTCGGGCCGATCGCGGTGCCGATGTCATTCGACAACCACCGCACAAAGTTGAACCGGCGATCCTCGGGATCCTTCTCCATGTGCGCACCGGTGGTCGCGTCCTGCTGACGCACCTCGATCGCGCCGGTGATGCCGACCTTCTCATAGGCACGGTTCCAGCTTTCAAGCCCCTCGCGGACAAATCGGCGGTACCGCACCGGAGTCGTGTGCTCGATATAGAACACGATCGGCTCTTTGGGCGGGCTCATCTTCAGGCTCGGATCGGCCTTCTCGATCTTCCAGCGGTTGATGTACCGAACCCATTTCTTGCCGATCTCGAACTCGCCCAGATCGCGATAGGTCGTCGTGAAATACCCGATGCGCGGATCGGCCTTGCGCGGCTGGTACCCGGTGTTCTCGGGGATCACGCTGATCGAATAGTGGAACGTGCGGAGCTGACCGCCCGCGACGGGCATTTCCAGCGCGACCTCGATGTTCTCCGGGAAGGCTTTGGCGGTCGCGATCTTCATCAGCGACGTGTTGGCGCCGCGCGCCTGGTACCCAAAGAATGTTGAAGCTTGGCCGCCCAACAGAGCGTCGAGGTCGATCACCGGCTGGCCGCCAGGCCCGATCGCAACAATCGGAACACTCGTAATCACACGGTCAGTGAACAGCCTTTCGACGCTGTCCTTCGACTGCTGATCGCCGGTCGAACGGGTGGCGATCTCGGGAGCGATCAGGGCCATTTTGTCGTCGTAGCGACGCCAGTAGACATAGCTATCGCCGCTCTGGAGACCCGCGAACAGGTCGCCGCTGGCGACGGTCGTTGCAATGAAGTGCTTCTGCCTCGCATACCCGGCGGGGAGTTCGGCGAGCATCTGCCCGTCCTTGTTGCGCCTCCACAGCGTGTACAGGCTCGACGAGCCGTCAGCCGTCGACACGACCTTGGTGTAGCCCTCGGAGACATCTTTGAAGTCGGGGAAGTCCTTCTTGGCATCCCCACCTCCGCCGCCGCCCTTGCCCGCCATCATGCTTCGGATGGCGGAAAAATCGAGCTGAACGGTTCCGTCGGGCATCAGCGTACCGGTGACGGTCTGCGGGTCGGACGTGGTCGGGTCATTGGGCATGGTGCCCGCGGCTGTGGCAACGGCCAGCACGGCCCCGCCCGCGGCGAACGCCGCAACACTTCTCAAAAGCTGTCGGGTTGTCATCGGTACTCCTTTTCGGCGTTCCACGCCGGGCTCTAAGACCAAGAGGGTCTTCATCTGTGGTCTTCATTTCAAGGGACACCGCGCACGCTGTCCCAGCTTGACAGAATAGCAAGAACAGCCAACCCAATGCACGATTTCATCGATCTGGCATCGATCTGACCGCCACCCATCGTCGAGAGCCAACCCGCACTCAGACGCCGGGATCGGCGCCGCCGAGGCGGAAGGCCGCGACCAGTCCCAGCGTCAACAGCACAAACGTGGCTGCCGAGACCTGGAACGGGCGGTCATGGAACGCCAGTTCGGTGGGATCGTCGTAGGTTCCCTGTTCCAGCAAGACGATACAGCGGAGCAGGCCGTATGTTGCCGGAATGATGGTCAGCCAGAGCAAGTTGAGCCCCGGGATTTCCCTTTGGATATTCTGGTCAAACAAGTCAGTAAAAGCTATAAAGTCTTGCTGGGATTGAATATACGACGCATAGGTAAGCAGCGTCGCCACCCCGGTGACCACCACCGTCATGCGAAGAAGTTCGAGGGTGTACTTGCGTTGGACGAGGCGAATCTGTCCCGCGTCGTCGCCCATTGCTCGACGCTCACCCAGTCGTTTCCCAAACGACAAGAACATCGCAAGGAACAACGTCACATTGAGCAGCCACGCACTCGGCCAGATGCCCACCGCTACGCATCCACCAAACACACGAAGAACAAATCCAATACTCAACCCGAGTACGTCCGCGATCCGAATCCGCTTGAGCCATACTGAATAGAGAGTTACGTTGAGCGCATAGGCGATCACCGCACCCGCGACCCACCACACGCCGGGCTGACCGACCGCAACGAGCAGCCCCAACCCGATCACCCCCACTACCGCTGCGAACATCCATGCCTGAGCCGGGCTGACGACCCCGCAGGCGACAGGCCGAAACTTCTTTCGAGGGTGATGACGGTCCCGTGGAGCATCGAGGATGTCGTTCATCGCATAGCAAGCGCTCGACACCAGCGCAAACGAGGCGGCTGCCGCGAGGGCGGCGATCACGGCTCGCATGGGCGAGAGGGCGATATCCGCCATGCCGTACATCGGGCCGAGGAGCACAAAGCCGCTCTTGGTCCACTGATGGGGGCGTGCGAGCTTGAGAAAGCCGTGCGCGAGCGACCTCGGGGGCCGCTTGGTGGTCGGCGTAACTTCAGGTGGGGTTGGCGGCTTCGGCTCTGAGCTCACGTCATCATCTCCAAAGAGCGTCGTCTCATGGACCACCATCGGACGCTTGGCGTGTATTTGGGCATGGATAGAGGGATTTCTCTATGAGAAACGTGCCTGATCGAACGCTGGTTCGTGCGATGAGTACGAGATGGCGTAGATCGAGAGCGATTCGCAAGCCGCCAGCCTCTCGATCAGCCGATGAAGACCCCCAGTGCCATTGCCCGTGACCCCCAAGACCAGAGCTTCGTGGCCCATCGCTCTGGTGATGATGGCGGTGGTGCTGGTTTCCTCAGCGTGGCCCATCGCAACCGATTGGCTCGTGGGCCGGGCCGCGTTCGACCATCTTCATTACCACCTGCCCGCGATCGAGCGGTTCGTGGCCGAGCTGCCCGCAGCGGATCTCGTGGACTACGCCTCCGCGACCACGCCCGGGTATCACCTGCTGGTTGCTGCGGCTGGCCGGGCGTTACAAGCGAACCCGATAGGTCTTCGCTGGCTCGGGCTCGCCTTCACGCTTGCTCTGATTGGGTGGGTGTCGGGCTGGCTCGGGAAGAGGGTGGGCTGGGCAGCGGTGGCAATCACGCTCCCGATGGCGGGTTCGTTGTATGTCTATTCGTCGGGCGTGTGGCTGCTCCCCGACAACGCGGGCTGGCTCGGCGTGTGGGCGGTGCTGGTGATGTTGCTGAGTCCAGCGCGAGGCTCGGTGCTCCGCTGGATGGCAATCGCATTCGCTCTGACGCTGCTCGTGCTCGCGCGGCAGATACACCTGTGGGCACTCGGTCCGGTCATGGTCGCAGCCTGGCTCGACGCCTCAAAAATTACGAGCGATGCTCAACCCCTGAGCATTCGTGAGAGCGCCCGAGTCTTGAAGCCGACGTGGAGCCGAGTTCGAGCGTGCGCACGGGCGTTGCTCTTGGGCTTGCCGGCGATCGCGGTGCTCGGTGCATTCGTGATGATGTGGGGCGGGCTCGTGCCTCCAAGGTTTGCTGAGTTTCATGCGAGCCGAGGAAGTCTCTCGGCAGGGGCGTTCTTCTTGTCGTTGTTCGCCGGATTCGGCGTGTTCTTTATCGCGTGGTGGTGGGAGGGATTCATCACGCTTGTGCGCACAAGGCGCGGACTTCTGATCGCGGCGTTGTCGATGGGCGTGCTCGCAGCGGTGCTGCCGCAGACCGATTACAGCGTCGAGCAAGGTCGCTACGGCGCGCTGTGGTCGGTGGCCGATCGAATGCCAACGGTGGCGCATCGTTCGCTGCTCATCGCGCTGATGGCGCCCGTCGGTGCGGTGATGCTTGCCTCGTGGTTGATCTTGTTGGACGTGCGATCGCGGTGGATCATGCTCGCAGCATGCGCCGGGTTTGTTGCAGCGAGCAGCACCAACTCCATCGCGGGCCAGCGGTACTACGAGCCGATGGTGCTGATGGTTTTGGCGATGCTCGCCGGTCAGCACTCGCTACACGCCGAGCCGCGCGCTCAACCCCGCCGAACCCGGATGCTCGCATGGGTTGGTCCTGCGTTGCTAGGCGTTATTCTTGCTGCGCTCACCGTGGTCACGCTGAGCCGAAGTGCCACACTGGTCTATCCCGATCAGCCCAAGGGCACCGCGCCGATGCAAGTCTCTGTTATCGCGTCGCCGCAGGGCTGATGGTCATCGTCACTGCGCGGTGGCGGAGTCCTTCGATCGCAATCGTCGAGTGCGAGATGGGTTGCCAGTCGTCGCTCACATAGAACAGATCTATGGGCCACAACGATCGGGGGGAGGGGAATGTTGCCGAGGGTCCGATGCCCACGCTCGATGAGACTTCGCGCAGGTGCAACTGGTCGGTCATCGGCGTAAGCGCTCGTGACCACCGCGGCGTGTTGAAATCTCCCAGCACCACATCGGGCAGCGGAAAGCGTGCGCCAGACATCGAGCTTCGCTGGTGGTTCTCGTCGATCGTGTAGGCGATGCCTCTCCATGCGTCGATCGCTTCGAGCGTGCGTTTGACCGCGAGCGTGCGCGAAATCTGGATGGGCGAGGGCAGATCAACCACCCAGACTACGATCGGGTCTGCGTCAGGAGTTTGAGGCTCAAGCTCGAACCACGCAGCCCAGCCCGATTTGGGTTGCCCGTCTTTGGGCCACACGTCGTCGAAGTTTACCCAGGTCTGCGCATAGCGACGGATCGGCAGGCGGGACATCACGGCACAGCGCCCGATGATCGCTGCATCTCGCTCGTCGGATTCGCTGCGGACCCATGCCCACGCGGGTTCGAGGTCCGCGTTGAACACGCGGTTGGTAACGACGAGCACATCGACTTGTTTATCGAGCGTTGGCCAGTGGGTGACTTCTTGTGCCGAGAGATTGACCGAAGCGAACCGCAGATCGTCCGCAGCGTGCGCACGTTGCGAAGTGAAAGCCCGGTGCAGGTTCCAGTCCATTGCGGTTTTGACGCCGAGTGCGAGCATGACGAGCGTTGCTAGCCAGAGGGTCTTGCGCGTTCTACGCCGCGAGGACTTGTATATCAGCCAGCCCATCCCCACGAGCACAAGAACAACAAGAAACACCCACTCGACGCCCACCCACGCGGCCCACTGGATCGCGGCCCATCGCTCGGCGTACATCCGAGCGAACAGCCACACGCAACTGAACACAATGGCAACCGCACACAGCACGCGCGCGAACGTCCGAGATCTGCGATTGCGGAGCCTGCGAGTTGTACCGGACCTACGCGACATGGCTTTGAGAGCCTACCACGGGTGAAGATCGAAAAAATCACCGCCGATGATGAAGTCAGTCCAACACAGCGCCGACACCCCAGATATATGCAACTCCACTCACTCTCGGGTTCAAGTTTCGGTCTCTCGGCACTCAATCGCGCAAGCGAGGCCATTGATATTGCCCTCGAACAGCTCGCCACCGGCACGCGGATCAATCGCGCAAGCGATGATCCCAGCGGCATCGTCGCCCTCGCGGCGTTCAACGCAGAACTCGCTGGCATCGAGGGCTCGATCGACGGTTTGCTGCGCACCGACGCGAGGCTCAGCGCACAAGAAGGCGCGCTGAGCGAGGTGAGCGATCTGACGATCAAACTCGAAGGCCTGATCGTCTCGGCAGCGGGCGGGTTCCGTTCGCCCGATGAGCTCGCTGCGATGCAGCTCGAGGCCGACAGCATCATCAATGCCATCGATCAGCTCGGAGGCTCCTCGTCGTTCAACGGGCAACCGTTGCTTGAGGGCTATTCGTCGAGCGATCTGGGCTTGCGGCCTGAAGGTGGGTTCGATCTCATCAACGGCGATCTCGAAGCTCTCTCTACTGTCGCGGGCGATGCACGCCAGAGCGTCGCAACCTCGCGTGCACAGATCGGCAGCGAGCAGCGCGGCATCGAGACGGACATCTCACGCAAGCTCACGCAGTTCGAGGAGGTTTCAAAGGCCGCCTCGCTCCTCGGGGACACGGACTATGCCAAGACGTCGAGCGAGCTGATCCGAGCACAGGTGCTCCAGCAGGCCACGATCCAGACCATGCTGATCCATCGCCAGAGTGCCGAGGGCACCCTCAAGCTGCTCAGCGGGCTGACCGAGAACCAATGAGGGCAGCGCCAGCGGGCCTGACCGTACCGCTCGACCTGTAGGGAAAGTCTGATTCACTCAACGGCTTCTGGGCTCGCAACGCATACCCGCGACAGCACGCCCTCCCAGCGGTCCGCCCAAGCCTCTGCGCCGTAGGGGCCTGCCAGAGCCCGTGAACGCCTGCCCAGCTCGGGGGCGATCGCTCGGCGGTCGTGAATCCATCGCAACGCTTCGGCCAGCGCACCGGCATCGTCCGTGGGAGTGACCACGCCGTTGTAGTAGGTGCGCACCACATCGAGATGGGCGCTGCACGCCTCGGTACACACGATGGGCAAACCCGCAAACCCGGCTTCGGCGAGCACCGTTCCCCAAGGCTCATACCGGCTTGATATCACCATCGCACCGCTCTGGGCCATGATGCCCGGGAGCTCGTCGGGCTGGGTAAACCCGCGATCAGTGTGGCCTTCGAGTCCCTCGAATCGACGGGATTCCTCGCCCTTGCCACAGGTGGTCAGCGTCCAAGGGGTCTGTCCATCGCGTTGGCATCGGTCGCGGTACCGCTGGTAGGCATCGACGAGCACATCGAGTCCTTTGACCGCTGCGTATCGGCCTACATAGAGAAAGTTTGCGGGCCACTGGTCGAGCGAAGCGCGCTGGGCGATGGCGGTCTCGAACGCGGCGCCGTCGACGCTGTAGACGCCACGGGTAAGGATTGATTCTGAGAAGCCGAGGGTTTGTGCGAGGCGGTGGGTGCGTTCACCCGCGACGACGCAGTGGTCGAAGCGTTTGAAGTAGGAGCGTTTGGCCACGCCTCCGAGCCGCTGGCGGATGGTGCCCGAGAAGGGCGTGTCCATGGTCATGATGAACTTGGCCGAGGCCAGCGCGGGGTCTTGGGCGACGGTCGGGTAGCTGGGCGAACCCCAGCCACAGAGCACGACGACGTCTGGTTTTTGGTCTCGGACGATCTTTGAGAGGCGTTCGGGGTCGTCCATCTGGGCTTGAGTGAGCAGTTCGCAGTCGATGCCGTCCATGATGCCGGTGGTGAACTCGACCGCCGAGCCGCTCTCGGGTCTGCGTGCGACCACGAAGACCTCGACCCCGTCGCGCTGGGAGAGGGCTCGCCAGCACGCAGCCATATATCCCGACATCATCTGCCAACAAAAAACAACACGCATAGGAGCGACGATAGGGGACTCTTCTGATGCGTGTCTTCATGGCCAACGAGCAACATGTGCGCTATCAGGGTGCCGACGGCGGATAAATAACCCCTGTGTACCGAGCTTGAAGGACAAAACCTTATAAAAACCTCCGCTTTGGTGGTTATTGGTGTCCGATAGGTCACGCTGAAGATGCTGGGTGCTCTTGGAGTGCCATATTTGTGGGCGGACGAAATGAAGAGGGGATATCTCATGCGTCGAACTGCTGCTCTTACGTTACTGCTTGCGGGTGCTCTGCCCGCAGCTGCCGGGCCCACTGTCGTGCTCTTTGAGAGCTTCGAGAGCCTGTCCACCGACAATTTCTACACCGTCATGGGTGGCGGCCAGATCGTCACCGATGCAGCGACTTGGACCGTGGGTGAAACCTCGATCGATATCGTCGGAACGTACGGAATTCAGGCTCCCAAGGTGATCGCAAGCGATGGCGACATCGTTCTCGACATCAACGGCTCGCCCGGACCAGGCTCGATCGAAACCCTCGTCACGCTCGATGAAGGCAGTCAGTACGAGCTGAGCTTCGAGTATGGCCATTTGCTGATCTCCGACTGGGCGACCATGCTCGTCGAGGTGTTCGGCGATGATGACAACGTGCTGTTGTCTTGGGAAGTCTTCCACCAGGGTGGCGAGACCTCGACCTTCAGCCAGACGTTTTTGGCCGACAGCACCGCTGCCACGCTCAAGTTCACCGGTCTTGATGCCACCAACATCAACGGCGGCGTGACGATCGATGCGATCCAGATCGTGGGCGTTATTCCGACCCCTGCAGCGGCCTCGTTGCTGGGTGTTGCTGGCCTCGCCGGTCTGCGTCGCCGCCGCTGATCGCATCTGATTCGCGGCTGGCCAGACGCCAAGAGACGCTGGTCGATGCAGATAAAAATGTAGAGATCTCTTGTGGCACGGGTTGATCGCCCGTGCCACTTGTTGTTTTGGATGGCCGAAGTCAACCTCTTGAATGCGGCGGCGAGGGCGAAAAACGTTGTTCTCGGTCCAAGAAACAGCGTGGGTACAGATTCCCAACCGAACACATGTGCGCATTTCTTGGTACATACAGGTAGATGGGACACCACGGTGTTGTACCCAGAGGTTCTCCGCCGATAGGATTAGGTATACATGAGCACGTTTCGTCGTTCTTTTTTGAGCAGGATCGGATCGGTCGCAGATGTGTGGCTGGACGAGGATCCTGCGCATGAACGACTCGTGATGAACCTGAAATGGCTCATGAAGAATCGTCCCAGCGATACCGAACTCATCATGTCGGATCTGCGACGCGCCATGCTGCGGAGCGTTGATACACTGCCGGACGATGTCCGAACCTCCATCAAACGACAGCTCGAATCCGTCTCCGAATCAGAATACGAACGACGGCTTGGCCTCTCCGAGCCCCTCGCCGCCCCCGACCAACTCCAGCTCTTCACAGACTGAGCCGGGCGAAGATGCTGCAACTATGAGCATGAGCACGTTTGCTTCCTTTTCAGGACCATTGCCACCTCCAACAATCCTGCAAGCGTTCGGCGAAATCAATCCGGCGTATCCCGACATCATCGTCGCGAGGTCAGAGCGAGAGCAGGCTCATCGGCATGCGATCGAACACAAGTTGATTGATAGCGAGATTGAGTCTCGCCGCTTGACGCACGAAGAACGTAAATGGACGGCCACTGTGGGGGGAATAATTTTTATAGCCGTCATTATTGTGGGTGGTGTGGTTGCTCTTTGGGCCAATGCTGCCGCGGGAGCATCGATGGTGGGCGTTGCGGTGCTTGCGATTCCTGCGACCATTTGGTGGAATAAACAGAATCGAAATCAGCCCGCTTCAAACACGAATCCGCCTGACTCGTCGGATGAAGATGAATCACAAAGCACAGATCAGCTCGCTCAATAATCGTGGCCGCGAACGCCCTTGGCGGTGTCGTGGAGTCGCAACGCTCGGCCGTTGGCGCGGACATTGGCGAAGGGATCAGTCGCCTCGGTCGGATTCTCCGCAGCAGCGTGTCCATCGGGGAACGCCATCGGCGTGTTCGCGTTCCAGTGCCCGCCCTTGAGATCGGGTCGGCTCCGCAGGTACGCGAGATGCGTGTCCCAGAACAGCACCTTCTGTGACGGGAAGACCACTTCGCTATCACGCACCGCGCGGAGGGGTTCATCGGTGGGCGGGTTGTCGCTCCAGAGATCCGGGTCTGCGATGAAGCTGTTGGAATAGCGCCACGAGATCATCTCGCCGGGCGAGAACTCGGGATCCTCGAAGTCGATATCGTCAACGGTGGGCAGCTCGGTGGGCAGTCCCGGCGAAACCCACGTTGCGTAGGCCTCTTCCCAGGGAGTGATGCTTGTGAGCACCGCGGGCCACGCCCACTCCATCGCGAAGATATCGCTGGTGGCGATGAAGGTGTTCCCCGGGTACCACTTGACCGCGATGCCCCCGAAGCCGCCCGGGATGCCCGTCATGGAAACTGGCGCGATGTAGGGGTAGCGGTCGTCGTTGTCGCCGAGGTACAGCGAGAAGCTCTGGGCGACCGATCGCGCGTTGCTCAGAGCAAGGATCTGCCTGCTTGATTCGCGCGCGCCGCCCAGAGCCGGGAGCAAGATCCCGATGAGCAGCGCGATGATCGCAATGACGACGAGCAGTTCGATGAGCGTAAAGCCGCGCGTGAGAGAAATGCTTTGACGTTTCATCCTTCACCCCCATCGTCTTCGTCGTTTTGAATGGTGCGTTGGCGGCGAGTGGCACGGGCCGCGCTCATCGCCTCGCTAAAGCGAGAGTTGGCTTTGTCGGACCGCAGCCCCATGCGCAGTCCGGCGGGGGTCCACTGGTTGTTCACCCGTGCCATGAACACACTCAAGCCAAGATCGGCTTTGTCTCCCTTTGAATCCTTGAGCCGTGACGGTGTCCAGATTTCGAGGTATCGCGTGCGGTCGTTGGCCTCGCGGAGTGCTGGGAACAGGCCCGTGAGCGGCATGTTGACCGAATGCGTCTTCTTCTCGTTTCCTTGATCGTCGTTGGTGACGTTCGTCATCGCCATCATCGGAACCGCGCCCTCGGGCAGCTTCATTCCGGGGATGTTGGGCAGCGCGGGCATATTGGGACCGCCATCGACGTTGGCCCGACGGATCTTGCTCGCCTCCCACGCCACCGCGGCTCCCATGAGGTATCCCGAAAGGTTGTTGTACACGCCGTCGGCACCATCCGAGACGCCGCCGAGATCACCCACCGCAGCTGCGAACGCTGTCGCATCGCCGTCGATGAGGGGTTGGACGAACGACCTCCAGGCCTTTGCGACCTCTGACCATTCGCCGGAGGTGAGCTTGGCCTCGATGGCTTTTTCCATCAGCATCACGTCGGCGACCGAGGTATCGAACAGCTCGAAGTCCATGGATTCGTCTGAAGGTGTGCCGCTGTTGAGCGTCATCTGGGCGTCGATCGCAGCCATATCTTCGGGCGTCATGTTGTCGCTGTTCCACGCGAACTCTTCGCCGTCACCAGCCCCGCCCGGGACGCGCAGGCCCGTGCCCTCGCCCATGTTGGGCACGCCTCGGCGCGGGGGGCCGTGGTCGTCAGTCTTTGCGACTGCTGTGTTCGCCGAGACGACCGAGGAGCTGCCTCCGAACTGTTTGGTGACTTGCCAGGCGAGCACGCCCGCTGCAGCTAAGCACAAAACGCCTACCCCTACGACGGCTTTGGTTGGTTGGATCATTGTTGCGTTCTCCCTGTTTGGACTCCACCAGAGCATCAGAGTTTCGATGAAGGTGCCGCGACGCACGGTCCCGATGGGCGGGTCAGAACACAGAGATGCTCGGGCTCAAGAGATCCGTCACGAAATCATGAGTTTCCTGTGGGGCACACACACAAGGGGCACAAGATCACGGAGGATCTCTGGCTATTGTCCACAATGAAATCGAGCCCAGATGTGTTGCCCGCCTCGTTTTTGCCTGTTGCGATTGCTGCGGTCAGGGCTGCCGCCATCGTCACGACCCGTGTGCAGGCCCGGCTCGATGAAGTCCGTGCGATCACCAAGGACGACGCCTCGCCGGTGACCGTCGCCGATCTCGCGAGCCAAGCGGCCATCGCAACCATGCTGGCTGAGCAGGACCCGTCACTCGTGCTCGTGGGCGAGGAGGACAGCAGCTTTCTTCGCCAGCCAGTGCACGCAAGCCAGCTCGACGCCACGCTCGAAGCGGCCCGTTGGGTGCTTCCTGAGATCACACAAGCCCAGCTCCTCGACGCGATCGACCTAGGCAACGCCGAGCCGCGCGATGAAGGCTTCTGGACGCTCGACCCCATCGACGGCACCAAAGGCTTCTTGCGGGGTCAGCAGTACGCGATTGCGCTGGCGTACATCGTCCGCGGCCGACCGGTGGTCGCGGTGATGGGCTGTCCGAATCTCTCGCTCGACACAGCACAACTCGAAGCCATCCCGCACGGCACCGGCTGCTTGTTTATCGCAAGCGAACACGAAGCGACACGCTGCGAACCCATTCGCGGCGAGCATGCGCCGAGCGTCTCGGCCCGAGTTCATTGCAACGAATCCGATCGCCCCTTGGTCACCACCGGCTCGGTCGAAGGGGCGTACTCCGAGACGGACTGGTCGGGGCGATCGTTTCGAGCACTCGCCGAGCACGGCTTTGTTCTTGGCGAGCGCCTCAAGATGGACAGCCAAGCCAAGTATGCTGCGGTGGCTCGCGGCCAGGCCGATGCGTACCTGCGTCTGCCCAGCAGGCCCGGCTATGTCGAAGCGATCTGGGATCACGCGGCGGGCTCGTTGATCGCCCAGCAAGCCGGGGCAATCGTCACCGACATCGACGGCCAAGAGCTCGATTTCTCGACCGGCGAACGCCTCACGCGCAACCGCGGCATCGTCTGTGCTGCCCCAGCGATCCACGCCCCGCTGGTCGAGGCGATCAGGGAGCAGGCCTGTTCGGTCTAGCTGATGCTCTTGCTCTCGCCGGCCGGTCAAAACGCGTTCGTCTGAGTGAATACACACAGCGAGTGAACACGTCTCAGCGGTCCTTGCGTTGGCGCGTCAATGCGCCCGCGGGAGTGATCGCGTGTTTGCCGAAGCGGTCGATCACCGCGTCCTTGGCCGCGTCGAGCGGCGACGTCTGCTGTTCTTGCTCAAAGAGCCCGACGCTCTGCGTGCCCGCATCCGCCAAGCGGTCTACACCAAATCCCAGCAACCGCAATGGCTTCCAGCCCTCGCCCACCCAGCGCGCATACACCCTCTGTGCCACGCTCCAAAGCTCATCGGTGCGACTGCTCGCGGGATTGATGCTTGCCGAGCGAGTGACTGTTTCAAAGTCCCCGTACCGGAGCTTGAGTGAGATGCCCCCCGCGACCAAGCCCTTTGCTCGCAGCCGATGCGAGACGCTCTCGACATGCCACAACAACAACGCACGTCCCTGCTCGGGCGTTGCGAGATCTTCGGTCATCGTGCGTTCCTGGCTGATCGATTTGCGTTCGCGGTCCGTGCGCACGGGCCGATCATCAATGCCCATCGCCTTGCGGTGCGCACTCTCGGCGTGTTCGCCGAAGACCGATCGGAGCTGGTCGAGCGGTGCGATCGCGAGTTCGCCGACGGTGCGCAAGCCGATCGCGCTGAGCCGGCGCACGCTCGCGGGTCCGAGCCCGGGGATGACCGCAACAGACATCGGCGCAAGGAACGCGGCCTCGCTGCCCGGCTCGACCACCGTGAGCCCATCAGGTTTGTCTGCGTCCGAAGCCACCTTGGCGACCATCTTGTTGGTCGCAACGCCGACCGAAACCGTCAGGCCAAGCTCGTGCTTGATGCGTGCGCGGATCGCTCGTGCGATCGTCGGACCGTCGCCACACACCGCGTGCGAACCCGTGACGTCTACAAACGCTTCATCCACACTCAACGGCTCAATCACCGGTGAAAAATCTCCCAGGATCCCGAACACACGCGACGAGATCTCGCTGTAGCGTGAGAATCGCCCGGGCAGAATGATTGCGTGCGGGCAGCGGCGCAGCGCGATCGCGGTGGGCATTGCGGACCTGCATCCAAACTTGCGCGCTTCGTAGCTCGCAGCCGCGATAACGCCTCGTTTGCCCGCGCCGCCTACGAGCACGGGCTTGCCACGCAATGAAGGATCGTCGAGTTGCTCGACCGAGGCAAAGAACGCGTCCATGTCGGCGTGCAGAATGGTGCGATGCCGGGGGCGATGCGGCGAGAGTTGGATCGGTGTGCTGCTCATGGTCAGTGAGCCGAGAACGGGTCGTGGCGATCGGCGGGCGCGTTGGTCGTCGCCGACGGATCGGCAGCGGAATCCGCGGGCAGCGTGATCGTAAAGATCGTCCCCGTGTTCTCGCCAGAGCTCTCGACTTTGATTCGGCCACGGTGTTCCTCGACGATGCGTTTGGTGACCGCGAGTCCGAGCCCGGTGCCCCGCGTGCCCTTGGTCGAAAAGAACGGCTCAAAGATCCGCCGCTGAATCTCCGTCGGGATACCAGGTCCGTTATCAATCACCTGAATATCCGCATACGTCGCACCTTCGCCCAAAAGAGGATCGGTTACGCGGAACATCGTGCGGATCGTCACGGCGCCGTGCTGATCGCCAGCCGCTTCGATCGCGTTGCCCACAAGATTCATCATCGCCTGGTGCATCAAGCTCGCGTCGATCGGGATCGGGGGCATCTCGCTGTCGTAGTCAACAATCAACGCGACCTGCTTGCTGGTCGCCAGTCCTTCGAGCAGCGCCACGCAGTCATTGATCACGCTGTGAACAGGCTGCAACTCCAGCTCGATCGAACGCTCGCGGCTAAACGCCAGCATGTTGAGCGTCAGCCCCATGATCCGATCCAGATTCCGCTTGAGAATGGGCCAGCCGTTGGCTGCGACTTCGAGATCACGCTTGCGCAAGCCCATCTCGACGACATCCGCGCCGCCACGCAACCCTTGAAGAATGTTCTTGATCGAATGGCTCAGCGAAGCAACCGTCTGCCCGATCGTCACCAGGCGTTCGGTCTGCAACCGTTCGCCGTAGCGGTCCGCATTGGCGAGCGCAAGACCCGTGTGCTGACCGATCGCGTTCATGAGTGCGAGCTGTTGCTCGGTGAACGTGTAGTTTGCGAGGGATGAATCGATCGAGATCGCGCCGAACACACGGTCGCGGAACCGGATGGGCGAGCAGATCGCGCTGCGGATGCCGTAGCCTTGTACGCTGTCGCCCTTGGCGAATCGTCGATCGCTCATCGCGTTCGTGCTCAGCACGCCCTCGGAGCGGTTGACCACATGCTGCAGGATGGTCTTGGAAACTCCGATCGAGGGGACTTCTTTTTCGCCCGCCTTGGTGCTCGTTGAGGTGAGCGTTGCGGGTTTGCTCCCGGGCATGACGAACGTCTGGCCCATCGAGCCGTCCGCGTTGAGCAGCACGATCACGCCCCGCTCGGGCTTGAACTCCTCGCGCACCAACAACAACGCCTCCTCCAACAACTGCTCGCGGTCGAGCAACTGCGTGGTCAGCGTCGTGAGCTGATAGATCACCCGCAGGTGGTCCACCGCTGCCGCGGTCGGCTCGGGCTCGGAAAGCACCATCGAATCATCGTTCGACGGCATCGCTCGCTCGATATCAAAGTCTACGAACTCCTCATCGAGCAGCCGAACCACCGACTCGCCCGAGGCGCTGTCTTCATCGCCGAACGCCAAGACCGAACCGCCCACGCGGATCTGATCGCCCGGGTGCAGCCGCCTGCGTCCGGTGATCTTGGTGCCGTTGAGATAGGTTCCGTTCTGGCTCGAAAGATCGCGGAGATACCACGCCCCGTCGTCGGGGGTCAACTCGGCATGACGCCTGCTCACGGTGTCGTCGTTGATGGGGAGCGACTCGCTCGACCGCCCGATGAGCTGCGGCTCGTTCGCCGGCAAGCGGAACGCCCGTCCCTTGTTAGGCCCCTGAATGATCGTGAGAATCAGCACAGTTACACAATACCCGAGAGAGGGGCGAGTCATCAATGTTTTGGCGATGGATCACATGTAGTGAAGACATACTTATTCCCGACTTGCTGGCGACGAAGATATCCCATTGTCTCGAGATGGAGCAAGTCTGAACGAGCGGTTCCATACGCGATGCCGTAGATAGCCTGATAGATTTCAATCGTCCATTCGTGATCCGGGCGTTCCGTGGACTCAAGGAGAAAGACCCGTTGCCGGTCGTTCATGTTCTCTTGGGCGAACACGCGTCTTGCTTCGAGAGTGTCTTTCCGCTTTCGGGTGAGATACTCGGTGAGTTCACCACGGGCCATCGATATGAGCCTTGCGGAATAGACTAGAAAATAGGTCAGGTCAAACTCATCGGTTTCAACATACTCAAATGCGAGCTGGTACTTGGCCGGCCCGCGAAGGATGAGCCGAGACAGCGGCAGGTACTCGAACATCCAATATCCAGAGCGGTGCATCAGCCAATAAAACAAAAGCCGTGCGGTTCGGCCGTTCCCGTCGCAGAATGGATGGTCGTATGCGAGTTGGAAGTGTAGTACGCAAGCACGCAGTACAGGGTGGATGAACGGCTCCGCATGTCGCGCATCTTCGTTGGCGAACGCACAGAGCTTCTCCAGCCTTGGTGAAAGAGTCGATGCGTGTGGCGGCTCATGAAGAACCTCTCCGTAGGGATCTTCTACAACAACCGGCTCGCTTACCAATCGGAACCGGCCGCATTCGTCTGGATTCTCCAGCGTTCCTTCGGTGAGCATCCGCTGCATTTCAATCAGCGTCAATGGAGTGAGCGGTTCGTGTTTGTGCTCGCGGATCCACTGGATAGCGCGATAGTTATTGAGGATCATCCGCTCGTCACGGTTCCTTGGATCCCGCCCTCGACGCAGCATGTCTTTGGCAACTCTGTGAACGGTCGATGCGCCTTCGAGCTGGCTCGAAGCGATTGCCTCTTCCATAAGAGAACTGACGATATATCGATCGCTCAAGTCTGCTGGAATTCTCTCTTCGCCATCAAGTGCAAGTCGCCCCGCGAGTTGCTGGTCAACAAGCATCAGTTCACGCTGTACGAGATCAGGCACCGTGTACTGGAGAGGTTCCCCTTGGTTGCTTGTGAACGGCAAGTGCTGATTGCGAAACGATCTTCCAAGCTTGATGGTGAGCCAGAGCAACTCGGGGTCCAGCCCACTGTCACGAGCAATAAACTGGATCTTGTGCCAATGGCGGTAGGCTTTGTTCGCCTCACGAGCGGCGCTTTGATACTCAGGGTTTTCGAGCGTTTGCCCGACAACTTCAGCGCCGCGCCGAGTCCAGATATCAAGCAAGTTAGGGGAGGAGTCGATTTTTGCCAAAGGGTGCTCTCAATAAACGACACTCAATGATAGTGTTTTGCGAGGGGCGTGTCTATCAATTTGATAGACATTGATAGTAAATTGATAGCACCTACAGAACCGTACAAACCGCGACACCACAAGATCTTGTGCCCTGCTCCCCTCCTTCACTCCTTGCTCATCGCTCCGATTTCTCCACGCTGGTTGATGCGCTCTTGACAAGCCCCGAGTGTCAGCGAGGGGGAGCTAAATCGAAAGCCTCTCATGCCAACACAGGGGAACCGGCAGGTCATCCGCCGAAAACTCCATGTGCAACACGCGCCGACGCGAACCGCCTTGAGACTTTGCCGACGCATGGAGAACGAGAGGTTTCATAAGGGCAACATCGCCTGCCCGAGCAACACAGGTAACCGCTTGGTGCTCATCCGGCTCAATGCTCAGGTCTTTATGTGATCGCGGCATCACTCGCAAAGGTCCGTTGTTTTCTGGGCAATCGTCCAGATGAAGCCGGGCCGTCACCATCGAATCGAGCACTTCGTTTGGCGGACGTACTTGCACGACTCCGTCCTTGATTGACCACGGGCCGAATCCATCGACTTCGTGTCTTTGAGCAACTGCAATCGTTGTGTCGCGGTGCCACTGGACAAGCCAGTTTGCTTGAGGCGTTTTGTCAAACAAGATCGCTCGAACAAGCGATGGCTTGCTATCGCATACAGAGAGCATGAGCGGAGCAAGGCCGGTTGTTCGTAATACTTCAAGGAGATCAGGGATTACCTCAAATGGCGAACGCAAGCCACCCAGCCTTCGGCCGGTGGGTTGGTGTGCCTTGTCAGTGAGTTTTCCAAGCAGGTCTAATGTGGATTGGCTGCACACATTCTGCGGCGTAGCGAATCCGTTCAAAGAAAGCTCGGTTGCAAGCGCCGACACTCGCTCACTCCCCCTCACCCCTTGCTCATCGCTCCGACGCTCACCGTCACCGGCACCATCGAACGACTCACACGAGCCTCGAACTCATCACGATACTTGTTCATGATCGTTCGCAGAGCCCAGTTGTTGCCGTCGGCGAGGCCGCAGATCGTCGTGCCGGGCATCGAGCCCATCGACGTCGCCACTTCCAGCGCCAGATCGAGATCCTTGGTCTTGCCGTGGCCCTCTTCGATCCGCGTCATGAGTTGGTAGAGCCACCCCGAGCCCTCGCGGCATGGCGTGCATTGCCCGCAGCTCTCGTGCTTGAAGAACCGGCTGATGTTCCGGGCCACCGCGACCATGTCCGTGTCCTCGTCGAACACCGTCGGGCAGGCGGTCCCCAAGCCCAGCACGTTGTACCGACGCCCGATATCAAAGTCGAGTTCGGCATCAAACTGGTCGGGGCCCAGAATCCCCATCGAGATGCCGCCCGCGATCGCGCCCTTGAAGGCTTTGCCGTTGCGCATCCCGCCGCACAGATCTTCGACGAGCGTTCGCAGCGGAATCCCGAGCTCGCACTCATACACCCCCGGCTTGTTGACGTGACCGCTCACGCCCATGAGCTTGGTGCCATACGACGGCGGCCCGCCGATCGCCGACTCAACGCCCTGACCCATAAACCACTCAGCGCCGTGCTCAATGATCGTCGGCAGGTGCATCAGCGTCTCGACGTTGTTGATGATCGTCGGCTTGCCGAACAACCCCTTGATCGCCGGGAACGGAGGCTTGATCCGTGGCCAGCCCCGCTTGCCCTCGATCGCCTCAAGCAATCCCGTTTCTTCGCCACAGATATAAGCGCCCGCTCCGCGATGCACATAGCAATCCACCTGGAACTGTTCGCCCGCCTCGGCAGACAACTGCACACCCTTGGGGCCGAAGATGCCCTTGTCGTAGGCTTCTTTGAGTGCTTGTTCGAGGACGTGTGCCTGGTGGTGGTATTCGCCGCGGATGAAGATGTACGCCTTGTTGAGTTTGCAGGCGTGGCAGCAGATCGCGATGCCCTCGAACAGGCCGTGCGGATCGAAATCCATCAGCAGCCGATCCTTGAACGTGCCCGGTTCGGATTCGTCAGCATTGATCGCAAGATACCGCTCGGCCCCCGGCTCGCCGGGTAACTTGCCATCGGGCACCGGCGGCAGGAACGTCCACTTGAGCCCCGTCGGAAAACCCGCTCCGCCACGGCCACGCAGCACCGACTTCTTGACCTCGGCCGTCACGTCTTCGGGCTTCATCGCCAGCGTCTTGCGGAGGCTTTCGTACCCGCCGGTCTTGACGTATTCGTCATACCACACGGTGTGCCGATCGGCGAACTCCCCAAAGGGAGGTGTCGGGACTCGCCGCAGGAGCCCGTGTTCAGGGGTGTCGGTGTAGCTGGCTTTGCCCACAATGGCCTCCGATACTCAACTCGCGTTGCTCAAACAGCAGAACTCTAGAAAGCCCGTACAAATACAGATCGGCAGCAAGGCCGGCTCATAGCACGAGGTGATTCTAGCGGCTCACGGCCGCGGTGCCCGGCGGCCTCGAATCAGGAATCTCACGCAATGCGCCCGCAGAGTCCCAGATCCGTTGGCCTTGGCCCCAACCGCGTGGTAAATAAGAGGTAGAGGTGCGTTGATTCGGGCTCCCCGTCCCCCCCCGTCCCCCGCACCCTGAACAAGAGAGAGCCAGAGAGAACTCACAGAGAATCCAATACCCAAGGAGAGTGGTGGCATGCTCAGCACAAGAGCGATGGTGGCAATCGTCGGTACCGCAATGGTCTGCACCGCAGCGAACGCACAGACCTGGAGAACCATCGACGGCTCTTCCAACAACCTCCTCAACCCCACCCTCGGTGCCAACGGCACGCTGACTATCCGTAACGCCGCCGCCCAATACGCCGACGGCCTCGGAAGCCCGATGATCCGCAGCTCGCCCAGAGCCGTCTCCAACTCGATGGGCACACAAACCGCCAGCGGCAGCACCCGTGGCCTCTCAAGCATGTTCGTCCAATGGGGACAGTTCATCGACCACGACTTCTCGCTGGCCCTCGAAGGCAACTCCGAAACCCTCACCATCGACGTGCCCATGGGCGACCCCTTCTTCGATCCGGGATCGACGGGCACCCAAACCATGACGATGAACCGCTCGCAGTTCTCTCAAGGCGTCACCGCGCCCCGCCAGTTCGCCAACTCCATCACCCACTTCCTCGACGGCTCGGGCGTCTACGGCTCAAACACCACCCGCGCCAACGCCCTCCGCAGCTTCAACGGTGGACGCATGGCCACGTCAGCGGGCAACCTCATGCCCCGCAACACCGGCGGGCTTGAAAACGCCGGCGGCCCAAGCCCAGACCTCTTCCTCGCAGGCGACATCAGATCCAACGAACAATCAGGGCTCACCGCAACTCACACCATGTTCGTCCGTGAGCACAACCGCTGGGCCGATCGCATCAGCGCCGAGCAGCCCGCGTGGGACGACGAGAGGGTCTACCAGACCGCACGCAAAATCGTCGGTGCCGAGATTCAGAAGATCACCTACGAAGAGTGGCTCCCGTCGCTGGGCATCAACCTCGACGAGTATCAGGGCTACGACGAGAACGTCGACCCGAGCATCTCCATCGAGTTCTCCACCACCGCCTTCCGTTTCGGGCACACCATGCTCAACGAAACCATGCCCATGTTCAACGCCCAAGGCGAACGCACGGGTGAGCTGGGACTCCGCGACGCTTTCTTCAATCCGTCGGTCTTCGATAACCCGTCAGCGGTCGACGAAATTCTCGCAGGCATGACCCGCAATGAGGCCGAAACGCTCGATACACAGGTCATCGACGGCGTCCGTAACTTCCTCTTCGGCAACCCCGGTGAAGGCGGGCTCGACCTCATGAGCCTCAACCTCATGCGAGGACGCGATCACGGCATCGGCGATTACAACGCCCTCCGCGTCGCCTATGGCCTCGATGAATCCAACCTCATCATGGACTTTCCGGGCATGGCAGACATGTACTCCTCCAACGACGTCGATGCATGGATCGGCATGATGGCCGAGCTCGAAATGCTCGACGCGATCGAGGGCTCGCTCTTTGAAGCGATCATGATCGACCAGTTTGCGCGCATGCGTGATGGCGATCGGTTCTTCTATCTCAACGACCCGGACCTGCTGCCGTGGCTCTCGGAGATCCAAGGGCTCACGCTCGGCGACCTGATGCAGTTCAACCTCGATACCGGGCCGATGCAGTCGAACGTCTTCTTCGTGCCCGCACCGGGCGTCGGCATCGTCGCGTTCGCAGGCCTGGGCATGTTGGCACGTCGTCGCCGAGTTTGATGGACCACTACAAGCCCTGAGTGTGAGCGCGGGGGCTTCTTCACAAGCCCTTCTTTGAGATGCGCCGCGTTTGATGTATGCTCACAGCATGTACTTGGTGTATAGATACTCCGATGTGCTCCGCGCACAACTTGCAGTCGCCGAACTCAAAGCTCGCGGCGTCGTTGCATCCGTCGAGGGCGGGCTCCTCCAAACGCTGGGCCCGTACACCGGCGCGGGCGTCGGATCACCCCATGACGTGGTTATTGCGGACAAGGCGGACCTCCCGCTCGCTCGCGAGATTCTCACTCTGATGAACGCAGAGAGCGTCGATCCCGGCTGGGAATCTCAGGCGCAACCAGACCTTGCCCGCCTTGATTCAAACCTTCGCGTAGCGTGTCCCAAGTGCCGGTACGACTTGCTCGCTCTGGGCAATGAGGGGCGTTGCCCCGAGTGCGGCCAAAACTTCGACCTGCTCTCACTGATCCTCATTCAGCACGGACCCGAAGCACTCGCCGATTGCTACGACAACACGGATGATTCCGAGCCCGCTGAGTAACGCTGCCGCAGAATATCAACTCTGGGTGCCATGGAGACAACGCCCCCCTTTCGATTTCTCCACGATGCTTCTCGCGATCTTGACAAGCCCCGAGTGTGAGCGAGGGGGACGCTGTGTTTACCACCCCTCGGGCATCCACACCTGCAGGTCACTCAATGACGCGCGCACCGACTCGCTCGTCGGCACGCCCCACGCCTCAAAGAACTCGCCCAGATTCCGACCTGTGTATCGGCTGGTCCGCACAAGCCACTGGTCGCGTTTGTCCGCGTCGCTCCTTGGACGCTCGTTCTCGGGCAGCGCCCGATACTCGGCGAACACATCCTCGTACAGCTCCCATCCGAACGCCTGCTGGAGCTGAACGTACATCGTCAGCGCCAAGAACGGCTTGCGCTTCCACACATCAAACGGCGAGCCTGCCTCGGCGTGCGCGCGCATATCACTCAGCATCTTCTCCGAAGTAAAGTTGCGAGCCTTTGAGGGAGCGATGCCGCAGACCTTGTCCAGCGCGTACAGCGTAAACAAGTTCACCGTCACCTCGCCCGTGCCGCCGAACGTCCACATCGAGTTCTGATGCCAGTGCCCGAGTTCGTGGAAGAAGCCCCACACGTTGCCGCCGTCTTGGTCGAGCAGCCCGTCGAGATTCACAAGGTCCGCAGCACTGCTCATCGGGATCGTCAGTGGGCGGTTCGCCGGGGCGTACATATACCCCCAGCTCACGCTGATGTCCGGCACAAGCCTCGCCTGTCGATCACCCATGCCGTTCATTCGGCGAGGTTCGAGGCTGCCCTGCGCGCGCACGACCTTGTTCCAGAACTCCATGAGTGCTGCCGGGTTGTCGAGCGAACGCACGACTGCGCTCGGCACAGTCAACGCAATCTCTCGGCTTTCTAACTCCGCCCAAGGACCCGGGGCGACGCGCAACGTCTCCCAATGCTCGGCGCTCGTCTGTCCCAACGTGAACAGAGGCGACTCGACCGCGCCCTCGATGCTCAACGCAACCGCATCGGCAGCGAAGCCTTTGGGTACGTCGAGATAGATCAAGCCGCCCACCGAGTTAGCGATGCGCACACTGGGCGCATCAACCACAAACCTGCGCACCACTCGCGGCAGCCGGTTGAGCGAGCCCCGAGACTCGGGATCAAGATGCGAACCGATCTGAATGACGAGGCCCGTCTCTGAGAAGTCATTGTCAAACGTCACCGTGACGACTTCGCCCGCGGGCGCATAGAACCCTGTGCCTCGCCAGCCGGGGATGGTGGTATCGACGTTGCCGGTGCGCACTGATCGCGGCGCATCGGTTGGCACGTTTCCCGGAAATCCGTTTGCCGACGGATGCTTGGAGACCGCTTCGGGCGGCGCATCGAACGCTTCGATCATGAACTGTTCGATCCCGAGCCGCGCGAGCGTGTGGTCTTTCCACGTCAAGCCCCGCGCGTGCATGTCGCGGTACAGCTCATCGAACGAATCGCTGTCACGCGCCAGCAGTTCCTCCAGCCGACGGCGCAACGGGTTGCGATCACGCCCCAGTGTGCGCATGGCAGCAGCTACCGACGCGCCCGCACTGGCCCGGTGAGCATCCGAGATCGTGCCGGTGTCCAACGCCTCGATCGCGCTGCCCGCATGGACCCAAGGCATCGGCTCGGGTTGAACTTTATAGAGATCGCCCGGATTCTCAGCGACCGTGCCGTCGGCGAACGCAAGCCCGGCGCGAGTGAGGATCTTATTGCCCGGGTGGTCGGTGATGACCTTGCCCGGATTGAGCTGGAGCCAGCCCCACGCGAGCCCCGCGGTCATCCACCCGCCGCCATGATCGACCACGAACGTGCGCACAGCCTCGCGGTCCGCTTCGGCTTCGAGCTTGTGTGTGTCGAGCACCAACAAGTCGAGGCCACCCAAGTGCTCGCGCCAGTTGCCCGTGACGATTTCAACGGGGATGTTGTGGGCTGCGAGTGCTTCGAGGATTGCAGCCGTCGCTCCCCAGACCCGCAGGGTGCCTTCTTGATTCGCACACCATCGGGCCGTGTTGGCGAGCAGTCGGGGCGTGTCGTGCCCGGTGGCGGCTAAAAACCCGCCGTGGCCAAAAACGACCACTCGGCCTTCTCCCCACCGAGCCGCTGCGACGACCGCTTGAGCGGGCTGGCTATCGGACTTGGTGCGGGGCGTGACGACCACGAATGCCTCGTCGCCGAAGACCGCGATCGGCCCGGGCAGCCCCGGAGCGTCGATCGTCTGGACCCCCTCAAGAAGCCGCTCGACCAAGGGGTTCTCCGGCTGGCCGATGGCTGGTGAGACCGCCAAGACACCCGCCAAGGCGAGCCAGAAGCTCAAGATCGTTGTCGGCATTCTGTGAGGGGTTCGGTGGTGATGGCTCATGTGGATCGCTCCTGGAACAGAATCGGCGTTGGCATGCTCTGGGTGTGGACGTTGCACCCCGGCCCTGCAACCATACAGGCGGGCGACTGCGCCCCTCAACCTACCCTCTTCTGCGGGAGAAGCCTGCGTTATGACTCATATCATCGCCGAGCCGTGCATCGCGACCAAGGACACGTCGTGTGTCGAGGTCTGCCCGGTGGACTGCATCCATCCGACCCAAGACAATCCCGACTTCGAGTCGGCAGACCAGCTCTTCATCGACCCGGACACCTGCATCGATTGCGGCTTGTGCGTCGACGAATGCCCCGTGCGGGCGATCTTCCCCGAAGAAGACCTGCCCGGCGAGTGGTCAAACTACATCCAGCTCAACTTGTCGTACTTCGAGTAAGCAGGCGGACGCGGGCTCTTTATGGCTGGGTAAGCCCTTCGCGGAACGCAAACCGGGCCAGCCCCACGCGGTCGTGAATGTCGAGCTTGTTCATCAGGCTCGTCGCGTGGTTGTCCACGGTCTTGACGCTCAGCCCGAGATGCTCAGCGATCCGCTTTTTGGTGAGCCCCTCCGAAATCAGGCACAGCACCTCGTGCTCCCGGCGAGAAAGCCCGCTGACGCGATCCCAGATGCTGTCACTGGCAGCCTGTGCCAAGGGGTCGCTTTCTGATAGCGTTCCATTCTCGCCGCTCTCGATCATGGCCTCGACCGCGGGCGAGTGAGCCCTGCGCCCATCGGCGACCGCGTCCATCCCGGCACCGACGTGTTCGACCCGGTCGGATGCGAGGACGACCGAACCGATGCCGTTGGAGACGAGCTCGCGTGCCAAGCGATCGTGCATCACCGAGAGCAGCACGAGCATTCTCGATGGTTCGACGATCTCGGCGAGCCCGCGCACACACCCGATGACGAGCCCCGAACGCTGGCTAACGTCCACGACGACCAGATCCGGGCGTGCGAGTTCGAGCCGGGGGCCTGCATCAGGTTCGAGCCCGTGCTGGAGCACGATCTCGAAGCCCGGTCGCTGAGCGACCATTCGTTCGAGGGACCAGCCGATGAGGCTGTGATCGGTAAGAAGCACAACTCGACAAGCCACGGGGAACTCCAGAAGCAGGAGGATGTTGAGAGAGCGATAGCTCAGGATCGGCACAGGAAGGGGATGGTATCTCTGTATATGGGGCAAACTACTCAAGGATGCTGCGAGGTGCCAGCAATGTGCATGGTTGCTAGGCTGATGTTGTGAGGCTCTGATTCATGCCTCCGAGCTTGTATATTTCGTACAAAGATGTCCACAAAAGCCGATACATCGAACCCCGTTTCAACCCCGCTCGTTGGGCTCATCATGGGTTCGTCCTCGGATTGGGACACCATGGAGCACGCGGCGAGCACGCTCGATCGGCTCGGGGTCGCGCATGAGGTGCGGGTGGTCAGTGCGCACAGGACGCCCGACGTGCTCTTTGAATACGCCTCGTCGGCTCAAGCCAGAGGGCTTCGGGTGCTGATCGCCGGTGCGGGCGGGGCAGCTCACCTGCCCGGGATGTGCGCCGCCAAGACGTTGATCCCGGTGCTCGGCGTGCCGGTGGAATCGAGGGCGCTTTCGGGGATGGATTCGCTGCTCTCGATCGTGCAGATGCCCGCGGGGGTTCCGGTGGGGACGCTGGCGATCGGCAGAGCAGGTGCGATCAACGCGGCGCTGTTTGCAGGCGCGATCTTGGCGCACGAGTTCCCCGAGATCGCCAACAAGCTCGAAGCGTTCCGATCAGAACAGACCCAGCGTGTGACGGACCATCCCGATCCTCGTGAGCCCGGGCTGGGGGAGGTAGGGAGGGCATGACCACGCTGGGCGTTCTTGGTGGCGGGCAGCTCGGGCAGATGCTCGCTCGCGCAGGACGCGCTCTGGATATCAAGGTCGCGTGCTTCGACCATAAGCCAAACGCCTGCGCGTCGCGCGAGGCACCGCTGACCGTGGGTCGGTTCGATGACATTGATGCTGTGCGCATGTTTGCTGAGGGGTGTGACTTTATCACGATCGAGTTTGAGAGCGTGCCGGTGCGCACGCTTGAAGTTCTTATCGAGTCTGGCGTGAGCGTGTTTCCGGGGATCGAATCGGTTCGGATCACGCAAGACCGGATCGCAGAGAAGCGTCTCTTCGAGTCGATCGGGCTCGCGGCCCCGAAATATGCAGCGGTCGATTCGCTCGAAGAACTCGAAGCTGCAGCGGGAACGGTCGGCTTACCCGCGGTGCTCAAGACTCGCCGTGACGGCTACGACGGCAAGGGCCAGCGCGTGATCCGTGATCGCTCCGCGATCGCCAGTGCGTGGCAGGACGTGGGCGAACACGCCAACGGCGGGTGCATCCTCGAAGCATTCGTAAGGTTCAAACGAGAGCTCAGCGTAGTGACCGCACGCGACGCCTTCGGCAGGGTTCGTTCGTTTGCTCTTACCGAGAACGTGCATCGCAATGGCATCCTGCACTGTTCGGTCGCCCCGGCTGGCGGGGCTGATGCCGTGTGTGCGCACGCTGAGCGATTGGCCGAACGACTCGTTGAGGCACTCGATCATGTAGGGGTGTTGACGCTCGAGTTGTTCGAGACAGCGGACGGCACGCTGATGGGCAACGAGTTCGCGCCGCGGGTACACAACTCGGGTCACTGGACGCTCGACGCGGGCAGCACCGATCAGTTCAGCCAGCATTTGCGAGCGGTCACGGGGCTGGCGTTGGCCGATCCGGTGCTGGAGGGTGAGGCGTGTGGGGCTGCGATGGTGAACCTCATCGGGGAGCTGCCGCCGGCTCAGGCGTTTGATGAGCCCGGGCTCAAGGTGCATCTGTATGGCAAGGAGCCCAGGGCGGGTCGCAAGCTCGGGCATGTGAGCTGGGCGTGCGTCGATGCTCTCACGGCTCAGCATCGCGCCGAGGCGTGGGCGGACCGGTGGTTGCAGGGCTATCGCGACCATGCCCAACCGCTGCCAGAGAATGCGGGCGACAGGACTTGAACCTGCACGACCTTTCGGCCACGAGAACCTAAATCTCGCGCGTCTGCCAATTCCGCCACGCCCGCGTTGTCCCTGATCGTACTGCCCACAACCCGAAAGTCATCGGCCTGCGATCCGAATCAGGGAGAGAGGGACGGTGAGGGGGGGGAGGCCCGGCCATGCCAGGGGTTGTAGCATGAGGCTCGGGCGGGCCGATGAGGTCTTACAAGAAGGGAGAGCCGACGCATCTCCCAAGAGCGTTCTTGCCCCCATAAGGGCGAGAATGAAAGGATGGCACGATGAGCTTGCGAGAGTCTTTGGCGGTTGGATGGGCACCGATCTTCTTGCGGCTGGCCCTGGGGGTCACGTTCATGTGGGCGGGGCTCGCCAAAGTGGTGTACAGAGCCGATTTTGCGGGTCAGGACGCGGCGACCCTCGCCAACTATGGCGTGATCGCAGCCCCCTCGGCGGCCGCTCCACCAACCGCTGAGATCGACCCGATCGCGTTCATCCCTCGCGCTCAGCAATATGAAAAATACCAACAACACCACCCCCCCCCCCCCCACACCCCCCCTAACACCCGACCCGACAACCGTCAGCCCGACGGCTCGCCGCCGCCAGCGCTCGACGACGAACCGGGTTTACAAGATGCCCCTCCACCCCCTCCGCTTTCGCAAAACGTGACGGGCGGCCCGGGTTATACCGCCGACCAGTTCCCCGAGCCGGTCGAGGCTCGGTCGTTGCACGCGATCACGCTGTTGCTCGATCGCGCGATGCACCCGGGCGTTGATGCTCAGAGCGGCGAGCCGACCATCGCGCTGTGGTTCGATGTGGATGCCACCAAGGACTACGACCCGTGGCCGACATACTTCGCGTGGGCGGTCGCGGGGACCGAACTGATCGCGGGTGGGTTCTTGCTGTTGGGTTTGCTGACTCGGCTCAGCGCACTGGGTATCGCGGGGACGATGGCGGGTGCTCTTTGGCTGACCACGATCGGGCCTGCGATGCAGTCGGGCCAGACGACGCTCGGGTTTTTGCCGAATCACGAGTTGCTGAATCTGATGGCGTGGCAGACCCCGTTGTGGCAGTTCTCGCTGCTGATGACATCACTCGCGATGTTCTGTATGGGATCGGGAGCGTTGTCGATTGATCGGCTGCTCTTTGGCAACCCGTTCTTCTATCGCGCAGCGCCGAAGAAAAACTCATCGGACGACTGACCAGTCTCGGCGTTGGAATCTAAATCTTTGAACGAGCCGCGCCCATCAGGGAGCGGTTTTTTCGTCAGCAGGCGGCGGGATTTCTATAGGAGTGGGTTCCGGCGGTGGATTTTTTAGCTTGAGCGTGAGGTCTTTTTGCCAGTATCGACGGGTTTGTTGGATCTCGTAGGTGCTGCCGCACTCGGGACAGATGCCTTCGGTGGGCAGGTCGGCGAGCGCGAACAGGCAGTTGCCGCAGATTTCGCCGTCGTGCTTGGCGATTCGACGACGTACGGGGAAGAGCCAGATCAACTGCCCCAAGCCCAGCAAGCCCATAAATCCGAAGAACCCGTAATATTTATTCGGAATGATGCCGCGGAAGAGAAAGTAAAACATCCCTATCAGAGCCAACGGCACGACGACCGCAATCGCGGCGAGGATGTAGCACCGTCGGTTGTATCGTTTGGTCCAGGGGTGGTGCGAGGCCATGGCGGGCTCCATGCTACTTGATTGATCGGAGGTGCGCCCATCAGAGGCATTCTGTAGGGCGAACGGCCGCTCAGCAGGAGCCTAAGGCTCGACGATCTGCGCCTTGCCACGGATCATCGCGTGGGCAGCGTTCGGCGATGCATCAAACAGGTACGGCCCCTGTGCGCCGTCCATGTGCAACAAGAGCACGTCGGACTCGGTCGGCGCGAGCCTGCGCTGCGGCGTGAATTCTTTGGTGTAGAGCGCCGAGGCCGAGAGGCGCACTTCGTCGATCTGTCCATCGAACGTCGATACCGCGTTGCCGTCGCCGGTGACGTCCGCGCCGATGATAAGTGGTAGGGTGTTGGTTCTTCGCTGGCCGCTGGCGGAGGTAGATGCGGCGAGCTTGCCGTCGATATAGAGCCGAAGCTCGCGACCATCGAAGACGCCCGCAAGGTGGTACCAGCGATCCGTTTCGAGCGTTGTGCCTTGGGGTTTGGCAACCGCGTACCGCCCGTCGAGATGGACACTCATGTCCGGTCTGCCTTTGCTGACGAACAGCGCGTACTCGGAGTTTTCGGTTTTGGCAATCAGCCCGACACGGTTGCTAAATGAGCGTGCACGCATCCAGCATTCGAGCGTGAACGGACCTTGTGGCAGCTTGATCTGCTCGGCATCGACCGTCGCAATCGCGCCTCGGCTGGTCGAGAGCACCCGCTCGGTTGCGGGCTTCGCCGGTGCAGCAAGCTCGACTTCGATCGGGACTGCGATGCGTCTTTCGGGCACCGAGTAGCGGAAACCGTGGGTGAGATAGTCAAGATTCGCGATGACTTCGGGACGCCGATAGGCGCGGTCGATGGTGCTCGGCGTCTCAATGGAAGAGCCGCTGCCCATGCGGTCGGCGTGGACGGTGACCACTTTCTGGCCGCCCGCGGGGATGAGGGCGTGGGCATGATCGGGCGTGAACATCCACCTGCTGTCAACGCTTGTGGGCGTGACGTTGGCCTCGACGTCTTGCGTCGTGGGGTTGCGGATGGTGAGCGTAAACACGCCCGAGACGCGGCCACTCGATTCCATTTTGAGCGAGGAATCAAGCACGATCCCTTGTCGCGCGAGCCTGCCGACTTCATCGCTGAGCTCGCCCGTGATGTCGCGGACGTCCTGCAACTCGCCCACGGGGATCGAAGCAAGCGCGATCTGATCTTTGCGAACGGTCACGGTATGAAACTGATGAAGATACCCGGCGTCGGGTGCGAGCCCGCTCTGACCACCTCCGACAGTGGCGAGGGTGACGTATTCGATGCCGTCGAAGGGTCCGTCGTAGCGCATGCGGTGGATGTGCCCGGCGAAGACGGCCGAGACGTTGCCCGCTTGGACGAGGCGTGTGTGGACGCGGTCCCAGTCGTCGCCGTAGCCGCCTTTGAGCCATCGCGGGTGGTGGAGGAAGATGAAGACGTGGTCGGCGTCTTTGGTTCGTTCGAGGGTGGTGTCGAGCCACGCGAACTGTTCGGGGCTCATGCGCTGCGCTTCGGGTCGGCGGAAGTTTTTGTTGCCGGTTTGCGGGTTGCCCTCGTCGCTGTAGAGCACGATGAACCAGGAGTTCTTGTGCTCGAAGGCGTACCACAGCGGGCCGAAGTGCATCTCGTAGTTGGCGTCGTGTTCGTTGCGTGGGCGTTGGCCCTCGGGGCCTCGCCAGTAGACGTCGTGGTTGCCCGCGACGGGGAACCACGGGCAGAGCAGCTCGTCCATGATGCCCTTGAACTCACGCATCTGGGCGGTCCAGCCGGGGGTCTGGTTGTAGCCGTCGATGAGGTCGCCGACGGTCATGACCAGATCGGGTTCGAGCAGGTTGGTGTCGTGGACCGCATCGGCGAGCACATTGACGCCCGAGGCGGGCCCGCCCGTGCGGTCGCCAAAGACGACGAACGTGAAGGCGTCCTGATCGGTGGGCAGCGGCAGGACGACGGGCGAATCACGGTTGGTAGTAAATCGGTTCGGATCAACGACCTCGGGGTGGGGCTCGTTGTGCTTGTGAGTGTGGCGTTGGTGGACGAGGTTGTCGAGCTCTTGGGACTGGGCGGCGGCTGCGAGCGACAAGAGCAGGATCGAGGCGGTCAGCGTGCGGATGGTCATGTGCGCACGGTACCGGATGGCGTCGCGTGGCAACAGGCCGTCGCCGGAGATTTCTTGCCAAGACTTACCAACTCTTGTCGAGGTTGGTCCCCACGCCCGAGCGGCGCTCCGTACACTCGGCCGTGCGCACAGACGACCCCAACTGGATGCAAACACTCAGAGGCCGATTCCTGGTCTTCGACGGCCCCGACGGCAGCGGCAAATCCACCCAGCTCGACCGCTTCGCACAGGCCGCGACCGACGCAGGCGTGAGCATCTGCCGAGTCCGCGAACCCGGCGGGACCCCCATCGGCGAAGCCGTCCGCGATGTGCTGCTCGACCGTGAACACGGGGCGATGACTGCGACGACCGAGGTGCTGTTATATATGGCGAGCCGGGCGCAGCTGTGCGCACAGTGCATTGCTCCCGCTCTGGAACGCGGCGAACTGGTGCTCGCCGATCGGTTCATCTCGTCCACGCTCGCCTATCAGGGCACCGCGGGCGGCGTCGCGTTCGACGACATTCTCGCGGTGGGCAAGGTCGCTTTGCACAGCGTCGAGCCCGACCTGACGCTGGTGTTTGATGTGGACGAGCGCACACGCACCGCGAGGCTCACCGGAGCCCCGGTCCGCAGACGGGCACAGAGAGACACCGGGCCGAGCCTGTTCGCCGACCGCATCGAGGACAAGGACGCCCAGTTTCACGCGCGGGTTCGTGAGGGATATCTCCAGCAGGCCCAGCGCTGGCCCGAGCAGTACGCGGTGATCGACGCTCGGGGCGAGCCCGACGAGGTGTACGACGCAGCGATCAAGGCGATCTGCGAGCGATTGGCGCAGGCAGCCCGCTGAACGGACATATGCTCAACGCATGGCGACCACGAGCTTTCGAGCCCCCAACGGCACCCAAGACAGTTACCCCCTCGACCTGCTGCGAAGGCGATGGCTCATCGAGCATTGGCGCCGCGTGAGCACCCGCCACGGCTTCGAGGAAATCGACGGGCCCACCTTCGAGCACCTCGACCTCTATACCGTCAAGAGCGGCGAAGGCATCGCAAGCGAGCTCTTTAGCTTCCGACGCACCGGCGGCAAGGACGACTACGCGCTGCGACCCGAGTTCACGCCGACGCTCGCGCGGATGTACGCCGCCAAGGCGAACGCTCTGCCCAAGCCGACCAAGTGGTTTTGTACGGGCAATTTCTTTCGCGCCGAGCGGCCACAGCGCGGCAGGCGACGCGAGTTCTGGCAGTGGAACGCGGACGTGATCGGGCTTGAAGGAATCGACGACACTGCGGAGGCCAAGGCGCGTGCCGATGCCGAGGTGATCGCGTGTGTGGTCGAGCTGCTCAGTTCACTCGGACTGAGCAGCGATGATGCGAGAGTATGTGTCAGCGACCGCAACGCGGCAGCCGATCTCATACGCCGATCCTCGGGCGATTCGATCGACGTTGATGCTGTCTTTGTGTTGCTCGACAAGCGAAGCAAGCTCGACGCAGAGGCATTCACCGAGCGAGCCAAGCCCTTGGGGTTCGACATTATCAGTTTTGATCCGTTGGTTGCCGCACAGACTTCTGATGTGCTCTCGCCATTGCTCGGGGCGTTAGGGGCACAAGGCGTGTCGGACTGGATCACACCCGACTTCAACATCGCGCGCGGCCTCGCGTACTACACAGGCACTGTGTTCGAGGTGATCGCTGAAGGCGAGCGGGCCATCGCGGGCGGCGGCCGATACGACCACCTCATCGAACTCTTCGGCGGCCCCCCCACCCCCGCGGTCGGCTTTGGGATGGGCGACGTCGTCCTCACGAATCTGCTTGTTGATAAGGGCTTGATGCCGAGTGATGGGGAGCTGATGGAGTGGGCGGGCCAGTCGCCGACGGTGTTTGTGATCGCATCGGATGACGAATCAATGTCGCAGCTGCGCCCAACGGTCGCGGCGTTGCGCAGCGCCGGGCTACACGCGCGGCACAGCTATAAGGCCACGCGCAACACGGGCAAGCTGCTCAAAGAAGCCAACACGCTCGGGGCACACGTTGCGTTGCTCATTGAAGACGGCGGGCAGGCTGCGAAGATCAAGCACCTCCGAGGCGATGGCGGTCAGAGCGAGCCGATGCCGATGGAACAGGCGGTTGCGTTGTTGGCTGAGGAGTATCGTCCGAGCAACGAGCCGCCTGCGGTCAAGAGGAGCTAAGAACGGGGGGTGTTAGATCGGGCCAGCGCTGAGTGCTGGAGCGCCGACGGCTTCGCGGACCTGCTGGGCATCCGAGCGGTCGCAGACCAGCCAGAACAGCATGCCGTCGTTCTTCCAGACGAACACGCATGGCTTGCCGAGATCGTTTCCCTTGGCGACGTGGTACGACTGGCCGTCCTCGATCTGTAAGCCGCCGTGATCTTCTTGAACGAACAAGCTGGCGGTACGCTGCTCGCCCTCATCAAGCGTGGACAATCGGATGTGGAGCGACTTGCCCGCGCCGGGCACGCCGCACCGGCCCGCGTCGATGAACTGGATCGAATCAGCGTGTGCGATGATGTCGTCGAGCGAAACCGTCCGTCCCATGACCGCTTGGAACGCGCGAGGAAGATCCTCGGGCAAGGTCGCGGTGAACTTAGAAGCGACATTGGGATCGCTGAGCAACTCGCACCTGAGGTGTTCGAGGCCCACGAACTCGGTGGCGCGGGCAGCGAGCAATACCTGAGAGCTGCCGCCATCAATCATCCCGGTGCGCTGACCGACCTGGAACGCGAGCGTCACCGCGAGCACGAGCACAGCAGCCATCGCGAGCCCGCGCGCTACAGCGCCGCCGTTCCAGAAGGATGGGCTGCGGGTTATCGGTGCGAGTCGTTCGGGCTCGTTGTGGTCGGCAGCGGACTGATGTGACCCGAGCATCTTCTCGATGGAACTGCGCAGCTCGTCGGGGCAGGTCTGTTCGCCCGCGAAGCAATCGCAGCACGCGGTACGGAGACGCTGCTCGAACTCGATGCGCTGTGTGCAGCCCGGGCTTTCATCCAGATACGAACAGAGCTGGGCTTCTTGATCGGTGGTGAGCTCGCCATCGGCGGCGCAACGCAGCAGAGCGGCGACCGACAACTGGTCCGCGTTGGACAGGTCCTTGTTGAATGATTGATCCTGAGTCATCGCAACACACTCCGCTACATCTGAGTCTTGGACATCAGGCTGCTACCCGACATGAACAGACACTTGCTTTACATACTTCTCCGCAGCTTGCTACTCGACAGCCCACTACTCCGCAGACCGGATTCCTAACTCATCGGCGAGCCCGTCCTGGCTCATCAGTCCATCCGCCACCAGCTTGCGAGCCCGGTGGAGCCTGCTCATTACCGTCCCGATCGGGATCTCGAGGATCGTCGCGATCTCACGGTACTTGAGCCCATCGACGCCCCACATCAGCAGGATCTCCCGATAGTCTTCCTTGAGCGCGCCCACAGCGGCCTTGAGCCGACCATCGACCTGCTCCCAATCCATCTGCGAACGGTCCCAGACCGGGGGTGGTTCATCGGGCGGCCTCTCATCGGACGCCTCCCCAAAGAACTCGCCCACCGCCAGCGGAGCCTTCGCAGCCCGTTTGATCTGCGAATAAAACAAGTTGTGGCAAATCGTAAATAACCACGACCGCATCGCCGAATCCAGATCCCCGCTCTCGCCCGAAGCGCTCTTGGCCGGGTCGAACCCCTCGACCGCTCTCGGACGCAGCGCACGCGCAAACGTGTCCTGCACGAGATCCTCGGCCTTGTTCTGGTCGCGGGTGAGCCGCAACGCGAGGCGGAAAACCGCGTCGAGCTGGCCCATCGCCAACGGTTCGAACTGGGCACGTTCCATCGTGTGTCGAGAGTCCTGTCACAACAGAGCCAATGCCCAGCGAGCCCGGGCTATTCCAGCCGTTTCCCGACAAGTGAGAAACATGGCCGATCGCAGCGACCATAGGCCTATAAAACCTACGAAACAGGCTCAATCAAACGAATGATTGAACCAGTTAGGCCATCAAGAGACCGCAAGATCCCCATGAGGTCAATGGGGGGGCGGGTTCACAGCTTCTTAGTTTCTAAGGAGCCCGACGCAGCAGATCGAGCACCACAGGTTGGTCGAGCGGCGTGATCTCGTGGAGCGTGACGCCCCCGATGCTCCGGCTGAACATGTTCAAGCCCTCGGCACTGGGCGGCTCGGGTGCCCACGCAGAGGAATCCTGGAAGATCACCACGATCTTGGTGTTGTCCGCTGCCTTGGCGAGCAGCAGCCGAGGGCCATGATCGGCGGATGACGCAGCGCCCGTGCTCGGGTCGTATCCCGCTAACGGCGCGGTCCAGCCGACCAGATGAACCCCCGAACCCGCATCGGCAGCCAGACGGATGCCAAAGACCTTGTCCGTGTAGGCGGCAAACTTCTCGGGCGTTTCGCAGACCACCTCGGGTTCAAAGCTGATCGTGGCAGCCGCATACAACGAACCCGCATCGAGACGGTTGGCCCACGCCGAGTAGCGGCCGAGCCCGAACTGACCCGTCAGGCCCACCGCGATAAGAACAACCGCAGCGATCGCCAGACGCATCCAGCGCGTCGGTTTGGCCGTGACGACGACCTCGAGTTCGCTCTCGTCAGGGAACGCAAACGTGGCAGCGGGCAGGCTCGGGATCGGAAGAGCCAGACGGGCTCTCGTATCGACCGCTCGGAAGCGATCGACCTCGGCTTGCAGCGCTTTGTCGGTCTCGAGAGCCGTCTCGAAGGTGACGCATTCTTTGCCCGCGAGCTCGCCATCGACGTAGCGGAGCACCAGTTCTTGTTCGGCGGGGGTCAGTTCACGCATCATCCACCGCCTTTGAGCCTTGCTGGGATTCCCCAAGGGCGTCGGCGAGTTGTTGTCGGGCACGAAAGACGTGCGTGCGAGCGGTCGCAGCGGGCAGATCCATCACCGTTGCGATCTGGTCGTAGGTCTTATCGAGCAGCACGCGGAGCAGGAAGCACTCCCGCTGGCGTTCGGAGAGTTGGTCGAGGGTGGTGTGGAGAGCGGGGTCGCTTTGACCATCTTGACCATTGCCTAAACCGTAGGAGTCCGCGTCATCGGGGGTTTGCCTAGTCGGCGAATGAGCGGGCTCGTGAGCGAGCTGCTGGTGGCGCGAGTCGCGGCGTTTTTCGCCCCGGCGATGGTTGCGGGCGACGCCCCGGACGATGGCTGCCAGCCACGCAGCGAAGTCTGTCCCGACCTCGAACTTTGCTCGGCGTTCCCAAGCGAGCAACGCGGCCTGCTGGACCACATCCTCTGCGTGCGCACGACCGGTCTGAGAAATGGCAACCACCACCAGCGTCTGGAACGATGCCTCATAGAGCCGGGAGAACTCCTCCTGGGTCAGCGCGGCTGCTCGGGCTGTGGGTGATGATCTTGCCAAGTTCAATACCTGTGCCCACATACTCCAAGATGCGACGATTGGTGTCCCCATACGGGTATTGAGGTCCGCCCGGAGCATGGTGTTGCAGCGAAGCGAGTTACCGGTTGCGGAAATATCTTTCTTTATTTCTCGAATCTCTGAAACGTCCGGCTGAGTTGCGGACCTCGCATATTGATGGATCGCCCGATCCGTTGACCATAGCAGGGCATCGAGCGGTGTGGTTTGGCGAGTGTCTCTGACCCGCTGCTCATCCCAAATGGTCGAGCCTCACGCATTCGGTATGGACACCTGAGAAAGAGAGTTCCCATGAAAGCTACGAAGATCGTTTGGCTGCTCGCCGGCACCCTTCTGGCAGCACCCGTGACAGCTGATGACTACACCGAATCCATTGACGGCGACTTGTCCGATGACCCCGCTGCCCCCACTGTGCTTGCGCTGAGCATCGGGTCAAACACGGTCACCGGTACTGTCCAAGAATCGGACAACATCGCGGGCGGGGACCGCGATTTCATCACCTTCACTGTTCCTCACGGGCAAACCCTGACAGCCATCAATCTCGCCATATGGGATACGAACGACAACGGCTTCATCGCGATCAACGATGGTGCCACCGGGTTTATCCCCGGGGCGGGCACCATTGGGGACTTCCTTGCGGGGACTCACGTTGGCACGGGCGATCTCGGTGACGACCTGCTCGAAGCACTCCAGACCCGATCACTTACAACCAACGCACTCTCAGTGCCTTCGCTCGGACCGGGCACCTACACCTTTGTTATCCAGCAAGTCTCGGCGGTGCTCCAGGGCTATTCGATGGACCTGGTCCTCACCGAATCCAACCGTCAGGTGCAGGTTCTCTCGGTTGACTTTGATACGAGCGTCATCGAGTTGTTCAACTTTGCAGAGGTGGATGTTGATCTGACGGGGTGGCGTTTCTGCACGCACGACTTCAACGAAGTCCGCAGGTACACCTCGGCTGCGGGGCTCACCGGCGTGACGATCGAAGCGGGCACGTCCATCTTCATTCACCACGCTAACGACGCTCCGGCGGACCCCGACCGCATCAACCGTTCGACGCTCGCGGGCAACTTTGCTACGCCGCTCGATCAGGACGCCTTTGGGATGCAGTTTTTCTTCCCGAGCATGAAGGGGGGCGTTTCGTTCGGCAACAGCGCTCTGATCGCCGACCACATCCAGTGGAACATCAATGGTGCGAGTGTCGGTTCGGCACAGTTCCGTACCAAGCAGGCGGTCGGCCAAGGGCTGTGGTCGGCCACCGGCGACTTCATTGTGACCGCTGCCGAGACGCTCAGGATTGATCTCACCGATCTTTCGGGAGATATCGCGGGCTCACCCGCTGAATACGACGTGACCAACCCGTGCCCGGGCGACATCGCGGACGACTTCGGCACCCTCGGCGGCGATGGCATGGTGAGCTTTGGCGACTTCCTTGCGCTGCTCGGGCTTGTCGGCCCCTGCCCGGGCGGTACGCCCGGCTGCACCGGCGACATCGCGGACGACTTCGGCACGCTCGGTCCCGACGGCGTGGTGAGCTTCGGCGACTTCCTCGCCCTGCTCGGGCTCGTGGGCCCTTGCCCGTAACGTGACTCTCAGTTCCTCACGCCTCTCCAGCGTTTGAGACTCGGAGCTGTCGAGCGTTGGCTCGGCAGCTCCCTTTTTCGTGCGCACGCCACGGTCCGCAACGCATCAATCTGATCTGTGAGCCCTCGTCTTGCTAATCTCGCAGCATGGCTCTGCTCGATCACGCTGTGGCTGCTGCGTTCATTGCTCTCGGGGCGGCTGGGGGGGCGATCGGTCGCTACGCCGTCACAGGTCCGATCATGGGCAAGCTCGTCAAGGACGCCGCTCATCCGCGGTTCCCGTGGGGAGTGCTCGCGGTGAATCTCTCGGGCTGTTTCCTGATCGGGATCGTCGCAGCGGTGCTGATCGATCGGCCCGCAGAAGACAAGCTCCGGCTGCTGGTCATCACCGGGTTCCTCGGCTCGTTCACCACATTTAGCGCCTTTGGGCTCGATACCTATGAGTTGCTCAAGGCCGATGCCCCGCGATTGGCTCTGGCGAACATCGCCGCGTCGGTCGTGCTCGGGACTGCTCTGGCTGCGGGCGGCTGGATGCTGGCCCAGCGGCTCATCGCCGCATAACCCGGCGTGTTGGCTCCATACACTGCGGGCATGGCCAACGAATCCGCGAACCCGAGCTCGACCTACATCACCACGCCGATCTACTACGTCAACGACCGCCCGCACATCGGGCACTGCTACACCACGCTTGTCGCCGACGTCGCAGCGCGGGCAGCTCGGCTTATCGGCGGGCCCAACGCGGACGTCTTCTTCCTGACCGGCACCGACGAGCACGCTGAGAAGGTGGTCGCCTCGGCTATCGAGAACAACATGTCGCCCATCGACTGGGCCGACCTCAACGCGCAGCGTTTCAAAGACGCCTTCGAGTTCATGGGCTTTACCAACGATGACTTCATCCGCACCACCGAAGATCGGCACACGACCAAAGCGGCCGCGCTGATCGCGGACCTGATGCAGCGCGGCGCGATCGAGCTGGGCGACTACGAGGGTTGGTACGACCCGTCGCAGGAGGAATATCTCACCGAGCGGGTCGCTAAGGAACACGACTACAAGAGCCCGGTGACCGGCAAGGCGCTCGAGAAACGGGTCGAACAGAACTACTTCTTTGATCTGCCCGCGCACGAGAGCTGGCTCAAGGAACAGATTGAATCGGACGCGATCCGCATCTTGCCCGAGGCCCGCAAGAACGAGGTGCTCGGCCGCATCAAGCAGGGGCTCAACAAAGTCCCGGTGTCGAGGCGGATCAAAGAGGGCGACGCGGACTGGGGCATCCCCATGCCAGCCGACCCGGCCAACCCCGAGCAACGCCACCGGGTCTATGTCTGGATCGAGGCGCTGTGCAACTACCTCACCGCGATTGATACCGATGAACGCCGGCACTACTGGCCTACTTCGCAACAAGGGCCCGGCGTCGCGCCGCTTCAGCCCGCAGGGGCTCAGCACAACCCTCTTGAGCCCGCAGGGGCTCAACACAACAGAGTCATTCAGTTCATGGCCAAGGACATCGTGTGGTTCCATGCCGTGATCTGGCCCGCGATGCTCCACGCACTCGGGCGTCAGCCCCCCACCACGATCTATGCGCACGCGTACTGGATCGCGGAGGGCAAGAAAATGTCCAAGAGCCTGGGCAACTTCATCGAGATCGATCAGCTCCGGGCGTATGCGGACAAGTATTCGCTCGATGCGGTGCGGTGGTATTTGATGACGCAGGGGCCGTTGGGTGCGACGGACGCGGACTTCGCGCACAGCAGGTTCATCGACGTGTACAACGCGGATCTTGCCAACGGCATCGGTAACTCGACGAGCCGCGTGAGCAACATGATTGACAAGTATTTCGGGGGAGAGTTACCTACCAGTCACTCACCGCATTACCTGAACGCCGATCTTCGCATCATTGACGACGACTATGCAATGGTCGGCGATGCGCAACAGCAGTCAGCAAAGAAAGACATTGAGGGCGATGTACCCATCTATGCGGTTTACTGGTCGGGTGAAGAAATGAACCTGTCATTGCCTCTTCACCTCGGCATCAAGCTCATAGAGTACGTCGATCAATATATCAGCAGTACGCGGCCATTCTCAATCGCAAAGAACCTAGACGGCGAACCGGTGTTTGAGAATCTTACGAATAGAGAGTCGCTCTCCACGATCCTCTATCAGTGTGCCGAAGCCCTCCGCATCGCCTCACTTTTCCTCTATCCCGCGATGCCCGAGAAAATGGCTGACCTCTGGCGGCGGTGGAACTGCGACCATCTCAACGACCCCGCCGACGCCAACAGCGGGTTCAAGGCACCGCTCGAAGAACTCGCACGCTTCGGCGATGGCGACTACTCACTCAAGCCGGGCCAACAGATCACCAAGGGCGATGCGCTCTTCATGCGTGCGGACCCCAAAGAAGACCCGCCGACAGCTTGAGCCATTTGATCGAGCCACAGACGGAAGCCTGTGGAGAAGAATGGTGTCCCTCGATACAGAAACACAGACCCTCGGACAGGTCTGTGGCACGGGGATCTGCTTGCGAACAATGAAGACGCTCTAGTCCTTGCGACCAAGGAACCAGCCCACCGCTGCTAGGAGCAGCGTGACGACCGCAAGCCCGCCCGCGACCGCGAAGTGGTTGCCGCCGAGTTGGGTCACGAGCCCGCCGGTAACGCCCGTCATGACCAGCAGCGCGACGCCGAGCGCGAGGATGGTGGTCACGCAGATGCCTAGAGCGAGTCCGCCGACGAGGCCCGAGCCCGAGCCGTCGTACGCGGTGGCCGCAGCTGCCGCGATCGGAGCCGCAGCACTCATCGCGCCCGCGGTTTCCATTTCGGAGCCGGTGGTTTCAAACAGTTCGCCGCCGCCGCCGAAGCCGCCTGAATCAGCGACGCCGGTTTGTCCGCCCACGGTGTCTTGGCCGTAGACGTCGTCGAGCAGATCGGCGCCGAGTGAGGTGTCGTCGGCTTCGCGGGTCAGGTCGAGCAGGCCCGAGCCGGAGCTGCCCGAGTCGGCAGCGAAGTCGTGCTCGAAAGCGGGCGCATCGGTGACCTGGGTTTGTTCTGCCGCGTCAGCGATCTCGGTTTCTTCGGGGTCGAAGATTGAGATGCCGGTGGATTCTTTTTCGTCTTGTTGGCCCGAATCGGGTTCGAGGGAGAACCCGGTGCCCGAGCCGGAGGATTCGAGCGAGAGCGGTTCGAGGGCGTCGGTGAGCCCGATGCCCGATTCATCCGCGAGTCCGAGCCCAGAGCCGCTGTTTCCGCCATCATCGGCGAGCACATCGACCTGGTCCTTTCGGACCACGATCTGATCGCCGTCCTTGAACTCGGTCAGGGCGCCCGACTCGACCATTTTCTGCACCTCGGCGGTAGATTTGCCGAGCACCTTGGCCGCTTCGTCGAGTGAGTAGAAGGTCTTTGCCATGAACGAGCTCCTGCAGGTAGGGCCAGAGGGTCAACCGAGGGGACTTAGGGGACGGGGGGGGACGGGGCAGGCGGGGGCGTGTGAACCGAATCCACAACCACACCCGCTCGCGGGCGGTGCCCGGTTGCCATGATAGCGGATCTACGCGGCCCGAGTCATCATCGAACTTGGCCCTCTCCCTCGTTTCTCTAAAAGTGAGATACCGAACAAAAAACGATCGAATGAATCCAGCCGGACAAACTACTCAATCTTCCGCATCACCGTCACCGCAGCGTACAGCCCCGCGACCCGCTCGCGCGGCAAGACCTGCGGCGGGTATGCCGGATTCAGCGGCTGGAGGCGGATCAACTCATCCCCGTCATGGGAGTGCTCAAAGAAGATCCGCTTGAAGGTGGATTCGTGGTCGGGTTCGAGCCGCGCAAAGCAATCCGCGCCGGACTTGATGACCTTGGCGGGGCTAAAGACCACGACGTCTCCTTGGTGATACGCGGGGAGCATGGAGTCCCCGATCACGCGGGCTGCGAAGGCGTCAGGATCGGCGATGTCCGGGCATCGGACGTATTCATCAGCGACCCTTGCGGGGTACCCAAGATCGGTGAAGTCAGCGGGATACCCGGCGGTCACGCTGTTGATGAGGGGCACTTCGCGGGGCAGCGCTACAAGCTCGGTGTCACCAAGGGGTTCACTTTCGGGCGCGAGCCTATCGATCAGGCGGCGCAGCTCGCCGGTGGCGTGCGCCTGATCGAGCGCGGTGCGGGATTGGTCAACGTGTGTGGTGGCGAGGTGCGCAGGACCCGAGAGCGCATCGATGAGCTCGGCGAGCCGCTGGGCGTCTTTGTGCCGCGCGCGCAGATGCGAAAGCTCCCGGCGTACCGACGGGTGCGTGTCCTTGAGCCGGATGAACGCGAGCAGTTCGCCCGGCATAAACCCGAGCGCCGATTCGAGACGAGTGAGCAGGTCATCGCTCGGGCGCAGATGCCGCCCGGTTTCGATGGCAGAGAGATATCCCTTTGAACATTCGACTTTCGAGGCGAGTCGTTCGACGGTGAACTGGGCGAGTCTTCGACGCGATCGGAGGAGTTCCCCGAGCGAGGGCGGAGCGGCCGCGTCGTGTGAGTGCTCGGCATTCATAAGAGGGGTGTGTCCTGTGCGAGAGGTACGAGTTGATGGCATCCACCTTCGGTGTGCGCTACTTTGATGTATATCCATACAAACGCCTTGCACAAGGCCATTCAAGACGAGAACATGACTACGATGTTTGATATGTATCAAACACTCTGATTCGTGTTGAATCAAGTAAAAAACACAGATTTTTGTGGGAGAATGCCATGCAACAGCGCCATTTCGACAACCGACCTCCAATCCGTCGCCTCGACCCACTCTCACAAACATTGAATAGTTCACAACCTGCGACCGATTTGCGGCTCCGGAGGCGTCGAGAAGCCGCCGAAATCATCGTTCAACGGGCCGAGTTGCTCGCTGACGAGGACCGGGGTTTGCTCGAAGCCGTCTATTCAAAGGGGCACACGGTTCAGGAAGTCGCTCGGCTGCTGGGCTTCTCGCACCCCTCGCAGGTGCGCAAGCTCCGCAAGCGTGTGCGCCGGTTGGTCACGCGCGTCAGCGAGCCCAGGTTCGTGTTCGTGATGACTTCGCGGGCGCACTGGCCCCGCAGCAGGCGTCGAGTAGGCGAGCAGTGCATGCTCCGTGGCGATTCGATGCGCGGAGCAGCTGAGCACCTGGGCTTGACGCTCCACTCGGTCAGGCAGCAGTGCCTTCGCATCGACGCGATGTTCGAGGCTGCGGTTGATCGCGCACTTGCCGAGCGCCGTTCTGGGCCCGCAGCATGAGCCGAACTCTTGAACGACAACGCCGCGTGATGGTGGGCACCTCGCCGAGTAAACGGGTGCTCCATGTCTGCGCCGCGTACGGGCTTGTTCCGATCATGGAGGCGCCCGCCAAGCCGCGATCGCTTGTGGAGGGGCTCGCGGGCGAGGTGCTTGCAACGCTCAAGGTGGGCGAGATCGGATTGCTCTCCGGCCCCAGCGGGAGCGGCAAGTCGCTCGCGCTCCAAGGAGTACGCACCTCGCTCGGCGATCGCGCGATCGACACGCACCGAGTGCTTGAAGTGTTGCTCGCCGAGACCCGCGCGGTGGTCGATGCGCTCGATACTTCGCTCGAGAGCACGCTCTCGGCGCTGAGCCTTGCGGGGCTCGCAGAACCCATGCTCTGGATCAGGCCGCCCGCGACACTCAGCGATGGCGAACGCGCGCGGCTTTCGATCGCGGCAAGCCTGATGCTCTCATCCCAGCGTCCGGGATCGTGGGTGCTTATCGACGAATGCTGTGCGCTGCTCGATGCGGTGACAGCTTCGAGCGTGGCGCACACGCTGCGTCGTTGGGTGTCTCGCGGCGGGCATACGCGGGTGCTGTGCGCCTCGTCGCGCGAAGAGCTCGCCGGCTGGCTCAAGCCTGACAGAGTGTGGAATCTCTCTTTGTAATGACTGGATTTGTAATGGCTGTCTTTGTAAAGGCGGGCTATGGAATGGAGCGTGCGGTGATCGAATATCAATGGACACAAGCCTCAGCGTACGACTCGCTCGCACGCTTCCACTACCGCGCGGGCAAGCCCGCGACGATCGCCAAACGCCTCGATGGCGGGCCCGCGGTCATCGCAGCGATGGCCTGCGATGAAGTGATCGGGGTGCTGATCGCGAGCATGCCAACGCTCAATGGGTCGTGGCGGAACATGCCGTGGCCCGGGCGGTTTGATGCCAAGGACAAACGCGCAGCAGCCTGCAAGCTCAACAGCGAGGTGCGGTGCTTGTCGAGAGTGGTAGTTGATCCACGGTGGCGAGGTCGCGGGATTGCGGTGGGCATGGTGCGGTGGTATCTCGAACACTCATTGAGCGTGCGGACCGAAGCGGTCGCGGCGATGGGTCGGTATTGCCCGTTCTTCGAGCGAGCGGGGATGACCGCGTACCCGATGGGGCCGAGGCTTCGCGATGCGCGATTGCTCGACGCGATCAATGCAGCGGGGCTCGGGGCGTTGGATCTGCTGATGCCCGATCGAGTGAACACGATGCTCGAACGCACGCCGTGGATTGCGGACGAGCTGACCCGATGGGCGAAGTCATGCAGGTCAACGCGCAGTCGCACGAAAGAGATGAACGCCCAACAGATCGCACTCATCGCGGGCGGCGTGGTCAGCGCACCGCTCACCGGGTATGCGCACACCAACATGGAAATGCACACAAGCACAAAGCAACAAGGAGCCGCATGATGCCAAGGAAACACGAGGATACCCAGCAACACGAAGCGCCCGACGTGCGCGATCTCGGGCACGCGCTGACGATCTTTCTGAGCGGGCGCGAACGGCTCGCGGTCTTGCGCAGGTTGCGCAAGATCGACGGCGATCGGCGGATGGCGTTGCTCACGCTGCTGGGCTTGGCGGATCA
>CAYUVO010000005.1:0-28894 GCA_964448185.1 uncultured Phycisphaeraceae bacterium
AGATCGGCGGACGGGATGAAGTAGCTGCTCACGCGGTCGGGCAGGCGTGTGGCCTTGCCGACATAGAGCACCACGCCCTTGGCGTCTTTCATGAAGTAGACGCCGGGCTTGGGGGGCAAGTCTCTCGCAGAGCGGAGCAACCTGCTCATACGTTGTTCACGGGATTCGCTGCCCCAGGGCGGTGGGGGCGGCGCGGTGTCTGATGAAGCGGGCGCGAAGCCGTCTTCGTCGAGCGAACCAGGCGCAATCGGATCCGGGTCATCGGGCACGGGCGATGGTAGGGATGTGGTGCAGGAGGTCGAGTGTGTGGGGTTAGTCTTCTTGATCGAGCAACTCGGCAGCTGCCTCGATGAGATGCCCTAGCGGCACAGGCTTGAGCAGGTAGCGATCCACCCCGAGCTGCTCGGCATAGGCCTGATGCCGCTTGCCCTCGTTGGCGGTCAGCATGATGACCAATGGCGAATCCTCCCGGCCCTTGATTTTCTCCAATGCCAAAAACCCGCTCCGACCCGGGAGCATCATGTCGAGCACCACCAGCTCGGGGCCCTCGGAGAGGCAGAGGTCGATCGCGGTGTTGCCGTTGTCCGCGAGGAGGGTTTCAGCGCCCTCGGCACGGAACGCGGCGTCGATGGATTCAAGCACGTCCGGGTCGTCATCGACAATGAGAATGCGGGCGTCTTCGAGCTTGGGTTCGTGAGAAGGTACGGATTCGGTCATGGCGATTCTCCATTGCGTGGTGTGCAGAGACGGGGCAGTGGATCTAGGGCAGGCGGTCGGTGTTGTTGTCGGCGAGCCAGCGGGCGTCGCGGTCCGACTGTTCGACGATCTTCTCGACCTCATCGCTGCTCATCCAGGGCAGCGCTTCGAGTTTTTCTCTCAGGGCCGGCGGGAAGGGTTTGCCGCGGACCTCGTGGCGTGGTCTGCTCTTCCAGATTCGGTGCATCCAGAGGTACTGTTCTGGGTAGCTGAGGATTATTTTCTCGAGGGCGTGTCGATACCGTGCCGTGACGTAGAAAAGCGGGTCGGGCTGATCCGCCCAATCTTCAGGCCGGATCACGTCGTGCATCTCGCCCCGATAGCACATCCCTTTGGCCTTGGCGGGGTCCTGCTGAGGGACGCCCGGGACGGTTTGTTCTGCGGGCTCATCACCGACTCGGATCCGGCGTGCTGCCCCGACGACGATCGTGGCCTTGGCGCGGATCGCCATGATCCCGATGAGCTTGTAGCTCGAAGCGAGCCGACCCATGAACGGCACATACATCCCGCGATCGCCCGCGTTCTGATCCGCCACGATCCCGACGGTTTCTGATCTGGTGAGCAGCTTGGGGACGTCCATCGCGGCGCCGAACTTGTCGACGAGGATCATGCCGCGCCTGCCTCGGGTCTGGCGGATCCACCGGTCGAGCGGCTTGACATCGAGCGGTCGATACAGGGCATGCACAGGAAACCCCAGCAGCGAGGTCACGATCCCGATGACTTCCCAGTTGCCGATGTGCCCGGTGAGAAACAGCACGGGTCTTTGATGGACGAGTTCTCGCAGCGTGGGAACGATGTTGACCAGTTCGACGTGCCGCGACCAGCCGTCCTCGTTGAGGAGCCTCGGGGCAAAGCAGATCTCGGCAGCGAGCTCGAAGAGATGCTCGTAGGCGTTGATCGCCATCTCGCGCACCGCGTCGTCGTCGAGATCAGGGATCGCGTGACGGATGTTGGCTTGGGCGCGTTCGAGGCGTTTGGAGTTGAAGTTGGCCTGTGCGAACGTTCGGCCGATCGCGGCCGAACCTGCCATCGAGGCCGGGCAGCCCGCGAGCAAGGGGATGGTCATCGCCGACCGCAGCGCCAGATACACCGCCGGATGAGTCCAGGTCGGGAGTGAGGTACCCATCGTGCCCTTCGCAGAGTGCTCTTGTTCTCAGACGTTCTTTACTGGACGCCGACGAGGGTACGAAGACGGTTCTCGTTGAGCACCGGAAGCTGGGTCGCGCGTGCGGTGTTCCAGAGATCGTCGTACCGCTGGGCAGCCGCGAGTTCGTCAAGGTACTGCTGAACGATCGAAATCGGAGCGTTCGACGAGGGCTCAGCCCGTGGCACGGGCCTGCGACCGAGCACGAGGAAGTCCATGTCGCCGGTCGGTTCGCTGACGACCCTGCCGCCCCAGCCTTCGATGATGCCCTGCCAGTCTTTGCGTTCTTGAGCGGTGGCCAAGCCGTCACGGTTGAGATCGAAGTTGCCGATCATCAGCAGGGTGTAGACCTTGTTGGGGTCGTAGACCGCGTTGGCGACGACGTCGGTCTTGACGATCGGGCTGCCTCGGGTTTCACGGGTGATCCGGCAGACGCTGGTGGATTCATCGACGCTGATGATCTCGAGGGTGGCCTTGCCACGGGGGTAGCGGCCGTTGGCGTCGGGCTTGATCGCTCCGGCGTCGGCGTACACCGCGAAGCTCATCCCGAGTACCGCTTTGTCGTTGCTTCCGATGCTGATCGTTGCCTCGGCGCTGGCAGCATCGACCGCGAGCACGCGGGCGTCGACCAAGGCAGCTTCATCCTGAGCCTGCAACGTCTCGCCCGAACGGGCGCTGCGGAGGACTTCGACCTGGTTGGTCAGCCGTGCGTTCTCGCCTTCGAGTTCGCCGATGCGGCCCGCGAGGGATTGCTGACGGTTACCGGCTTCGTCACGGAGCCGTTCGACGCGGGCCTCCATGTTGGCGGTAGCGTCGTTGGTCTGGCGGCGGTACTGCTCGACCTGAGTTTCCAACTGGCCGATCTGCCCGGTGAGGAGGTCGATGGTCTGGCGGTGGGTGCTTTCGATGGTGCCGATGCGGGAAACCTCGTTGGCGAGGTCTTGCGAGGACCGCCTGCTCGAAGCGTTGGCGTTGTCGAGTTCGTTCTGCTGATTGCGAAGGTACTGGTCAACATCGCGGAGCAACGAGAGCAGGTTGGACCCATCGACGAGTTGGCCCACGGAGGGGGCTTGGCCGCTGTCTTGGTCCCATCCCTTGGCTTGGGCGATGCCCGAGAGCTGCATGGTGCCGAGTCGTTGGATGAATCGGTCGTGGTCATCGCGGGGGGTGCCGCTGACGTCACGCATGGTGGTGCTCAGGTTGTTCATCAGGAACCCGGTGAGGGTTTCCCGGTTGCCTTGAGCGGTCTGGAGGAAGGCTTGGACGCCAGCGTCCTGACGCTCTTCATTGGAGACGAAGTCGTTGTACTCGCGTTGGAGGTTGGCGAGTTCGCTCTGAGCCTTGCTGGCGTTGCCGAGGTACACCACGGTGGTGATGAACAAGCCCAGCGAAAGAATGCCAAAGATGGTGATGGTGGTAATCACCCCGACGCCTGCGCCGGTTCGTGCAGCCATGGTTCGCTTCTCCGATTCGTGACCAGCTTGGGACCCCGCGAGAGGCCCGGTTCAAGATCGTGGTTGGGCGGGCTCCCGGTGAGGAAGACCGCGTCCGCGGTTGATGGTAGAACCGGCGGCGGTCGCCGGATCCTTTGCCCGCATCACGGGCAAGCCGCCTGCAGGATAGAGAGTGTCCCGTCCTCAAGGGTGAGCGTCAACCGAACAGAGGCATGTTCGGGTAGAGTTTGGTAATAAATATCCCTATTGCTTTCTCAGACCCCTCGGTCGCTGCTGGCGAGGTCGTCGAGGTCATCGCCGTACTGCTCCCGCATCGGCTCGATCACCTCCTTGAGGAACCGCTCGGTCTGCTCGACCGCCCTGCCGATGTATTTCATCGGGTCCAGGAGATCGCCCTCGGTCAGCAGGTGGTGAACCGCTGCGAACGCCGGGTCATTCCTGAGCCGCTCGATCAGATCGTTGTCGAGTCCCTCTTGTTTGACCCGTTGACCGGCAGCCTGCGCGTGGACCCGGATGCGTTCGTGGAGGTCTTGTCTATCCCCGCCCGCTTTGACCGCTTCCATGAGGATGTTCTCGGTGGCCAGGAAAGGCAGCTCGGCCATGAGGTTCTTGCGGACCATGGCTTCATTCACGACGAGCCCGCTGGCGACGGTGTGCATCAGGTCGAGCGCGCCGTCGAGTGCGAGGAAGGATTCGGGGAGCGACAATCGGCGGTTGGAGGAATCGTCGAGTGTGCGTTCGAGCCACTGGGTGGCGGCGGTGTCGTAGGCATTGCCCACGAGGTTCATGACGAATCGGGAGAGGCCACAGATGCGTTCGCACATCATGGGATTGCGTTTGTAGGGCATGGCGGACGAACCGATCTGGTTCTTGCCGAACGGCTCGTCGATCTCTTTGCGGTTTGAGAGCAGACGGATGTCGGTAGCGATTTTGTGGAGGACAGCGGCGATGGAGGCGAGGTCAGCGAGGATTCTTGCATCCATAATGCGGGGATACGTTTGGCCCGTGAGGTCGAACGATGCCTGCTCGATAATGAACCGGTATCCCTCAGATCGCAGGTCTTCAATGCTGGCCGTTTCGAGTTGTGCTATCCGCCGGTTTAATCCCGTCATATTATTACTGCTTCCGGCATTGCGTTCGACGGTTTGTCGCATCCGCTCGAGTCGCGCAGTTCGATCTTGCTCGATTTCGGCGTCGGTCGCTTGTACGTCATGTCGTCTGGCGGGGTCTAATAGCTTGCTCAATGCACGTGATTCAAACTCATCGACTAAGCCTCGGTCACCATCAAATAACGCAAGAAACGATGCCTGTGTACCGGTTGCGCCGCGGAACCCTCTTAAGAGCTTCGTGATTTCGATGTATCGAATCGCGTCATGATCTTCTGTAAGCCAAAGGTCATACGCCCACTGCGCCGCTCGCCTTCCAACTGTGGTGGGCTGGGCTGGCTGGTAGTGCGTAAAGCCGAGTGTCGGAACTTTTGCGTGGTGCCTAGCTGGCTCACCCAAAGCAACCATGCAAGCATGAAGCTTTGCTCGCACGATGTCAACTGCAGCATGAAGCGCCAACCGGTCCGCATTGCACACCACGTCCTGGCTCGTCATCCCGAGATGGATGATCCCCTTCGCCTTCGGGCACTGCTCGCCCAGGCAGTGGACATGGGCCATCACGTCGTGGCGGAGGTCGCGTTCAAGCTCGCTGGCGCGGGCGATTTCTTCGTCGGTGATGCCATGGGGGGCGCGCTCGACGACCGCTCGCAGTTCTTCGACTTGTTCCATCGACACCAGCGGCGAGTCCCAGTCCTTGGTCACCTCGTGCTGCGCCTGGGCGACCGCGAGCCAAATCTTGCGCCATGTGTTGAACTTGTGCCGGGCCGACCAGAGCCGCAGCATCTCGGGGCTCGCGTTTCGGCTCGCCAGCGGGCTGGTGTAGGTGTCGTGGGGAGAAGGCGAATCGGTGGGGTGCTGGGTGCTGGTGGGGGGGTGGGGGGTGGCCATAGACCAGCGTAGGGGCGGATCGGAGTGAGATTGGGTGACTCCCCGGGGGTCTTGACGTATCGTCAGATGCAACTCAGGCTAATTGAAGCCCAAAGAGTGATGAGCCATTTAGAAACACAGTCGCGGCGGCGCACACGCTGCCAGCAGATGGAAGGAAGTTGTGATGAGCCGAACAAAGAATGCGTGGATGGTGGGATTGAGCATGGCCGGGCTGATGCTGGCCTCGACGGGTACCGCTCTGGCCCAAGACGGCGTGACGCCCGCCGAGGTCACGAAGCCGATCGAAGCCGTGGCCACCGAGAACCTGCCCGACGGGTTCGAGCTGTTCGAGAAGCACATCGAAGCGGTGGGCGGTCAGAAGGCGGTCGACAAGATCCAAGCCATTCGCATGAACGCGACGTTCAAGATGCCCGCGGTGGGCATGACGGGCGATCTGCTGATCCAGCTCAAGGCACCGTCCTTGCTTGCGGTGGTCGTCGAGCTGCCGGGAATGGGCAACATTATTCAGGGTGCCGACGGCGAGCAGGCATGGGCTTCACTCGGCCCGGGGGCACCCGCGATGATCGTCGAGGGGCCACAGGCTGAGGCATTGATCGACCAAGCCCGGTTCCGCGATGAATACACGCCACGCAAGGCGTACGAATCAGCCAAGACGATCGGTAAAGAGTTGTTCAACGACGAGATGGTCTACACCGTCGAGCTGGTCAAGAAAGACAGTGAGATCACCACGCTCGGGCTGTTCAGCGTTGCGTCCGGGCTGCGGGTCGCGGAGAAGTCCAAGAGCGATCAGGACTCGGACACCTACGACCTGGTGACTGCGATGAGCGACTACCGCAAGGTGGACGATCTTGTGCTCTTTGCGCACAAGCTCACGGTGAAGACCGCTCAGTTTGATCAGATCATCGAGATGAACAAGATCGAGATCAATCCCGAGTTCGAGGCCGGCACGTTCGACGCGCCTGGTTCGTTCTAAAGCGATCACATCAACCAGATTTCAACGAGCCCCTTCCGGCAGGAAGGGGTTTTTCATGCGTTCTCTCACGCTCACCCCAGCAGTTCACCTAGATCACCCATCCTGATGGGTTCGCGGCTGTGCAGCGGCTCGCCGAACGCCGACCCGATCCGTGAGCCGTAGAACTTGCCCGCTGCATCGACCCAATCGAGCAGGCCGTGATTTTTCTCATTGGCCTTGAACTGTGACTGGTAGGCGTCGAGCGCGGCGAGCTTGGCGTCGTGACCTTTCGCAGCGTCGAAGATGAACGTCGGGTTGGGCACGAGCCGAAGGTGCGTCGCGTAGTAGTACAAGAGCCAACGCGGATACACCGGCGGCCCCACCTTGATCGGTTCCGAGAGCCCGTCGCTATACGCGGGGGGCTCGGGCATCTCGATGCTCGTGAGCTTGGCATCAAACCGGGCGTCCTCGACGATCCGAGTCACCGCGAGATGGTCGGGGTGGGCGTCCTCGTAGTACGGCGTGAACACAATCTCGGCCTGATGCGCCCGGATCACACCCGCGACGCGGTGACGATGTTCGAGTGTGTGTTCGACCATGCGGTTGGGCAGCCCCAGCAGCATCCGCCGAACGGGCTTGGCATCGGGGTACTGCTTTGGATCGGCGCACAGAGCAACCCGGGCCGACTCGGCTTCGATCGCTCGCGTCTCGGGCGTGCCGCGGGGCGTGGGTTCGCCGTTGGTGACATCAAGCAACAGCACGTCGTGTCCGAGTTGTGCGAGCCGGGCGATGGTGCCACCCATGCCGAGTTCTTGGTCGTCGGGATGTGGACCGACAACGAGGATGCGTGCCATCGTGGAGCTCCTGCTGGGGGTTGCGATGGTTTAGTTTGGCGTATCGCCCACGCTGACGAGCCCGAGGAGCACGATCTCGCCGTCTCGCTGGGTTTCGAGTTGAACGAGCATGGCGTCGTCGGGTCGTTGGGTTGCGAAGAACCCTCCGCCTCTGAAGCGTTCGCTGTATTCATCGACGAAGTCGCGCATATCGAGGGTGATGCGTTGGCCGAGGTCGAGCGATGGAACGGGGTGGCCAAAGCGTTGGTTGATCCAGATGGTTGAGGCCTCAAAGCGATGGGCGGTGGTGTTGGTGAGGGTCATCTCGTGGCCCTCTCGGCGGGCCTGGATATTGAGCTGTTCATATTGGAGCAAGTCCGGCGGGAACTGCCGGGCGTAGGTCACCTCGGGCCCCGAGGTCAGCGCGGTGGGCAGCATGCTGCAGCCTGCGCCCAGCCCTCCCCAGCCGGTGAACAAGGCGGTGAACATCAGAACGGGGACGGCATGGCCGACGGTCTTGGAGCGGTGTGGCATCGGGCTATCGTCCCCTCTATGTCATGCCACGGCAACAACGCCACCCCACCAAGTCCAGCAATCGCACCACAAAGTGAGGGCATCGACCCAAAAAAGGTCGCTGTGGGGCTTGCTGAGGCCGGGGGCGGGATCGACCCGAGGGTCCGTGAGCACATCCCGGGATTCGATGCCCCGTTCTATCAGGCGGGCCTCGCGGGCTATTCAGACGCAGCGATGAGGCTGATCGCCCGGGCTCACGGCTGCCCGCTGTGCGTCACCGAGGCCCTGCTCGACCGCACGCTGCTCGCCGGTGGGCGTGGATTTGCCAAGGCCGATCTGGGGGATCTGCACCACAACGTGCCCGGCGGGTCGGACGACACGCCGTTGGTGTGCCAGATCATGGGGAGTGATCCTCGTGAGATGGCTGCTGCTGCGCTCAAAGCTGTCGAGCAGAGGTCTCGCCACGACAAGGACTACCGCGAGATGGCGTACGCCGGTCGCGATGAAAGCTTTGCGCGAGACGTGAGCCAGAGCAAGCCCAGGCTGCCCAGGGGCGAGCAGCTCGGCGAATCTCAAGAGGTTCCCCCGCCCCCCCCTCGCTCACACTCGGGGCTTGTACTTCCGAACACCTCAGCGGAGTTGGAGACAGGTTTCGCAGCGATCGACATCAACTTCGCCTGTCCGGTGAAAAAAATCGCACGCAAAGCCCGTGGCGGGCACTGGCTCGCCGAGCCCGCAGGAGCGATCAAGATCATCGAGGCGGTGCGGGCAGCGGTGCCTGATCGTGTGCCGGTGACGCTCAAACTCCGGCGGAGCTTCGACGACACGCCCGAGATGGCGCGGGCCTTCGAGCGGATCTTTGAGGCGGCGTATTCGATCGGCTGCGCATGGGTGACGGTTCATGCGCGCACGGTCGAGCAGAAATATATCGGGCCGAGCCGATGGGATGTCTTGCGGGATCTGTGCGCACGCCACCCCGACAAGCTGATCTTTGGGTCGGGCGATGTGTGGACGGCGCAGGACATCTTCCGCATGATCGGCTATTGCAACGTCACCGGGGTGAGCGTTGCGCGGGGCTGCATCGGGAACCCGTGGATCTTTCGACAAGCCAGAGAAATGCTCGCCGGGCGCGAACCGACCGCGCCGACGATCACCGAGCAACGAAGTGTGCTCGAACAACACTTCGAGCTGTTGCTGCGGGTCAATCAAGGCATGCGCAACGCGGAGAACGCGACCGCTCGGGCGATGCGAAAGTTCGGCATCCGCTTCTCGGCTCACCACCCGCAGGGCGAACTCGTCCGCCAACAGATGATCGCGGTGAGCAGCACCGCCGAGTGGCACGCGGTGCTCGATGAGCACTACGCAGAGGTTGACGACCACACTCGCTGAGGCATTGATTCTCGTTCTTGGGGTCGGGTCACTCTGAATCCTGATCAAAAAACGACCGAAGTGACAGCACCGGGTCCCGTGTTTATTCTTGACATCATGATCCGAGTTATATACTTTGCAAAGTACGGCGAGTGAATGTTTCGCGCTGCACCAACGGGAGGTTTGCGCACATGTTGAATGGTGATATCAGTAAGACAGCGACCGCCACGAAGTCGAAGCCGAAGCAGTCGAAGCCGAAGCAGTCAAACCCGAAGCGGGACGATGGGCCCGGACGCGACGCCGAGAAAAAGAAGCCCGGGTCTGATGAGCGGGGGGCCGGGATGGTCAGTCAAGCCAAGCCCAAGCGTTCAAAGCGGCGCAAGCCCGACCACATCGGGGTGCTGTTTGAACACGGCAAGTATCCTTACAAGCGGAAGATGAAACGCGCTGAGTACGAGAAGCGCAAGCAGGAGCTGCAGGTCGAGCTGCTCAAGGTCCAGACGTGGGCCAAGCAGACGAACCAGCGGATCGTGGTGCTCTTTGAGGGCCGGGACGCCTCGGGCAAAGGCGGCACGATCAAGCGGTTTATGGAGCATCTCAATCCGCGTGCTGCGCGGGTGGTCGCGCTCGAGAAGCCGACCGCCGAGGAACTCGGCCAGTGGTACTTCCAACGCTACATCCGCCAGCTCCCCACCAACGGCGAGATCGTGTTCTTCGACCGCTCGTGGTACAACCGCGCGGGCGTCGAGCGTGTCATGGGGTTCTGCACGCCGCTCGAATACATGGAGTTCATGCGGCAGGTCCCGGACCTCGAACGCATGCTGGTCCGGTCGGGCATCCATCTGCACAAGTACTGGTTCTCGGTGACCAAAGAAGAACAGGACCGCCGATTTATCTCGCGCGAGCAAGACCCGCTCAAGCAATGGAAGCTGAGTCCGATTGATAAGCTGTCACGCGACAAGTGGGATGAATACACCAAGGCCAAAGAGTCGATGTTGTTTTACACCGACACCGCTGATGCGCCGTGGACCATCATTAAGTCGGACGATAAGAAACGCGCCCGGCTCAACTGCATGCAGGACTTCCTCTCGCGTCTCGACTACCCGGGGAAAGATCTCAAAGTTGTTCGTGGCCCGGACTCGCAGATCGTGTGTACGCCGCCCAAGTTCCTCGCCAAAGACCTGCGTCCCTGGGGATAGGCGGAGGGAGGGGGGCGAGTGTTCTAAGCGATGCCCTTGACCATGGGTTTTTGGGGGGGCTTGGGTGGGGGTTTGGGCGCGGATTTATCGCTCGGGTACTGCACCCGGCCGTGATAGACGGCGGCGACCGATCGGCTGATCGACTCGATCACCAGATTCAGATCACGGTTCGTCAGATCACACTGGTCAAACTGCCCATCGAGCAGGCGTTTATTGGCGAGCGAACGGACGAGCTGATCGATGCGACTCGGCGTCGGCTCGCGGAGCGTGCGAGTCGCGCTCTCGACCGCATCGGACAGCATCAGGATCGCGCACTCGCGTGTGCGCGGTTTGGGTCCGGGATAGCGGTACTCGATCTCTTCGGGGACAACCTTCGCGATGGGCTTGGCGTCAGGTGCTGAGTTGGGATCGTTTGCGGAGCGTTCCTCGGCCTGGTCGATTGCTCGGCGATAGAAGAACTCGACCAGAGTCGTCCCGTGATGCGCTTCGATGAAGTGATGGAGCACATGGGGGAGGGTCGAGGCGCGGGCGATCTCGAGCCCGTCTTTGACGTGTCCGATGATGACCAGCACGCTCATCGCGGGGTTGAGGTTCGCGTGTTTGTTCATGCCGCCCGCTTGGTTCTCGATGAAATATTCGGGCTTGTTCATTTTGCCCACGTCGTGGTAGAGTGCCCCGACATAGGTCAAGAGCGAATCGGCGCCGATCGCGCCTGCTGCGGTCTCGGCGATGCTCGCCACGTTGAGCGAATGGTTGTACGTTCCCGGCGCACGCTGGAGCAGTTCCCGCAGCAGCGGGTGCCGCGGATCGCGCAGCTCCACAAGCGTCATCCCCGTCGTCACACCAAAGACCCGCTCGATCAACGGTAAGATAAACAGCGTGATCGCACCCACCAAAACTCCAGAGATCGCGGCAAGCCCGGAATCAGCCAGCACCTCGCCGAGCACACGCGGCACGATCGGTCGCTCTATCACCGCCACCCCGAACATCGAGATCGCGAGCACCGCCGACGTCCACAGCCCGAGCCGCACCAAGGCGTTGCGCTGGCGAAGATCATCGATCCGCCACACCACCACGCCCACGCCCGCGAGCAGCATTGCGAGCACCCCGACGGGCAGCCCCAGGATCACACACACCAGCAGCGCCAACAACGACCCCAGCGCCAGCCCCGCGCGGCGGTTGTAAGCAATCGCCAAAACCGCAGCACACAGCATCACCGGAGTCGTCGCCGCCAGCGGCAGCGAAACCGGGCGTGCCGCCAGACTCAGCACCGTGATAGTCAGCGCGAGCCCCATCATCGCTGCGATCCACGCGACGTGCTTGGGACGCTGGCGGAGCTTCGGGCAGAACATCCCGATATACGCCGCGATCCCGAGCACCACCGCGCCGATAGCGCCCGCGACGCTTAGCCGCCGCAGCCCGATCCGCCAACTCGCGGCTTGCCGATCGAACGCCCGAAGCTCGGCCTTGTACAACGCGAGCTGCGCAGGCGTCAGCACGTCGCCGCGCGCAAAGATCACCGAACGCTCGGCCCATCGCACGATCACCGGCTCGACCGCTTGGGCCGCCTGGGCTTGGGCGAGGCTTGTCGCCGCTTCATCGGCGCGGAATGTTGCAAGTGGGGTTGCGGTCAGCCGCGAGATGAGTACACCGAGCACGGGCTCGTCGAACCCGGCACGCTGGGCCGCGTCGAGCACCGCCGAATGCAACGCGGGTTGGTCATCAATATTCACCGGGCTCGTGCGTGCCGCCAGTGTCGTCGGTTCGCCCGGGCCATAGCGAAGCTCGATCTGTCGGCTCAAGCCCTGATCGGTCCGCTGCCACGTCGCGGCATCGAGCATCGGCTTTCGCATCAGACGGTCCACAAACCGCCCGACCCGCTCGACGTACTCGCTGCGGGGCGCTTCTTCAGCCATCTCTCGCTTCAACGCTTCGAGACGCTCAGCGTTGATCCCAAAGCGTTGACGGATGCTCTCCTCGACGTCTTCGGGGCTCGCAGCGGCACTCACCGTTCGGGGCAGCGTCGCCAGACTCGAACGCAGCTCATTCAAGAACGCCATGTCGGCTTCAAAGATATCCGGGGTGCGCTCGCGGGCCTGCTGGCGGGCCTGCTCGGTAGCGCTGGGATCGACTTCATCAAACCCCAGCCGAACGACCTTGGTCTCATCCATCACACGGTCCACCGCGACCATCGGCTGCTCGTGGGCCCATACCCCAAGAGAGCCCGCGAGCACGAAGAAGCCCAGTGCGATAAGTATTCCCCAGCCCAACGGCGCGTTGACCAGTACCGCGTCGAGGCGTTGACGCCACGTCACACGCTCGGCTTTGCGGATCCCACGCACCGAGGCCGCACGCTGTTTGGAGCGGTCGCCGTTCTTGCCGGGATTCGATGGGGTGTCGCTGGGCATTTAGGCGTCCTTCCCATCATCTTGGCGCTCGACGCTCGCGATGAGTTCGCCCAATCGCCCAGCGGTATCGAACGAGCGGTCGTTCTCGCCGTAGGCCTCGATGACTCGTTGCACGAGCGGGTGGCGGACCACGTCCGAGCCTTGGAGCGCGACGGTGGCGACCCCCTTGACCCGTCGAAGCCTGCGGATGGCGTCGATGAGGCCGCTCTTGGTGGGGTCGGCGAGGTCGATTTGTGTGACGTCGCCCGTGACGATCATCTTTGAGCCGTGACCCATGCGGGTGAGGAACATCTGCATCTGGCCTTTGGTGGTGTTCTGGGCCTCGTCGCAGATGATGATCGCGTTGTTGAGCGTTCGGCCCCGCATGTAGGCGAGGGGCACGACCTCGATGACGTCGTTCTCCATGAACCGCCGGATCGTGCCGACGTCCATCATGTCGTGCAACGCATCGAACAACGGACGCAAGAACGGATTGACCTTCTCTTCGAGTCCGCCGGGCAGGAACCCGAGCTTCTCGCCCGCTTCGACCGCTGGGCGGGCGAGGATCATCTTCGAGATCCGTCCCGTCTTGAACAGATGGACCGCAGCCGCCACTGCTAGATAGGTCTTGCCCGTGCCCGCGGGGCCCGCAGCGATGACCAGATCATGATCGCGTATGGCTTCGAGATAGATCTGCTGGTTCGCCGAGCGCGCCTTGATAGGTCGGCCCGCTGCGTACACGTCGAGCCGACCATCCCAAGCATCGCTTGCGGGCTTATTGGTCGTGCGAGACACCTCGTCCTGGCGGGCGAGTTCTTCAGCGATCAGGTCGAGCGTGTGCGAGGTCGAGGCGGTCTTGCCCGCCGATGCCAGATCGCAGAGCCGTTCGAGCACTCGCCGGGCGACGGTTACCGGGCCGTCAGCTCCTGAGAGCCGGACGACTCCATCGCGGGCGCTGACTCGTACCCCGGTCGCCTCTCGCAGCAGCTTGAGGTTACGCTCTTGGCTGCCGAGCACTTCGAGCGAGCCGCCGCTCGACCCACCCGCAGCCTCTCTTGAAGCCTCCCCTCCCTCCCCCGATGGAATCCGCACCGTGACGTCCACGCATACCTCGCATATAGAGAGACACTCTGAGCCTCGGCACACGCCGAGCGCTGCTCTGGAGTCTATCGGCATTCCCGCCACGACCCTGACGCGAACCAGTCGCCCGAGACACGATCGCACAAGGGAAATCCCTCGTTTATTTATTCGGACGCTTGCGATCTGTGCTGCCGGACTCCTCGCAGCCTGTGGCGGCATCCAGACCAAAGCCCCCACGACCGCCTCGGCAGCCGTCACGCCCGAGGGAAAGATCGAGGTCAACGCCGACTGGGATGACCTCTGGGCTGCCGCCATGGGCGGAGCCTCGGCCTACGGCTGGATCGTCGTCTCCGAACAAGAACGAACCCCCACAAGCATCAAGTTCGAGATGCTCAGCGTCCGCGACCGCACGGGCTGGCTGCTCGCAGAACGGGCCGACCCTGCTCGCGAGATCGAGTACGAACCCGTGCTGGTGACGCTGACCGCCCATCTTGGACGGTTCGGGGATCACGAGATGGAGAACGCTTTGCTCGTGGCGACCGCCCATCGGCTCGAAGCACTCGTCGGCGAATCCTTCTCGATGCTCCCCATACGCGAGTTTGTGCCCGAGCAGCCTGTGGAACTTCCCCCAGCCCCCCCGGAATAACCATGCCCTCCCTCACGCCCTCGCCTCTGGCTATGTGTCCCTGATCGGGAGCTCGACGATCATCGTGGTGCCCTCGCCATAGATCGATTCGACCCGCACCGTGCCGTCGAGTGCGCGCACCGCGTGCTTGACGATCGACAGCCCGAGCCCGGTGCCCCGCTCATGTCCACCTCCTGTGCGGGCAGGGTCCACCTGAAAGAACCGCTCGAAGATCCGTTGTTGCATGCTCAGCGGGATGCCGATGCCTTGGTCGATGACTTCGATCTTGAATGCTTGTGGCAACTCGACGAAGCGCACCCGCACCGCTGACTCACGTGGGGCAAACTTCAGAGCGTTCTCGACGAGGTTCTTGAGAATCAAGGCCAACAGCGTCGGGTCCGTGCGGAGCAGCTTTGATTCGGTCGGTAGCTCGAAGACGAGTTCGAGCTGGCGTTGGTGGCAGTGGTTCTCGTAGAGGGCTTCGAGCTGTGCGCACAGCTCGTTGAGGTCAACGTCTTTGAGCACGCACTCGGCGTCGGGGGTTTCGAGCCGGGAGAGATCGAGCAAATCGCTGACCATGTCTTCGAGGCGGATCGCGTTGCGTTCGAGCATGCCGACAAGCTTTGTGCGCATGGCGTGTTCGTCGGGTTCGAGCGCGGCCAAGGTCTCGGCAGCGATGCGGATCGAGGCCAACGGCGTGCGCAGCTCGTGCGAAGCATTGGCGACGAAATCAGTCTTGAGCTGCATCGCGGTGGCGAGCTCGGTGACGTCGATGAGCGTGAGCACGACGCCGGTCGAATCGGTGTTGCTCGGGGGGGGATTAGCGGTGGGGCTGGCGGGGGGGGTGAGCGGCGCGGGTGAGGCGGTGACCTCAAAGATGCGCACATTCGCATCCCCAACCGCGATCCGCAGGCGGCGTGTGTTGCGTTCGCCGCTCAACGCCTTGGCGTGGATGACGAGCATCTCAGGCTGAGTAAAGACGTGTTCGACCAATCGGCCCTGTGGCGATGTGGTTGCGCCGAACAGCTCGCGGCCCGCTGCGTTGCAAAGGCGGATCACGCCGGCGGCATCGGTCGCGAGCACCGGGCTGCTCACCGCCTCGATGATCGTGCGCAGATCGCGCTGTTCACCGAGGAGCGTGTGGACGTTGGCCTCAAGCTCGTTCTTGAGGCGTTCGATCTCGTCGGCATCCGTCAAAGCGTGCTCGATGCGTGATCGCAGTTTCCGCCATCGGCGCACGCTGACGATCCCAGCAGCTATTCCGACAGCAAGAGCGATCAACGCGAGCCACCAGCCGTGTGCGCCCAAGAGCGAAGCGAAAAGCATCGCGGCGATGACCACCGGGCCGATCATGGTTCCCGGCGGCCAATCCGAGAGGGCTGTCCGGGCGGCAGGCTTGTTCGTAGGTGAAGAGTGTTCGGGCATGGCTGCCATTTAGGGAGCTGGGGTTGAGGCGAGAGAGGGATCGAGCTGGTAGCCAACCCCTCGGACGGTCTGGATCAGGTCGCCATGATCGCCATGATCGCCATGATCGCCGCGCTCACCGAGCTTTCGGCGAAGCGCGGTGATGTGGACGTCGATGGTTCGCTTGGTGACCATCACGCCCGGGCCCATGGCGTGGGTCATGAGCGTGGATCTTGAGAGCACCTTGCCCGCAGCTGCGACGAGCGCCTCGAGCAGCTTGAACTCGGTGAGCGTGAGATTCAGGAGCTTGTTATTGGCTTTGGCTTCGTGGGTATGCGGGTTGATGGTGATCGGGCCGAAGCTTGAGGGCTGGTCGTCGTCGGTGTCTTGGGGTGCTCTGCGCAGCACCGCTTGGATGCGTGCTAAAAGGATTTTCATCGAATAGGGCTTTGTGATGTAGTCGTCAGCACCGACGGTGAGCCCGATGATCTCATCGACTTCCTCGGCTTTGGCGGTGAGCATGACGATGGGGATCGACTCGGTCTTGGGGTTGCTTCGGAGTCGGCTTGCGACCTCGGTGCCCGAAAGCTCGGGGAGCATGAGGTCGAGCAGCACAAGATCGGGGGCGTGCTGTTGAGCCTGAGCGAGCGCTTCGCGGCCGGTGACAGCGGTCACCACGTCATACCCGGCCTTTTTGAGATTGAACACGAGCAGTTCGAGCAGCTCGGGCTCGTCTTCGACCGCGAGGATGAGTCCCTGGGGAGTGCTCGGCGGAGCCATGTTGCGTGTCCTGTTGAGAGGGAGTCTGAATTGGGATCACGAAGAACGCCCGCAATCGTAAAGCGTGTCGAGAGGCAAAGCGGGCGGGGGCGCGTCGAGATGGCTGATTTCACAGGGTCTTTACGTTCGGATGATGGCCGAGGAGTGGCGATTGGGACCGGGAACGAGCGATGATGAAGGTTGAAATGAACCTTTTATGAGGTAAAAGGCGTGATAGACGGGTTTTACTTGGCATAGTCCAGTAAAAAAACAAGTAATCACTAACGAACTTGTGAGTGAGTGTCCGAGATAAGTGGACAGATGGGATGGCGTGGTCTAAAACTACGTCATCAAGTGAAGTAAGTGCTAGCTTCGCGTTCGCGGGGTTAGAAAGTGGGGCTGCAGGATGCAGTCTCAGAACAATGGACAAGAAGCAGGTCAACGGAGACCTGCAGGACCCCAAGGTCGGCGTGGAGACGTTCGGCCTAGGTAAGAGAATCGAGGATTTACTCATGACTCGTATCACGACTGCTGCGTTGATCGCCGGTGCTGCCCTTGGCATGAACGCCTCGGCCCAGACCAACCTTGACACCGACCGTGCCTATGCCGCCGAGCTGCTCGCCGTCGCCGGTGCCCGCGCCAGCCTGCTCCAGAGCGGGACCGCAGGCCACGACGGCAACTTCTTCATGGCTTCGGGTGACGGCAACTTCCGCCTGAACATCAGCGGGGCCACCCAGTTCCGTTACGTCCTCAACTTCCTTGACGACGGCGACAACACCACTTCGTCGCCGGACGACGAAGATTTCGCCAACGGCTTCGATCTGGCTCGCGCCTTCATCGACTTCTCAGGCAACGTCATCAACCCCGAGACCACCTTCAAGATCCGCGGCGAGTTTGCTGAGAACTACGGCGCGGACTCTGACTTCGGCGACTTCGAGCTCCAAGACGCTTGGGGCCAGCACGAGTTCGAGAACGGCGTCAGCCTCCGCTGGGGTCAGTTCAAGGTTCCCGTCGCCTACGAGAACTACTACGTTGACGATACCTATCAGCTCGCGGTTGACCGTTCGGTCACCAACGCCTTCTTCGACGCGGATTACACCCAGGGCATCGCTCTGAGCTACCGTGACGACACGTGGGGCGGAACGGTCTCGCTCAACGATGGTGGTTTCACCGCCAACACCCCGTTCTTCTCGGCTGCCGAAGCTGACTTCGGGCTGACCGCTCGCGTTGACTTTCTCCTCGCCGGCGGCGACTGGAGCACGTTCATCGACTTCACCTCGTTCCGCGGCAACGACACGTTCGACGCCCGCCTCGGTGCTGGTATCCACTGGCAAACCGCTGGCGACACCGCTGCGTTCGGCGGACCCGGCACCACCGCTCAGGTCGCGGTCGCCGATATGGACTACCTGCTCTACTCCATCGATCTCTCGCTCGAAGGCAACGGCTGGAACATCTTCGCCGCCTTCCTGGGTTCAAGCACCGACATCGACGGCACCGGTGGTGCGTCTAGCACGGACTTCGATAACTACGGCGGAGTCATCCAGGGTGGTTACTTCGTCTCCGATCAGTGGGAGCTCTTCGCTCGCTGGGACGCCATCTTCTTTGATGACGACCTGACTACCGGCACCGCCGGCAATGACGACGATGACTTCCACACCGCCACCTTCGGTTTCAACTACTACTTCGTTCCCGAGAGCCACGCCGCCAAGTTCTCGGCGGACCTCCAGTGGTTCTTCAGCGAGCAGAACTCGGGCACCGGTATCAACCGCATCGCCCCGAGCCAGACCACTGCTCTGCTCCCGAATCGCGGAGACGACGAGGTCGCCATCCGCCTGCAGATGCAGCTGATGTTCTGATCCAGTCGATCCATTCTTAATTCTCGACGGGTCGTCCCTCATGGGGCGGCCCGTTTTTTTGTGAGCGCTGCAAGTTCTCGGCTCGATCTTCCCAGCTCAATCTTCATCGCTCCTTCACCATCTCCTCGTGCCATACCACGAAGGTGGTCGCAAAGGGGAATTGTGATGAGCCGATGGGTAACCATTCTTTGCATCGTGTTGTTGATCGTTGGCGTCGTTCCCAATGCTAACGCTCAGGATGTGCAATCCAGGCACGACGATCTTCTCAGCGAAGGAGGCGGACCTAGCACTTTCAGCGCGCGCGGAACTGCGACTGGGCGATGCGAGTTGGAAGCAGTACGACGATTTTAGCTCTTGGCGGGGCAACAGCGCTGGGCTGATGCTCGGGGGCGCGGTGCATTGGGAGAGTGTCGGCAGAACCGCTGCGTTTGGTGCGCAGGCGCAGATGTTATTTTAGTGATGCGAGCAAGCATACGCGTGTCTTACATCCGTTCGAGCGTGGGCAGGCCGAGAGTTTCGAGCCCGTCTGCGAGCACTCGACCGGTGAGATCGCACAGCCTCAAACGCGAGTTGCGCGACGCCTCGTCGGGCGCCGTGAGCACCGGGCACTGTTCATAGAACCCGCTGTACGCAGAGGCGATGTCGTAGAGCAGTGCGCACAACCGGTGCGGCTCGCAGTGAGCACCCGCTGCGCGCACGGTTTGTGGGTACCGCAGCAGCGCGAGGGCGAGCTTCTTTTCGGCGGGTTCGATGATCGAAAGCTGCGCGTTCTCGAACCGAAGTTCGATCCCGCGTTCGATTGCCTTGCGAAAGATCGAGCGGATCCGCACGAGTGCGTTGAGCAGGTAAGGCCCGGTGTCGCCCTCGAACGCGAGCATGCGCTCGAAGCTGAACACATAATCTTTGATGCGGTCGTTGGCGAGATCGGTGTATTTGATTGCAGCGATCCCGACGGCTTCGGCGATGATGTCGGTCTGCGACTTATCAAGCTCGGGGTTCTTTTCTTGAACGACCTTGCGTGCTTGTTCGACGGCTTGATCGAGCAGGTCTGCGAGCCGGACGTTCTCGCCGCTGCGAGTCTTGAAGGGCTTGCCGTTGTCGCCCAGCACCATCCCGAACGCGGCGTGTTCGAGCGACGATGGCTCGGACGCTCCGGGCAAGGTCGCGTATCCCGCTTTGGTGGCCGCCGCGAACACCTGCTTGAAGTGCAGGCTCTGGCGCGCGTCTACGCAGTAGACCATGCGCTGCGCACCGAGTTTGCTCACACGCCTGCGAATCCCCGCGAGGTCGGTCGTTGCATAGAGAAACCCGCCATCACTCTTGCGCACAATGCACGGTTCGGCGATGCCATTGTCTTCAAGCTGCACGACAAGTGCGCCGTCCGATTCGATCGCGAGCCCGCGCGATGACAAGTCATCGACCACCCAGGGCAGCTCGCTTCGATAGCTGCTCTCGCCCGCGGAGTGCTCGTCGGTGATGCGTGTATTGAGCCGACGACACGCATCAAGACACGCGGCCATCGTGGTGTCATAGATCCGCTGCCACAACGCGACCGTGGCTTGATCGCCCGATTGCAGATCCACGAGCGTCTGCTTGGCGACGGCGAGATGTTCGTCCGCCTCGGCTTGCTCAGCGCCGAGCTCTGCAAGAATCTTCGGCCCCATGTCATACTTCTCAGCGATCGCGATCGCTGCCCGCTGGCCCCTGCACTCGGCCTGCGCGAGTTTATAGAGCCGATCAAGCGTGCTCAGATCAAGCGAATCAAGATCCACGCGGCCCGCCTGGGCTTCCTGGCGAAGCTTGGTCGTGACCATCGCGATGGGCAGGCCCCAATCACCCACATGGTTCTGCCGGGTGACATGGTGACCGAGCCGCTCGAAGATGCGAGCGAGTGTGTCGCCGATGACCGTGGCGCGGAGGTGCCCGACGTGCATCTGCTTGGCGAGGTTCACGCCGCAGACGTCCACCGCGATCGTCTGTGGATTTGCGGGCGATGGCAAACCAAGCTCGGGGTTGTCGAGCCGACCGAGCAGCGTGGCGATCATCGCGGGCCGAAGCCGAACATTAATAAACCCGGGACCCGCAATATCAGCTTGTGATATAGGTTCGGCAAGATCGCCCAGTTCGAGCGTTTCGACGAGCTTGGTCGCGATATCGCGTGGCTTGGAACCGAGCCGCTTGGCGAGCGGCATCGCTGCGTTGGATTGGAAGTCCCCGAGTTCAGGTCGCTTGCTCGGCGTGATGAGCGCCGATGCATTCTCGACGTTCGGTGCGAGCTTGCCGATCGCCTCGATAAAGCACGCATCGAGCAGCTCGACGGGATCGAGCGGAGGTGTAGGGGTGGGAGTGGGTGCGGGGGTAGGGGCGGTCGGTTCGTGTGTGCGGTCAGCCATAGGTTGGCGATAGTAGGTGGGCGAAGGTCGTTAGCCGCCGGGCGAGTTTGTTGGTAGTTCGTCAGCAAGCAGCGTCCAGTGATCGAAGATCTCCGCGAGCTCCAAACGCACCTCCACGAGCGACGTCCCGGCGAGCAGGCTGTGCGGGTGATCGAGCACCGCCACCCTCCCCGACTCGACCGCGGGCAGCCCAAGCTCGGCGAGCCTGCCCAACGCCTCGCGCCAACGGTTCTCCTCGAACGGATCGCCCGCGGGCTCGTGCTCGCCGCGAGGCATGAGCAGCACGATCGCACCCGGCGTAAGCCGAACAAGGTCCTCGGCGTGCAACCGAACATACGGCCCATCCAGAGGCCCAGCCATCTCCGCACCGAGCTGATCGGAGACGATCTCATAATGAAACGAACCCGGCCCAAGTGCCGCGGGCTCGGGACCGGGCATCAGCAAAACCATCGGCCCAAGTGCTTCCAGTCGCGTGCGATCTGCTTGCGCCGGTTCGAGTCGGACCATGCGCAGTGGTGCTTGTAGATCGGATGCATTGGTTGGCTCGGGTTCATCAGGAAGCCTGAACATCTCGACGAGGCGCAGCTCCATCGACGCGACATCATCCCAAGACAGACTCCCAAAGCTCTCGACCACCCAGCCCTGACGCTTTGCAAGCCCGACCAACCGATCGGGCATCGGCCTCGAACCCCACTGAAGCAACACATGCGTTGGCTGTGCGCGCAGCAACGCCTCGTAATCGAGCCCGTTCTGATCGCCCACGATCGGTAGCGATTCTTGGGCGACGGTGTCCCAGCCGTGCCGCGCCACGATCTTGTCATCGAGCCCGAGATCCATGAGCGTCACCGTGATCCCCGGGCTCAACGACGCGATGCGAATCTCGGCGGGTGGCCCAGAGGGCGGCGCAGGATCGGGACGTTTGCCGCAACCCGTCATCGCCACAGAAGCGAGCACCAAGGCCAATCTCGTGAGCAGCGTCTTCATGCCCAGCACCCCTGGATCGCTTGGCGTAGCGACTCGATCGAAGCCTCTGGGTACATCACGAACGACCAATCCCGTCGGTGGGCGATCTCCGCATCCCCCAGCCGAAGCCTGATCTTCTGGGCGTTCTGTGCTGTCAAAGCCACAGCCTCGCGGTTGGCTTCGCGGTGCTCGTCGATCAGCCGGTGCATCTCGCGGAACAGCTCGCTACGAACCGAGCGATCGTCCGAGGCAGTGATCCGTTCGACGAGATCGCGTTTGGCGTGCGCACGCCCGGGGTCTCCCACAAGTCCGGGATCGTGCTGCGCCGAGTGGGCGAGATGGATCGCAGAGTTGAGATCGCTGAGTCCCGGAGCGGGCGCGTCGAGCAGATCGAGGTGCAGGTCCGCCGAGACCACCGTCGCGGGGCACAGCGAGTCTCCGAGCCAGTCATGGATCCAAGCCTCGGCTGCTCGGTCGTACCCGCCATCGCTGCCGGTTGCTCCGCCGCCCGAGCCGTGGATGAACAGATCACACACTTCGAGCCGGAGCAGCGCGGTCATTGAGAGTGCTTTGGGTGCGAGTGTTCGCGGATCAAGATCTGCGAGTTCGCTTGCGAACACGGGTCGGCGTATCTCGTTGAGTTGCCACAGCGGGAGTTCCCAGTCGCCCTCTCCCCCCCCAGGCCGGCAGAACAGCTCGCGCGCCCCGCCATGGGATTGCACCGCGCGGTTGTACGCTTGTGCGCACGCTGCCGGGTCATCGAGCATCTTTGTGGTAAGCCTCGCAAACCCGGGCAGTGTGTTGAGCTCGCTTGCAAAGATTGCAGGGGTTGCATCGTTGAGGAGCGCAGCCGTGACCCGTTCGATCTGGGCCGCTGCCGAGGGTGCTTCGCGGTGCTCGGCGAGCAATGCCGAAGCTCGTTCCAAACCTTCTCGAACGCCAGTGGGTACCTCTGGCGGGAGTACAAGCTCGGGCGTGATCGGTGGCACGGCGCGCATCGGGACCGCCTCGGCTGGAGCCGGTCCTATGCGGATCTGGGTGATTCCTAGCGAGCCGTTGGCGTTGTGAAGCGGGACATCAAAGACCCACGGATCAAGCGTGTCCTGATCGACGACAAGCCAGAGAGGCTGGGCATTGGAGGCGGTGGCACAAGCCTGCAGGGCAAAGCGCTTGGCGAGAACGCCCGGGTGCCAAAGCGTCGGTTGGTGCCCGCTGAGAATCACCGGCCGGTCTACATCGAGCCCCAGAGCAAGTCTGGTTTCTCGCGCGTGTTCGTGCGTGCATGCACCATCGGTGTGCGCACCATTGGGGTGCGCACGATTCGTGATGGTCGGCCACGCCTTGGGTTCGGGATCGAACCGCAGGATTGGGCGCGACGACACACCGCTCGCGGATGTCACCGGCAGCACACCGCTTGGCTGGCGTGGGCGGGCAGCAGGTGAGCGTGACGCTTGATCTCGCAATGGAGCACTTGGAAGTAGTGGGCTCTGCGACGCACGGGATCATCAAGATCAGCGCCGAAGCTGCGGTTGGGATCGTTGTAGATCAGGCTCACCGGGATCTCGCGGACCTTGAGCGCGTGGCTCGCAGCCCGGACCCAGAGCTGCATCGGAAAGGCGTACCCCTCCTGGGTGAGTTCGAGTGCGGGTATCGCGCTGACGCGGTGAGCCTTGAAGCCACAGAACGAATCGGTGAGCAACTCGCCGCCGACATCGACGAGCCTCGGTCCGAGCCGGTCGTTGATCTCGCAGGTGAGTTCCATGTTGATCCCGCGCCGGTCGGGCGGGGCTGCGCTGGCGGGCGCCGGGATCAGGTACCGCGAGCCGCTGATGATGTCATGGGTGTCCCGACTGATCGCTTCAAAGAATGCGGGCAGCTCGGCGGGTTCGTGCTGCTCGTCGCAGTCCATGGTGACGATCCAGTCGAAGAGGTGTTCGTGTGCCCAGTTGAACGAGTCGATGAGCGATCGGCCGTAGCCTCGGTTGATCTCGTGTTCGAGCACGCTGATGCGGGAATCGTCGGCGAGCAGTTCGGTGGTGCCGTCGGTTGAGCCGTCATTGATGACGAGCACTTCGAGGTCCATGTCGTTGTAGCGTGGACCAGAGGCTGCGTGTTGGATCTGTTCAAACACCCGGTCGAGCACGCCGGGCAGGGTCTTGATTTCGTTGAAGACTGGGATCGCGATGAGCGTGCGCACAGATGAGTCCCTCCATCGCCTGAGCCGGTCTGACCATTGATCGTCAATCGTTCGATTTGACGACCCTCACAAGCGGGCTCCAAGCGTAGGACAAACCAACGCTCGGCCTCGCCGATCCATTCCACGAGACCCATCAGGTTCACTCAGTCCCAGGGGTTTCCCCGTCGAGTGGCATGGCCGGGTCATGGTAGAGCTCCGTGAATGCGGAGTAGCCGAAGGGCTTGGCCTGGCCGTCGCCTTCGCCTGTGTGGGCTGCGTTGGCCCCTTCGAGTTGGTTGAGCAGGTCGGCGGTGAGCACGTGGACGCTGGAAATCTGGTTGAGCGGGATCGTAAAGACCTCGCCTGCGGGGGTGCGGATCTGGAAGACCGAGCACTGGACCTCGGCGGAGAGCGCCCGATGGGCGTCGCTGGTGGCGATCGAGCACGCGAGCATGGGCTGGACGTCGGCGATGGGGATTCGAGCTCCGAGCGTCGTGATCACCGCGACGCGGCCGTCATACATGGGCACGCCCTTCTGATCGTTGGGGGCCTCGCCTGACTTGATCTGCTCGGCTCTGGCTCTGCCCATCTCGATGCTGAGGCCTGTGAGCATGTCGCGGATCACGTTCTCCCAGAAGAGCTGACGATTGGCAGCGACCTCGGTCGGTGCTCGTGGCGGCAGGGGGCTCGTGGTGGCAGAGGTAGAGGGGGTGTTGTTCTTGTTGGTCATATTGAGGGAGAGTTCTGCGTTGTGGGTCATAAACGGACGTTGGCGGGGGGGAGGGGGGGACGCTCATGGGCGCAAACCGCACAGACCATAGGCGATGGGGTCGGGATCAGCCCTTTGGGGGCATGTCGAGGCGATCTGCGTGCTGAGGCGACCGATGGAAGTACCAGCACAGGAGGTAGGTGCATATGGCTGGTTCTGAACACGCGTTGAACAAAGTCCGGTCGATCCTTGGCAAGATGGATCGCTCCATCAGTGATGCCCGCAAGCGACGACTTGGTGAACCCGACTCGATCTCCCAGAATGGGGTTCACGAGGAGGATGATCTGATGATCGGGCAGGCGGAGGGCTCGCCGGAGGGATCTGGCCAGCGTGCTGCCCAGCCCGAGCCGGTTTCGGAGATGCGAGCGCGGTATGGCAAGGCCAAGCCGATCGGCCAGGCCGATTCCGAGGAAACGCCGCCACCCACGCCATCTCCGTCGAACCGTGATGACGAGAACCCGCTGGGGTATCACGCCCGGCCCGCTTGAGCGAACGCTCAAACTCGATGAATCCGAACACACCAGAGCCCTTGGCCTTCGCGGTCGAGGGCTCTATACTGCGTCCACCAAGCGTCAGGATGGCGTTCGGGGGATTAGTGTAACGGTAGCACGACTGATTCTGATTCAGTTAGTAGAGGTTCAAATCCTCTATTCCCTATTGAGGCCGGGTGATTGCGGGCCGGTATGCAATGCAAGACCTCCGCAGCCGCAGGATCTCATCAACCCCAAGAGAGATTATTTGAGCGCTGACCGGTTTGCTCGCCGGGTCTGTCGTTGATTTTGCTCGTCACCTCTCACGCTCGCTGAGAGTCAGATTCTCTTGCAGCGTTGGCGGTTCGGTATTAGCATGGCCGATTGCCCGCGCTGGGCTGAGCTGGAGGTACGCTGTGGCAGATAGAGTTGCTGGACATTTCGTAGACGGGGCGCTTGTTCCCGGCGGTTCGACCAAGGGGGCGGCCCTCGTGACCAACCCCGCGACGGGCGAGCCGATCGGGCATGTGCCCGGTGGGGCGGGGGGGATTGCGGATCAAGCAGTCGCTTCGGCCAAGGCGGCGTTCCCTGGCTGGTCGAACACTCCTGTGGGCGATCGGGTCCAATGTCTGTTCCGATACAAGCAGATCCTCGAAGCGAACATTTCGGAGATCGCGGACATCGTGGTCGCCGAGCACGGCAAGACGAAGGCCGAGGCCGTTGGATCGTTGCGTCGCGGGATTGATTGCGTCGAATACGCGACGGCGGCGCCGGTGCTGATGATGGGTCACACCCTGCCACAGATCGCGGTATCGAACTCGTTTTGTCGCACGGAGGATGAGGGCGGCGTGGGGATTGATTCGCAGGTTGATCGCGTGCCTTTGGGGGTGTGCGTGGGGATCACGCCGTTCAACTTCCCGGTGATGGTGCCGATGTGGATGTGGCCTATGTCGGTCGCGTGTGGGAATACGTTCGTGCTCAAGCCGTCGGAGCACGATCCGTTTTCGACGACGCGGATGATCGAGCTGGTGACCGACGCGGGCTTTCCGCCGGGTGTCATCAATATGGTTCACGGCGGACCCGATGTAGCGAAAGCATTGATCGCGCATGACGATGTGCGTGCGGTTTCGTTTGTGGGTTCGACCCGCGCGGGCCACGAGATCTATAAGGCTGCTGCGGCATCGGGTAAGCGTGTGCAGTGCATGTGCGGCGCCAAGAACCACTCACTCATTATGCCCGACGCAAACCGTGGAGCTGCGGTCGATGGCGTGCTGGGCTCGGCGTTCGGGAACACGGGTCAGCGGTGCCTCGCGGGCTCGGTGGTGGTTTGCATCGGTGATTCGGCGGACTGGTTTGTGCCCGCGTTGGTCGAGGCAGCTAAGAAGATCAAGGTCGGAGCGGGCGACCAAGCCGGCGTGGGGATGGGGCCGCTGGTCAACAGTGCGGCCAAAGAGCGTGTGCTGTCATATATCCAGCAGGGCGAAGACTCCGGAGCGGAGCTGGTGCTCGATGGGCGAGAGTGCAAGATGCCTAAGACCGGTTGCTTTGTGGGGCCGACGATCTTTGATCGGGCGACGCCCGAGATGTCGATCGTCAGCGAAGAGATCTTTGGACCGGTGCTCTCGATCATGCGAGCTGCGACGCTCGATGAAGCGGTCGAGATGGCGAATCGTTCTGACTACGGCAACATGGCGGTGATCTTTACCGACAGCGGCAACGCGGTGCGACGCTTTAGCCGAACGATCGAGGCGGGGATGCAGGGCGTCAACGTGGGCGTGCCCGCACCGATGGCGGTGTTCCCGTTCTCGGGATGGAAGAAATCGTTCTACGGCGATCTGCACGCCAACGGCGAGGACGCGGTGCGGTTCTACACCGATTCGCGTGTGCTCGTGACGAGATGGATCTGATGGCTGCCAACGGAGGACCAACATGCCAAGAGTGACCCGTGCTGCGCTGATCCAGGCTTCGAGCCCGAGCGCCGATGGTGTTTCGCCCGACGAGCTCAAGCGAGCGATGATCGACAAGCATGTCAAGCTGATTGCGCAAGCCGCCGAGCGCGGGGCGAACGTGTGCTGCCTTCAAGAGATGTTCAACGGCCCGTACTTCTGCGCCGAACAAGATACGCGATGGTACGACACCGCTGAGCCTGTCCCCGATGGCCCGACCATCAAGCTGACGCAAGAGCTCGCGAGCAAGCACAAGATGGTGATGGTCGTTCCGATCTATGAGCGGGCGATGGCGGGCGTGTACTACAACACGGCAGCGGTGATCGACGAGCAGGGACAGTACCTCGGGAAGTACCGCAAGCACCACATCCCGCACTGCCACCCGGGGTTCTGGGAGAAGTTCTACTTCAAGCCCGGCGATCTGGGCTACCCCGTGTTCCAGACCCGCTACGGACGCATCGGCGTCTATATCTGTTACGACCGCCACTTCCCCGAGGGAGCACGCGAGCTCGGGCTCAACGGAGCCGAGATTGTTTTCAACCCGTCGGCAACGGTCGCGGGACTCAGTGAATACCTGTGGAAACTCGAACAACCGGCGCACGCGGTGGCCAACCAGTACTTTGTCGGAGCGATCAACCGCGTGGGCACTGAATCCCCCTGGAATATCGGCGAGTTCTACGGCCAGAGCTACTTCTGCGATCCACGAGGGCAGATCGTCGCGGAGGCTTCGCGCGATCAAGACGAGGTCGTCATCGCGGATCTTGATCTTGATTTGATTCAAGAGGTGCGCAACACATGGCAGTTCTACCGTGACCGTCGGCCCGAGAGCTACACACGCATCGCTGATCCTCTGAGTCGATAGCAGGGCCGAGAGCACACACTCATTCCACGATGACCCGATCACTGAGCAACCCCGATCTCGACCCCGTGCCCATGGAGCAGCGCACATGGTCGCAGTGGAACATCGCGGCGCTGTGGGTCGGTATGGCGGTGTGCATCCCGACGTACATGCTCGCAGCGAGCATGATCGCCAGCGGCATGCGGTGGTGGCAAGCACTGCTCACGGTGATGCTCGGGAACCTCATCGTGCTCGTGCCGATGATCCTCAACGCGCACGGGGGAACGAAGTACGGCATCCCCTTCCCGGTGCTTGCACGAGCCAGCTTCGGCACCACCGGAGCGCACATTCCTTCAATCGCACGGGCGCTCGTCGCGTGCGGCTGGTTCGGGATACAAACGTGGATCGGTGGCGCAGCGATCTATTCGATCGCGACGGTGCTGGGCTTGATTCATGAAGACCCTGAGGCGGCGCGGATCGCGTTTATCGGGATCTCACTCTGGCAGCTTGTGTGCTTTGCCATCTTCTGGGTGGTGCATCTGGTCATCATCCTGCGCGGGATCAACTCGATCAAATGGCTCGAAGCATGGGCGGCGCCGTTCTTGATCGCTTCGGGCTTGGCGCTGTTGGTGTGGGCGGTGATCCGGGTCGATCACCTGAGCGATCTGTTTCAAAATGAATCGGGCTTTGCGACTCGCGGCGAGTTCTGGAAAGCGTTCTTCCCATCGCTGACCGCGATGGTTGGGTTCTGGGCAACCCTCAGCCTGAACATCCCGGATTTCTCTCGGTACTGCAAAACCCAGCGAGATCAGGTGGTGGGCCAGCTCATCGGGCTGCCGACGACGATGACGCTGTTCTGCTTTATAGGCATTGTGGTGACTGGAGCTACGGTTCCGATCTTTGGTGAGGCCATCACGGATCCGATCGCGCTGGTGAGTCGGCTCGACTCCAAACCCGTGGTGGTTGTTTCGTTATTCGCGGTGCTCCTCGCGACGCTCTCGACGAATCTTGCTGC
>CAYUVO010000005.1:28933-51986 GCA_964448185.1 uncultured Phycisphaeraceae bacterium
CCCAAACGCATCAGCTTTCGGACGGGAGCGATCGCGACGTGTGTGATCGGCGTGCTGATTATGCCGTGGCGATTGTATAATGATTTGGGTGATTACATCTTCACATGGCTGATTGGGTATAGCGCCCTGCTCGGGCCGATCGCGGGGATCATCATCGCCGACTACTTTATTCTGCGGCGCACACGCTTGGATGTGCGAGAGCTTTACAACGAGCGTGGTATTCACGCCGGGGTCAACTTGCGAGCGGTGGTGGCGTTGGTGCTCGCGGTGGCGCCGAACATTCCGGGGTTCGTGAACGCGGCGACCAGGACTGCGGGCACGCCCGAAGCGATCTTCCCGCCGATCTTTGATACGATGTACGACTACGCGTGGTTCATAGGGATCACGCTTGCGATGCTGATCTATACCGTCGCGATGCGCGGGCGGGCCACGCCGAGTGAGATAAATGAGACCATCGAGGAGCAGACACCATGACCGACACGATGCACAAGCAACACGAGCTCCCGCCGTTCGCACATGAACCCGTTCCATACTCGGGTCCATCCAAGGCCGAGGTGCTGGCTCTGCGAAAGCAATATCTTTCGCCCGGGATCCTGACGTATCACAAAGAGCCGGTGATGATCGTCGAGGGCAAGATGCAGTACCTCTACGACGAAACCGGTCGGCGGTACCTCGATGCGTTCGCGGGCATCGTGACCGTGAGCGTCGGGCACTGCCACCCGAAGGTGATGGAAGCGGTCAACACCCAGAACAACCTGCTCCAGCACACGACGACGATCTATCTGAACCCGAACATCACGGCGTTCGCCGAGAAGCTTGCGGGCGTGATGCCCAAGGGCTCGAACCTGAGCGTGTGCTACTTCACCAACTCGGGGAGTGAAGCCAACGACCTCGCGATCATGATGTCCCGTCTCTACACGGGCCACTACGACGTCGTCGCGCTGCGCAACGCCTATCACGGCATGTCGCCTTCGGCGATGGGCCTCACCGCGCAGCACACCTGGAAGTACCCCGTGCCTCAAGGCATGGGCATCCGCCATACGCTCAATCCAAATCAGTACCGCGGGCACTGGGGCTACGACGATCCGCGTGCGGGCGAGTACTACGCCGCCGATGTTGATGATGTGATTCAGAGCAGCACGCCGGGCAAGGTTGCAGCGTTTATTGCCGAACCGATCCAGGGCGTCGGCGGCGCTGTGATGATGCCCGAGGGCTACTTCAAACGTGTCTACGCCTCGGTTCGCAAAGCGGGCGGCGTGTGCATCGCTGACGAAGTGCAGACGGGCTTTGGCAGAACCGGCGACCACTTCTGGGGCTTTGAGGCTCAAGGCGTAACGCCCGACATTGTGACGATGGCTAAGGGCATCGGCAACGGTGCGCCGCTGGGATGTGTGATTACTACGCCCGAGATCGCTGCGACTCTCAAGCAACGCCTGCACTTCAACACCTACGGCGGCAACCCCGTCTCGATGGCCCAAGGGCTCGCAACCCTCAACGTCATGCTCGACGACAACATCCAGCAGCGTGCCAAGGACGTCGGCACGCATCTGCTGACTGGTCTTCGGCGTCTCGCTGAGCGTCACCCGCTCATCGGGGATGTGCGCGGCAAGGGGCTGATGATCGGGATCGAACTCGTCAAAGATCGGGCATCTAAGGAACCCGCAACCGCCGAGACCGCAGCGGTGTTTGATCGGTGCAAGGATCTCGGTGTTCTCATTGGCAAGGGCGGGCTCTACGGCAACGTGCTGCGGATCAAGCCGCCGATGTGCATCACGAAGGAAGACTGCGACTTCATGTGCGCAGTGCTCGATACCGCGCTGACCGAAACGGCGAGCTAAGTACCAAACGCAAAGGAGCCCGTATGGGAGTGCTCATCAAGGGTGGCAGGATCGTCACCGCGACCGATGATTATTGTGCAGATGTCTACTGCGACAATGAAACCATCACCCGCATCGAACCCGGGATCGACGCCTCGGATCTCCCCGGCGACACCGAGGTCATCGACGCGGTGGGCAAGCTTGTTTTTCCGGGGTTTATTGATCCGCACGTTCATATTCATCTGCCGTTCATGGGTACTAATGCGTGCGACGATTACGAATCCGCTTCCAAGGCGGCGCTCGCGGGCGGGACGACCACGCTCATCGAGATGATCTGTCCCGGGCCGAACGATGAACCGATGGCCGCGTTCGAGGAGTGGAACGCGAAAGCCTCGCCGCTTGCAGCGGTTGACTACACGTTTCATATGTCGGTCGTTCGCTTTGATACGCTCGCACGCGAGCAGCTCCGCACGATCGTCCAAGACCACGGCATCGCTTCGCTGAAGATCTTTCTCGCTTATAAGGGAGCACTCGATCTTTCCGAAGAAGACCTCTTTGGGGTGCTCACGTTCGCCAAAGAACTCGGCGTGATCGTCACCGCGCACTGCGAGAACGCCGAGGCGATCGACGCGATGCAGAAGCGATTGCTGAGTGAGGGTAAGACGGGCCCCGAATGGCATGAACCAAGCAGGCCGGTGTCGGTCGAAGCCGATGGCGTCACGCATCTTGCGACCATGGCCGAGCTGACCGGGGCGCATCTCTACATCGTGCATACCTCGTGCGAACCCGCTGTTCGTGCTGCGATCGACGCCAAATTCCGAGGGGTGAACATCTGGGTCGAAGCGGTCGCTCCGCATCTTGTGCTCGATAAGACTTGCGCCGAGCGGCCCGGGTTCGAGGGCGCAAAGTTTGTCATGTCTCCGCCGTTGCGGGACCGCCATCATCAAGAGGCGCTCTGGGGAGCGATCGCCAGTGGCATCATCAGCACCATCGGAACCGATCACGCGCCCTTTAAGTTCAAGGGGCAAAAAGACATGGGCACCGACGCCTTTACCAAGATTCCCAACGGCATCCCGTCCGTGCAAGAACGCCCGCAACTCATCTACACCCACGGCGTGTGCGCCGGACGCATCGACCTCCACACATTTGTGAGCGCGTGCAGCACGCAGGCGGCCCGCATCTTCGGCATGTATCCCAAGAAGGGCGACATTCGCGTAGGCTCAGATGCGGACGTTGTCGTCTGGGACCCGAGCTATGAGGGCACACTCAGCGTTGAGACAAGCCACTCCGCGATCGACTACAACGGCTACGAAGGCTGGCCCATCAAAGGATGCGCGTCTGCCGTGTTCGTTCGCGGGCAGCTTCAATCACGCAACGGCGAGTTTGTCGGCACCATCGGCCGCGGCGAGCTCATCCGTCGCAAGCCGACGCACTTCTAATCGTTCGAGACCAGCCGGTTTGATTGTTCGACGAACGAATCGCCGTCCCATGCGGTGTCTTTGGTGACGATGCCCGCTCGCTCTGCTTTCTCGCGTGCCTTGACCTCGTGCTGACGCCGAACGAGTTCGGCGTGCGTGGTGAAATACTGGAGCGAGTGGCCTCGGAAGTCTTCGATCGAACTGAAGTTGTGCTTGTCCATGAACTCTTCGAGCCCTCGGCAGAGTTCGCTTGCGAGCTTGTAGCCGTGGATCATCACGCCCGTGCAGACCTGAACCGTGCTGCCCCCGAGCAGTATGAACTGGGCCGCGTCTTCGCCGGTCTCGACGCCGCCGATCGCAGAGATGCTGCGGTCGGCAAACTCACCCTTTGAGATGGTCCCGATCTTGTTGCCCGAGCCGCCGCCGTACATCATCGTCGCGAGTTCCATGACCATGCGCAGCGCGATGGGCCGGACCGCTTTGCACGAATACCCGCCGGGCACGGAATATCCTTCGACGGTCGGTTCTGGCAAGAGCGTGTCGAGGTCGACGCTCATGACCGACAGAATCGTGTTGATCGCAGCGACCCCTTCGCACCCGGCCCGGAGAGCTGCGCGCGCAGGGTCCACGATGTGCGTGACGTTGGGCGTCATTTTGGCCCAGACAGGGATCTTTGCTGCGCCGTTGACCCAGCCACAGACCTCTTCGAGGATCTCGGAGTTCTGACCCATCGCGGCACCCATCTTGCGTTCGGGCAGGCCGTGGGGGCACGAGAAGTTCAACTCGAACGCATCGACGCCGGTTTCTTGCGTGCGTTCGATGATCTCGATCCATGCGTCGCGGTTGTATTCTTCCATAACCGACGCGATGAGCACGCCGTCAGGGTGGGAGTCTTTGAGCTGTTTGAACTCGTCGAGCCAGGTCTCGAAGGGACGGTCGCTGATGAGTTCGATGTTCTGCCAGCCCAGGATTTCCTTGGAGCCAGTCGCTCGCATCCGTGCATACCGCGGCGCAACGTTGGTCACCTTGGAAGCATCGAGGCTGATCGTCTTGGCGACGACCCCGCCCCAGCCCTCGTCGAAGGCTTTGGCGATGACCTTCGCGTTGGTCCCGGGAGGCCCCGAGCCGATCACGAACGGATTGGCGAACTTGATCCCGTCAACGGTGCATTCGAGCGAAGCCATTTGGTCGTCTCCTGATCCTGTCAAGTACTTGAGCAACGCGGAGCATAGCGGATATTACGGCAACTGTGCTGGATTGGGCCCCTTGGGGGCTTGCGGGCTCGCATTGTTCTAGAATGCGAGCGATGACAAGCGAAGAAACCAAGACTGCTGATCCGGCCCCTCCCCCATCATCTCAAATTACATGGTGGCAACGACACTCCCGAGCGGTTCGGCGTGTGGTCCAGACCGTCGTGCTCCTCGCGATCATGGCGATGGCGGTTTGGTGGTTCGCACTCGCACCTGTCGCGGTTATAACGCACAAGATCGAGCTTGGTGATATCACCTCTGAAGTGCTGGGGACTGGCACGCTCGAAGCGCGGATCCATGCGATCGTGGGTCCCAAGATTTCCGGGTTGATCGAGAGCATCGCCGTCGATCAGGGAGATCATGTCAAAATTGGCGACACGCTCATCGTGCTCGAAGACATCGACGCCAAGCAGTTGGTCGCGGTGGCGCAGGCCGATGTCGCCGCTGCCGAGGCCGGACTGGATCGCCTGCGGGCAGACCTTCGCCGAGCCCAAGCAGTCGAAACGCAGGCCAAACTCACCCATAGTCGTCTCGTACAAGCGATTGCAGCAGCGGCGGGTTCGCAACAAGAACTTGACAAAGCTGCGGAAGCTCTGGCGGTCGCTCAAGCCGATGTCGCGAGTGCAACCGCTGGAATCGCCGAAGGACAGAGGAAGCTGGCCGCTTCTGAGAGATCTCTCGATTATCAACGCGCCCGGCTGCACGACACCACCATCGAAGCGCCCTTCGACGCGCTGGTCATCAAGCGTGATCGCGAGGCAGGCGATGTGGTGGCCGCCGGCTCCTCGGTGTTGCAACTGATCTCACTCGACGAGATGTGGATCACCGCGTGGGTTGACGAAACACAGCTCTCGCGTCTCGCGCCCGAACAACCCGCACGCGTGGTCTTCCGTTCAGAACCTAACACCGAGTACCGAGGCGTAGTCGCGAGGCTCGGTCGCGAGGCCGACCGCGAGACTCGCGAGATCGTGGTTGATGTGAGTGTTGATCGGCTGCCCGAGACGTGGGCGGTGGGACAACGTGCAGAGGTCTATATCAACGTTGCTACTGCCCAGAGCGTCCCGGTGCTTCCCTCAGATCTTGTGATCCTGCGAGATGGGACCGCGGGCGTCATGGTGGACATAGACGGCAGGGTTCAGTGGCGCGAAATCAAGATCGGGCTGCGGGGCCGAACCTCTGTCGAGATCGCCAGCGGGCTCTCTGCCGGTGATCTTGTTGTCACCCCAGCCGCTGCAAAGTCCAAGGGGCTGCGAATCGGACGGAGGACCAAGCCGCAATGAACCTCGCGGTCCGTGACATCAAGCACAACCTAGGTCGATTCATTATCACCACCATCGGCATCGGGATGCTGCTCATGGTCGTAATGGGGATGGGCGGGATCTATCGCGGGCTTGTCGACGACGCCTTAGTCGTGACTCGAAGCGTGGATGCAGATTTGTGGGTTGTCCAACGCGATACCCGCGGCCCATTCGCCGAGATTTCACGATTGCCACGCAATGTGGTGGACCGAGTGACCGCGATGCCGGGCTTGGTGGATGTGCGTGAGTTTGTATTTCACACCATCCAGCGAGAGCGCCACGGCAAGCCGCTGCGAATGGGCGTGCTCGGCCTTGGATGGCCCATCGACAAGGGCGAAGATTTACCATTGATCGAGGGGCGCCCCCTCTCGCAAAATCACTTCGAGATGATCGCTGACGAATCGTTGGGTTTGGCGCTCGGTGAGAAACTCCGCTTGGGCAAGGACACCTACGAGGTGGTGGGCATCACTCGCTGGCTTGTGGGACCGGGTGGTGACGGGATCGCGTGCTTCACCAGCCGCGATGCGCAGGCGATTCAGTTCGATCAGCCGGGCGAATCGTTTCGCCTTGAGCGTGAAGCTCGGCGTGATCGAGCAAGTGAGATCGACTTAGGACGCATGCACCCGACGCTGCTCGATCGGGCCCTGGGGCCGAGCAGTTCGATCGTGGCGCTCCCGCAACCCGCCATCAGCGCCGTGATCGCTCGGCTTGCGCCCGGTGCCGATGCGGCCAGCGTTCAACATCTCATGCAGGGCTGGGGAGACGTGACCACCTACACCCAAGCTCAGCAAGAGGAGCTGCTTCTCAAAGGGCGTGTCGACAGTGTCCGCAGGCAGATCCAGCTCTTTCGCGTGTTGCTGACCATCATCTCGGCGGTCATCATGGCTCTGATTATCTACACCCTGACCCTCGACAAGCTCCATTCCATCGCTCTGCTCAAGATCATCGGCGCTCCCAACCGCGCCATCGTCAATCTGATTCTTCAACAGTCACTCATCATGGGAGCCCTCGCACTCGGCGTCGGATATCTCATGGGAAGCAAGCTCTTTCCGCTGTTCCCGCGGCGTGTGCTGATGACGAATCACGACCTGCTCCAGCTCGCAGGCATCGTGCTCATCATCTCGATATTCGCGAGCCTGCTGGGGATCATCAAGGCGATGCGTGTCGAACCCAACGAGGCCATCAACTGACAACTGTAAGCCCGGAGAAGCAGCGAACCATGGACCAATCACTCGCCCTCGAAGCGAACCACCTCACCAAGGTCTATGGCAGCGGTCACACCGAAGTCGTCGCGATGCGCGACGCCTCCATGCAGGTGCGCCAAGGCGAAGTCGTCGCGTTGCTCGGCCCGAGCGGTGCGGGAAAGTCCACGTTTCTGATGTGCGTGGGGCTCATCAATCCGCCCACCAAAGGGCGAGTGACCATCGGCGGGCACGTCGTCGTTGATGGACAGCATGAACTCGTCGACCTCCGACGCTTCCGACGGGAACACATCGGGTTCGTGTTCCAGAAATCCAACCTCATCCCATTTCTCAATGCGGTCGAAAACGTACAGATCGTAGGAGAACTTGACGGTAAATCTCCCGCCCAGGCCCGCGCGCGAGCCATGGAACTGCTCGAAGCTCTCGGCGTTGACCAACGAGCCAACAACATGCCCCCGCAGCTCTCGGGCGGCGAACAACAACGAATCACCGTGGCACGAGCCCTCGCGAACCGTCCCAGCCTGATCCTCGCCGATGAACCCACCGCGGCGCTCGACAAGGAACGAGGCAGGCAGGTGATGGAACTCTTTCGCGACGTGGCCCACCGGTTCGGTACCGGGATCATCGTCGTGACCCACGACCAGCGAGCCCTCGACGTCTTCGACACCATCTACGAAATGGAAGACGGAGCGATCAAAGCATCAGCCGTAGAAACATCAACAAACGACGGCTTGCGAACGGGCTGAGCTACGGATCTGTGATGATTCAAGAAATGTAATAATTATGCTTCATCGGGTCGCTGCTCGGGTTCGAGCTGGCGGAACAGGAACTCGGCGTAACGGCCTTCGGCATCGAGCAGCGAGCGGTGGTCGCCGCTCTCGACGATCGTGCCGTTCTCAACAACTAATATTTGATCGGCGTCACGGATCGTGCTCAAACGGTGCGCGATCACGAACGTCGTGCGGCCCTTCAACAAGTCACGCATCCCGGCCTGGATCATCGCCTCGCTCTCGGCGTCGAGGTTGCTCGTCGCTTCATCGAGAATCAGAATCACCGGATCGGCGAGCACCGCTCGGGCGATGGCGATGCGCTGTTTCTGCCCGCCGCTGAGGCGTACGCCGCGTTCACCGATGATCGTGTCGTACCCGTGTTCGAGGTGTTCGATGAACTCGTGGGCGTGTGCGATAGTTGCAGCCGTCTTGACCTGCTCGAAGCTGGCCTTGCGATCCGCATACGCGATGTTCTCAGCGATCGTGCCGTCGAACAGGAACACGTCTTGTTCGACCACGCCCAACAGCGAGCGGTAGCTGCGGACTTCGATCTCGCGGAGATCAACGCCGTCAAAGAGCACGCGGCCCTGCGTCGGGTCGTAGAACCTCGCCACAAGATTACTCAGCGTGGTCTTGCCCGCACCCGACGGGCCCACGAGCGCGACCGTTTGTCCGGGCTCAACCGTCAACGAAACATTGTGCAGCACGTTCTCGTGTTCGAGGTCGTCGTTGATCGCGGGATAGCGGAAGCTGACGCCTTCGAGCTGGATCATGCCGCGAGCGGTCTTTTTGTTGACGGGTTTGGCACCCGGGAACTCAACGAGTTCGGTGGGCTGTTCGAGCAGATCGAGCACGCGGTCAAGCCCGGCGAGCTGACTCTGAACACCCGTGGCGCTCTGCGCAAGCGTGGCCAATGGCCCGAGCATCATGATGAGATACATCATGAACATGGCAACATCGCCCGGCTTGAGACTGCCATCGAGCACGAGCGAGCCCGCATAGACCACCACGCCCGCGAGCGCCAGCGGGATCATGATGTCCCACACGGCTTCGAGCGCCCGGCTCCAGACCCACGCGAGCAGCTCCATGCGGGCCGTCAGGTGGTCACGCACGGTAAAGCGGAAGCGCTCGGCACGTTCGCGGTTGAAGGCGCGGACGACCCGCATGCCGCTAAAGGCTTCGGTGGCCTGCGCATCAATCGAGACGCGCGTCGCGCGGACATCGCGATGAATCGGGCGTATGCGTTTGATCCAGGCTTGATGCGTGAACCAGACGACCGGGACGATCAGCACGCCGCCGACGACGAGTTCCCAGCGAACAAACGCGAGGACGATCAGCGTGCCCACGAGCTGGATGAGTGCGTTCCACGGGTTGTAGAGCAGCGTGAAGCTCAGATCGGCGACGGTGCCCGCGTCTTCGCGGAGCATCGAGCTGACGCCGCCGGACTTGATGCGGTGGATACGGTGCATCGGCAGACGGATCGCGTGCGAGAAAACCTTCCGCCGGATCTTGGCGTTGAGCACTCGCGTGAGACGTGTGAGCTTCCATCGTCCGATCAGTGCGATCGCTGTCTTCAAGAGCGGCAGCGCGATCATCACGCTCGCAACGATCAGCAACAGCCGGTGCGGATCGGTCCCAAATGTTGACTTCGCCCACTCGGGCAGCCCCTCGGGGCCGGGCGAATCGAGCAGCACATAGTCGATCACCACCTTCATCAGCACCGGCTCTGCGAGCCCGATGAGCGTCGCGAGTGTCCGGGTGGTCAGCGCAAAATACACGAGCTGCGACGAGCTGCCGAGCAAGCCCCAGAACGATCTGAGCAGCTCAAAGAACCCGCGATGCCGACCCGGACCCGAACCCGAAGCCTCGGGCGCATCAACCACCCGCTTGGTGAAACTCGCATCCCGGCGTTTCTCGCGATACCGATCAAACCGTCTTCGGCTCGAAAGCCTGCCTTCGGGCGAACCCTCTATTGGTTGCTCATCAGGTTGCGGGGATGCTCGAGGTGTGGAAGTGGGGGCGTTGTTCGCCATTGGAGGATGTTAGGCGGCAGGAGATGGGCGAACGGCGAAGCGAGAGCCTGCGGCGGGCGATTGCGTGCCCGAGTTGGTACCGTGTTCCCATGAACCATCAGCCCCCTGCAAAGAACAAGCTCGCGCTGCACTGGCGGATTCTCATCGGTCTCGTTGCGGGCGTTGTCGTGGGGTTGGCGGTCAATCAGTTCTGGACGCCGCAGGTCTGGTCGTCGATGGGTGTGGGCGACGCTTCGGCGTTCCTTCACGGCACAGACTCCGACGCCAACACCGACGCGGGCTTCATGGCCGGGGCTGCCGCGTTCGTGCGACACCTGATCGAGTTTATCGGTGATGCGTTCATGAACGGGCTCAAGTTTATCGCGGTGCCGATCGTGCTCTTTAGTTTGGCTGCGGGCGTGGCGAGTCTCAATGACACGACCAAACTCGGGCGTATCGGGGGCAAGACGATCGGGATCTATCTGGCGACCACAGCGGTCGCGATCTCGCTGGGGTTGCTGGCCGCGAACTTCATCGGCCCGGGCAGAGGGTTTCCTGAAGGCGTGCGCACCGAGATTGCACAGACACAGGCGGCCAATGCCGAGGCGAAGATCGGCAACGCCGAGACGCAGCGTGCGCGTTCGACGTGGGACATCCTGCTTGATCTTGTGCCGAGCAATCCGTTCGCTTCGATGGCACAAGGCAAGACACTCCAGGTGGTGGTGGTCGGGTTGCTCATGGGGATCGCGCTGACATTGATGCCCCGAGAACAGGCCCAGCCGGTGATTCAGTTGTGCGAGAGCATGACGATGGTGGTCATCAAGATCGTCGAGATGGTGCTGTTGCTCGCGCCGTTTGCGGTCTTTGCGTTGATTGTCAAGACCGTCTCGGACCTCGGGATCGACGTGCTCGTGGCGTTGATCAAATACAGCCTTACCGTGATCGGCACGCTCGCGATCATGATGTTTGTGGTCTACCCGCTCGTGCTCCGGCTCTTTACCAAGGTGGGCTATCGGCGATTCTTCCGAGCGATCAGCCCGGCGCAGCTGCTCGCGTTTAGTTCATCGAGTTCGGGTGCGACGATGCCGGTCACGATGGATTGTGTCGAACGCAGGCTGGGCGTGAGCGAAGACGTGACGAGTTTTGTCATCCCGATCGGCGCAACGATCAACATGGACGGCACCGCTTTGTATCAGGGTGTCGCCGCCGTGTTTATTGCGCAGATGTTCGGCGTAGATCTGAGTCTCGTCGACCAGCTTACCATCGTGCTCACCGCGACCCTCGCGAGCATCGGCACCGCTGCGGTTCCCGGCGTGGGCATCGTGATGCTGATTATCGTGCTCAACTCGGTGAACATGCCCGCCGAGGTGATGACCGTCGGCATCGCGGTGATTCTCGGCGTTGACCGCATCTTGGACATGTGCCGGACGGCGTGCAACGTGACTGGGGATTGCATGGTCGCCGCCGTAATCGCCAGCAGCGAGAACGAGATGCTCACCGAAGCCGAGGTTGACCAGCGTTCACGCCTCCCGCTCGACGAGTTCACCAAAGAGCAGGAAGAACGCGAACAGGCTTTGAGCTAGTGCGTTCAATGCTGTGGTGAAGTGTTGGCGCAAGAAAGCTCCCCCGTCGAAGACGGAGGAGCGATTGAATAACAAGGTTGTAGAAACTCAGCGACCGAGCCCAGCGATCAGTCTTGGTGGTCGCCTTCGCTGTCGTTATCGCTGGTTGACTCAGGCGCCGTGCCGGCGTCGCCGTCAGATTTGGTTGCCGTCGCGAGAACCACCAGTCCGATCACCGAGGCGATTGCAGATGCTGCGAGAATGGCGATGATGGCGTGCTGACGATCCACGATCCCCGCTTCGGTATTGGGGAACGCAAGGTTGGCGATGAAGATCGCCATGGTGAAACCGACGCCCGCCAGGAAACCCGCTCCGATGATGTGTTGCCAGTTCACGCCGCGGGGCAGGCTGGCGAGGCCGCTTTTCACTGCGAGCCACGCACACAGGATCACCCCGACGGGCTTACCGATGAGCAAGCCGAGCATCACCCCGATCGAGACGCTCCCGGACAGTGCATTGAGCACTCCCTGATCTCCGATGTGGACGCCCGCGTTGGCCAGCGCGAAGATCGGGATGATGAAGAATACTGCCCACGGGTGGATCCCATTCTCAAGCCGGATCAACGGCGGGAGCACCAGACGGTTGTTCGTCTCCATGGCCATGACCGCAGATCGCTGCTCGGGGTTTGTCTTGACGTCCATTCCCGGTTTCGCGGATTCCTCAAACTTATCAAGCGCCTTGCGGCTTGCGCGGAGATAGCGGTCGGTATTGACCCGTGCGGTTGCGGGAATCGTTGCTGCCAAAAGCACGCCAGCGATCGTCGCATGAACCCCACTCATGTAGACGAAATACCACAGCACCACGCCGGGGAGCAGATACAGCAACGGGTTGCGGATCTGCAGCATGTTGAACGCGAAGAGCATCATCACAACCGCAGCCGCAAGCCCGAGGTATGACCATTGAAGACTCTCGGTATAGAAAATCGCGATGACCATCAGAGCGCCCAGATCGTCCGCGATCGCAAGCGAGGTCAGGAATATCTTGAGCGATGCGGGCACCTTGGAGCCCAGCAGTGCCATGATGCCCAGCGCAAAGGCGATGTCGGTGGCCATCGGGATGCCCCAGCCGTGCATGGCTCCGCCTCCGCCGAGGTTGATCAATGCGTAGATTGACGCCGGAACAACCATGCCCCCAATGGCTGCGACAAGCGGAAGAGCGGCCTTCTTCGGACTCGCCAGCTCCCCGACGAGAATCTCACGTTTGATCTCGAGCCCGACGAGTAAGAAGAAGAACGCCATCAGCCCGTCGTTGATCCAGTGACTCAGGCTCCAGCTCAGACCGATGGTGTCGCCGATCGCAAGCTGGATCTTGAACTCGTGGAACAACGCGTGATAGCTGTGCGCAAGCTCTTCGCTCGCATTGGCCCAGAGCATCGCTACGACCGTACACGCGATCAGGATCAACCCCCCCGCGGATGACAGCATCGCAAACCGCCGAAACGGAGAGAACAGCACTTCGCTGACCACGGGGGGCAACTCGTGGTTGGCCGTCAGGTGAGTAGAAGAGGGTGCAGACATTTCTTTGCTCCGAATAAACCCGCTGATCGAAGGGTCATCAGCTCGACAGTGTTGCGTCCATAACAGCCCAGAGCGCTGCGGATCAGCCGTCAGTATCGGTCCGCCAGCGACCCATCCTCAGCCGACTCCCCAACAGAGGCCAGTTTTTGATGTTTGGCGGCCTCAGATTCCATGGATTTATATCACTGCCCCAGGCATACGGAGCCAAATCCGATTCAGACCTGCGTGTCCGTTGGACAATAGATAAACGCCACCGCGCTCAAGGGCGGCAAGTCTACCACTACGCTCGCCGGTCGGCCATGCTCGGGGCGATCCTCAGCCACCAGCTCCTGCTGACCGTGCGCAAACCCGCTGCCGCCAAACCGTCGATCGTCCGAATCGAGCATCTTCCGCCACACCCCGCCGTCGCCGCTCGCGGGAACTCCCAGTCGGTACCCCGGCCGAGGCACGGGTGTGTGGTTGAACGCGCACAACACCCGTCGCAGGCTGCCGTCATCCGCGGGCGCAAGCCGAAGAAACGCGATCACCGAAGTCTGCGCATCGTGGTGATGAACCCACTCGAATCCAGACGGATCGCATTCGAGCCGATGCAGCGCGGGCTCGTCTCTGTACACCTTGTTGAGCTCACGCACGAAGTCCTGAATCCCCCGGTGCTGAGGGAACTCGGTCAGGTGCCAATCGAGCGACTTGTCGCAGTCCCATTCATCCCGTTGCGCAAACTCGCAGCCCATAAACAAAAGCTTCTTCGCGGGCGAGAGCCACTGGTTCGCAAAGAGCAACCTCAGATTGGCAAACTTCTGCCAGTCGTCCCCGGGCATCTTGTCGATCAGCGATCCCTTGCCATGCACCACTTCATCATGGCTCAGCGGCAAGAGATAGTTCTCGGTAAACGCATAGATCGCCCGAAACGTCAGGTCGTTGTGATGGAACCTGCGATGGATCGCTTCTTTCGAGAAGTACCGCAGCGTGTCGTTCATCCAGCCCATGTCCCACTTGAACCCGAAGCCAAGGCCCCCAGTGTGCGCAGGCCGCGACACGCCGCTCCACGCGGTGGATTCCTCAGCCATCGTGGTGATCCCCGGGTGCTCGTGGTAAACCGTCGTGTTGAGCTGGCGGAGGAAGTCGATCGCTTCGAGGTTCTCGTTGCCGCCGTGCGCGTTGGGGATCCATTGGCCTTCTTTGCGCGAGTAATCCAGATACAGCATCGAAGCAACCGCATCGACCCTTAACGAATCAATGTGGCACTTATCAAGCCAGAAGCACGCACTCGAGAGCAAAAAGCTGCGCACCTCGTGCCGGGAGTAGTTGAAGATTCCGGTTGTCCAGTCGGGATGGAAGCCTTGACGCGGGTCGGAGTGTTCGTAGAGATGCGTGCCGTCAAAATAGGCCAAGCCGTGCTCGTCGAGCGGGAAGTGGCTCGGCACCCAATCGAGAATCACTCCGATCCCGTGCTGATGGAGCGTGTCCACAAGAAACATAAAGTCCTGCGGCGTGCCATACCTGCTGGTGGGCGCAAAGTACCCCGTCGTCTGGTACCCCCAGCTCTGCAACAACGGGTGCTCCATGATCGGCATGAACTCGACGTGCGTGAACCCCATGTAGTTGAGATACCCCGGCAGGTCTCGCGCCATCTCGCGGTACGAAAGCGATCGGCCCCGGTCCTCGGGCACGCCCCGCCACGAGCCGAGATGCATCTCGTAGACCGACATCGGCGTTGCGTAGGCGTCGTGCTCGGCGCGAGCCTTCATCCATTCGCTGTCGTTCCACTCATACTCCAGGTCCCAGACCTTCGAGGCGGTGTGCGGCGGGGTCTCGGCATGAAACGCAAACGGATCGGCCTTCTGCACCTCGTGCCCGTTGTGATGCGAGCGGATATGGAACTTGTACGATTCGCCTTGGGCCAGACCCGGAACGAAGATGCTCCACAGCCCGGATGATTCCACCGCGTGCATCGGATGGTCAGCGGGGTTCCACCCGTTGAACCCGCCGACGAGTGAGACCTCGCGGGCGCTGGGGGCCCAGAGGGTGAACCGAACCCCTTGCTTTCCGCCTTCTGTGCGCATGTGGGCGCCCAGATGCCGGTACAGGCGGCAGTGCGTGCCCTCATTAAAGAGGAACAGGTCGTCAGCCGGAATGATTTCGGTGGTGGGTGGGGGTGTGTGGGGGGGCATGGTTGATGGTGGGTATACCGCAGTCGGCTTGGGGCTGCACGATCATGAAGAAACGAATAGCGACACAAACCACCATATGACCCCCGACGGGCCGGTTATGCTATAGGACCATGACCACGCTCTCGGACTCGGCTTTGGATCACGACGCGATGGGCGAGCCTCGCAGCTTCGCACCCCCGGTAGACCCCGATCGCGCTCCCTCGGGGGTCGTGCTGCTCGAACTCGGATGGGAAGTTTGCAACCCGATCGGGGGCATCTACCAGGTCCTCCGCAGCAAATCGCCCTCGATGGTCAAACGCTGGCAGAACCGCTACATGCTCGTAGGCCCCTACATGGGCACCAAATCAGCGCTCGAGTTTGAGCCCCGGCGTGCCACCGGCTGGATCGCCCGAGTCATCGACGAAGCCCACAGCCAGGGCCTGGTCGTCCATCATGGACGCTGGCTCGTCCCGGGCCGACCAAGGGTGCTCCTCGTCGAACACCAACAGACCACCACCCGGCTCAATGAGCTCAAGCACTCGCTCTGGGAACACTTCGGCTGCGAAAGCCCCAGCGAAGACGAACTCATCGATGGAGTCCTCGGGTTCGCAGATGCTACCCACAAGCTGCTCACAGCGGTCGCCAAGGTCTGGACGGGGTCCACCCAGTCCAGCGGCTCACGCCAGGTCCTCGCTCACTTCCACGAATGGATGAGCGGGCTGGCGATCCCCATGCTCCGCAAGGACAACGTCCCGATCGCCACAGTCTTTCAGACCCACGCCACGCTGCTGGGCCGATACATCGCGTCGAGCGAGGGCGATTTCTACGGCCGACTGCCAAAAATCGACCCAGCAGCCGAGGCCAAACGATTCGGGATCGAAGCTCAGCACGGCTACGAACGTGCCAGCGCCAAGCACTGCCACGTCTTTACCACCATCAGCCCGATCACCGCTGAAGAGTGCGGCAAGCTGCTCGGTCGAGAGCCCGACCTCATCCTCCCCAACGGGCTCAACATCGACTGGTACTCCGTAGGACACGAGTTCCAAACCCTTCACGGCCAGTTCAAACGCCGCATCGACGAGTTCGTCACCGGCCATTTCTTCCCGAGCTACTCCTTCGATCTCGACAAAACTGTCTACTTCTTCACCAGCGGCCGATACGAACCCCGCAACAAGGGCTTCGATCTCTGTCTCGAAGCCTGCGCCCGGCTCAACGATTCACTCCGCCGAAGCCGACTCGATACCACCGTCGTGTGCTTCATCATCACACGCAGGCCCACGGTCTCGATGCTGCCCGAGGCGCTTCAGACCCGGTCCATGCTCCGCGAGCTGCGAGACGTGTGCAACCGCATCACCCACGACATCTCCGACGCTCTCTTTCGCAAGGCGGCAGCCGGCGAGCGGGTGAGTCTGGATTCCTTGGTCGAAGAATACTGGTCGCTTCGGCTGCGACGTGTGCAAGCGGCGTTCAAGACCGATCGTTTGCCGCCCTATATCACGCATGTGCTGCCCGAGGAGAGCCCCGAGGACGAGCTGGTCGCCAAGATCAAGCAGCTCGGCTTGCTCAACCACGCTGAGGACCGCGTCAAGGTCGTGTACCACCCGGACTTCATCAGCCCGACGAGCCCGCTGTGGGGCATCGAATACGAGCAGTTTGTCCGAGGATGCCACCTGGGCTTGTTCCCATCTGCCTACGAGCCATGGGGCTACACGCCGATGGAGAGCGTCGCGCTGGGCGTGCCCGCGGTCACGAGCGACCTTGCGGGCTTTGGTCGTCACGTCGCCGAGATGTACCCGGACCACAACCGCTGGGGCTTGTGGATGCTCCAGCGTCGAGGTCGAGACACGAGCGAGGTCGCCGATGCGTTGGCGCGACGGATGCTCGAGTTCTGTGCGCTCGATCGCAGAGGCCGCATCGCTCTGCGCAACGAGGTCGAGCGGCGGAGCTGGAACTTTGACTGGTCGCGGATGGGCTTGCCATACCATCGGGCACACGACCTGGCGTTGGCGCGGGCCAAGGCTGCGAGCGCGACGTAGGTGAGGGCGTGTGTCAAAGCTTACTATTTGACGATCGAGGCTCGTTTGGCCCTCCCGTCATGACGAATACGAGGAGATGGCATTGAGCTTTGACGCGGGCGGTGAATGGCTCGAAGCCGACGGCCTCGGCGGGTTCGCCTCTGGAACAACCTCCGGCGCGCGCACCCGGCGATACCACGCGCTGCTCTGCTGTGCGACCACGCCGCCTACGACCCGGATGGTGCTCGTCAACGGCATCGAAGCATGGGTCGAGATCGACGGCCAGCGAATCCCCCTGAGCACGCAGGTCTACGAGCCGGGCGTGGTCCATCCCGACGGCTACCGCCAGCTCTCAGAGTTTACGCGTGATCCTTGGCCACGCTGGACGTGGTCCATTCCCACGCCACAGGGAAACATCGAGATCGAACAAGAGCTCTTTGTGCCGTGGCGTAGACCGATGAGCGTGATGCGGTGGCGGGTGCTTGCTCCAAAGAATGCGGGAACGAAACAAGCTCAAGTGCCGGTGACGCTGTGCGTTCGCCCGCTGCTCAGCGGCCGGGACTACCACAGCACGCACCACGAGAACGGGTCGATGGATCTTTGGGGGTTCGAGTCCAAAGTAGAGGGCGGCAAAAAAATCATCTGGCGGCTCTATCACGGCGTGCCCGAGATCGAATGCCTCACCGATGGCTCTTACGAGAACGCCGCCGACTGGTACCGCAGGTTCCGCTACGACCAAGAGGCGTACCGAGGGCTCGATCATTGCGAAGACCTCGGCTCGCCCGGCGTCTTCAAGTGGACCTTTGGCAAGGGCCACCCTGAACGTGCGCACTTGTTGATGCGAGGGTCCACGCCTCAATCAGCAAGCGATCCCGAGCCGACGGGAAGCGTCGCGCAGCGTGCCGAGACGTTCTCGCAGCGCGAACACGATCGGCGTAAGGCGTTAGGCGCCGGGCTCGAACGCTCGGCTCAAGACTACCTCGTCACCCGCGGGCTCTCGACGACCGTTATCGCGGGCTACCCGTGGTTCACCGATTGGGGACGCGACACGTTTATTTCGTTGCGTGGGCTGTGCCTTGCGACGGGCAGGCTCAACGAAGCGCAGCAGATCCTGACCGACTGGGCACGCTATCGCGTCGAGGGCATGCTGCCCAACCGTTTCCCGGATCACGGCGATCACCCCGAGTTTCACAGCGCCGATGCGGGTTTGTGGTACATCACCGCCGCGTATGATTTTATGAAAGTTGCCAAGGCCAAGAGCACGCGCGATCTGCGGGGTGATGTTCGTTCGATCACCCAAGCATGTCTCGGCCTCGTCGAGGGCTGCATCGCGGGCACCCGCCACGGCATACGCATGGACCCGCGCGACGCGCTGCTCGCAGCAGGCGAAGAAGGCACCGCTCTGACATGGATGGACGCTCGGTATGACGGCCGGGCGGTCACGCCGCGCATCGGTAAGCCCGTCGAGATTCAGGCTCTGTGGATCAACGCGCTCGGGCTGGTGTCGGGTGCGGGTGAATCAAGCAAGCACAAAAAGCTCCGCAAGCTCTACGACCAAGCCAAGGCGTCGTTCATCGAACGCTTCTGGTGCGAGGATCGCGGCTATCTCGCGGACGTGGTTGACGTCAACCACGCTCCGGGCCAGGTCGATTGGAGCGTGCGACCCAATGCACTGTTCGCCATCGGCGGGCTGAATGAAACACTCTTGCCCGAAGCAATCGCGCGGCGAGTCGTGGACCGTGCCGAGAAAGAACTCTGGACCCCGATGGGCATGCGCACACTCGGGCCGAGCGAATCCGCCTTTACCCCTCGTTACGGGGGCTCACCCGCGCAGCGCGACGAGGCGTACCACCAAGGCACGGTCTGGCCTTGGCTGCTCGGGTCGTTCGTCGAGGCGTGGGTGCGTGTGCGTGGCAACACCGATCAAGCCAAAGCGCAGGCCCGCAAGCGGTTCCTTGAGCCGATGCTCGCGCAGCAAGACCGTGGCGGGCTCGGGCACATCGCAGAGATCGCCGATGGCGTTTCGCCCCATGCTTCTCGCGGCTGTCCGTGGCAGGCATGGAGCGTCGCCGAAGCCCTCCGGCTCGACAAGATCGTGCTGGCCGACTGAAAGCAAGTTCTCAAGCGAATCTTGTGCGTGATGCATGGCGTCGCGATCGAGCCGTGGGCGGGAGCCCGCGGACAGCGTGGAGAAATCAAGACGATGTCTCCACAGCACCCGCCATCTCGATCGAGCCGTGGGCGGAAGCCCACGGGCAAGACGAACGATGCTCGTTGTTATTTTGTGCTCGCCGCATGCGCACGGTCGAAGTCACTCTTGTTGAGCTTGCCGCCGTGCTTGGCAAGAAGCTGATCGGCGTTCAGATCATCTTCGGTGTGCCAGCAGATGAACAGCTCGTACATCCTTCGAGCCGAAGCCACCACCGCGTCTTGCTCAGCCTGCGAAAGTTGCAGCTTGTCGAGATCAACCTTGAACGCGCCCCAGCTCTGGCGCTGCGCGTCGCCATACGGATCGAGGTGCGCCGTGCCTTCGCCCGTGTCGGGAAGGCTGTAGGTCTCGCGGGCTTTGTTGACCGCGAACTTGTTGCCGTTGGACGCGCCGGTGCGCACATAGTGCAGCCCGAGGACCGCGAGCGGATCACCCGCGACCGACTCGATGTGTGCGATGAATCGTTCGGAGCCGCTGATCGGATCGATGTTCTCGGGCGCGACCCCGAAGTGTGCGAGATCGCGCGCGTAGTGCGGCGAGAGCAGGTGCTCGTCTGCGAAGAGCGAGGTGAACTCGGGCCGCGCCTTGGCAGCGGCTTTGGCGGCTTGATCCAGCGCGTGATGCACGAGATAGCCCTGATCGATCAGCTCGAGATAGCCCGGCAGCGACAGCTCGCCTCGGAGCACGCTGCCCTGACCGTGACCTTGCTCGGCGATCTGGTGCATGTCCCAGTTGTCGGCCTTGAGGCGTGCGGTCAGCGAGGGCGTTGGTTGAGTGCTCATACCTACAGCCTAGAAGCATGACTGGCCCAAGGCTCGCTCAATCCGATCTCAAACCGAACTCAATCCACCAGCGAAAGCAACGCGAGGAAGTCCCCGAACGAGACCTGCCCGTCGGAGTTGCCCACGGTGCCAAAGTCGTCCGCGATATCCCCGGTACAGCCGGGAACACCCCCGGGGCATGGCCCGACGAGCCCGAGCAGTGCGAGAAAATCGCCAAAGTCAATCACGCCATCGGGCATGAGGTTGCCGAACGCATCGGCGATGTCGCCCACCCGGCTTGTGCAGGCCCGCACTTCGAGGCGCAGGTCGTCGATGCCGGCTTCGACGATCGACCCGCCGCCGTTGTCCGCTGCGATAAACCGGACCCGCATCTGGTCAGTGGGCGGCAGGAAGTCACTGATGCTAAACGTCACCGGCACCCACGCATTCGCGTTCTCGGCGACCGTTTCGAGCGTCGTCCAGTTGGACCCGTCGTCGTTGCTAATCTCGACGACCATCACGTCCTCGTTGGGCGAGCCGCCCTGATCGTTCGAGTACCACCTGCTGTAGGACAAGAACGCCTCGATCGGGCCTTGAGCGGTGGCGCCTCCGGTATCGGTCGCGTCGAGCATGGGGCTGGTGAGCGTGGTTTGTCCGCCGTCAACGTCGTTGGCGCCGAGCCCGCCGCCCGCTGCGCCGTCGGTTATCCATGCGATGGTGCCCGCAGGGCTCGCGTCGTTCTCGGGCTGAGCTGCGGTGGCTTGGGGGTCGCTGCGAGACCACACGCCTGTAGTCGCGGTGTCTTGGGGCGAGCCCACGCTCCAGCCGGTGTCGGTCTCCATGTCGTCGGTGACCAGCGACACTTCGGTGAGTACTTCCGCCGAGAGCGTGTCCGTGCTGATATCAAACGGGAACGTCTGCGTGCGTCCGTCGGTGGCGGTAACGCTCGCGGCGTACTCGAGCGTCTCGCACGTCGAGGTCGAGGGCAGCGATGCGGTCCATGTTGAGCCGCCCGCGTTGGTCATCACGATCGACGTGAACGGCCCGGTATCGGTCGTGCGCACAAGCAATGTCGGTGCGCCATCGAGCGTCACGCCGGTTTGTGCATTGACCGTGAACGAAACGGGCGTCGCGGTATCGGGGTCGATCACGCTCGGGTTGCCCGCGTCGGCCGAGATGCTAAACGGGAACGCGATCGCCGAGGCCATGACCTTGACCGCCTCGAAGTTCTCGATGCCCGTGGGCAGGATTTGCTCGGGGGGCAGCACGAATCCGCCCGCACCGCCCGAGCTGGGCCGAAGCTCGAAGGTCCACGCCAGCAGGTTCTGGCTCGCGGTGTAATCGCTCATCACGCCCGCAGCGGGATAGAGATCGATTGATTCCTGGGGCACATAGATACTGCCGAACTGCGACTGGATCGCCGAAGCCATGTCGTCGCTGAGGTCTTCGTAGAACATCTGCAAGCTCGGGGACAAGGGCGGAGCGCCGGAGTGCCCCCAAGGGTAGAGGATGAGCTGGCTAAAGCAGTGGAAGTCGATGTGTGCTGCGACCCTTGGCTCGGCGATGAGGAAGTCGCGGATCGCTGCCGTCTCGGGTTCGGAGAACGCGAAGGGTCCGCGGTAGATGTCGCTGTTGGTGTTGCCGCTCGAACCTTCGCCGCCGAAGTCGATGTCCCAGTTACGGTTGAGATCGACACCGAAGGTGCCGTCGCCGTTGTTTCGACGGTTCTTGCGCCACAGGCGGGTGCTGTCCCAGGTGTACTCGTAGCCATCGGGGTTGAGCACGGGGAGGATGACCCATTCGATCTCATCGACGAGTGCGGTGACGAGCGGATCGGTGCCGTACTGCGTGAGGAGTTGTTCGGCGATATAGGTCACGGTGGCGGGGCTGATCCATTCGCGGGCGTGCTGGCCGCCGTTGAAGAAGATGATCGGTCGGTTGGAGGTGTCACCGGGGCCGGTAATGCGGATGGCCTTGAGCTCGCGTCCCTGGAGCGAGTCGCCCAGATCATCGAGTGTGGCGAGCTGCGGGTGGGCTGCGACGAGCCCGTCGATGTAGGTATGGATGTCCGCGGTGCGGTGGTAGGTTGTGTACCAGTCGTTGTTTTTGGCTTGTTCGAGCATGTTGAGCTGGGCACGCTCGGCTGCGATCATCGCGCCCAGATCCTCGATGACCACGATGGGTTCGAGGCCCGCATCGGCGAGCAGTTCCTGCTGAGCGGGAGAGGCCACGACCTCGAACGTACCGATCCCGACCCGTTCGGCCCAAGTGGTTTCGCTGATGGCCAGCGCCTGATCGAGTTCGGTTGTGTTCTCAGCGGTAACGCTGACAACCGAGTAGTCGGAGTAGTCCATCGGCGTTTCGAGCTGACCCCACGCCGAGACACACAGACCAGCGGTTCCGACGAGAGCGACACACAGGCGGGTTCGATTCAGCACGTTTACTCTCCAGAAGTGGGGCACAGCACGAGGCAAGGGCAGGATGCTGGACAATTGTCCGAGTCCGTCGATCCCCGCCGTCAACGATTTCCAGCAGCAGAGACAGATTGGTATCGGCCAGAGAGAGCCTATTCGCTCGCTGGGGGTGCGAGGTTGCGGGGATTATCATCCGCTTTGGGCCGTTCTGGAGTCATTGGTCCGCAATTGCGTTCTGAGCGAGGGTGCAAGAGCCACGACCCCGAGAGTGCCTACAACGTGGGCAATGACCAGCACCACACCCGAATTTGATGCCGACTCTCAGGCGTTGGGCTCGGACACCAGCGAGAACCCGCCACCGATCTCGCGCCGACTGACGCGGGCGTGGATCGCCATCGGGTCTCACAGCACAGTGGACTTTCTCTCCTTCGTGCCGATTGCCTTGATGCCGGTGCTCAAAGCGCACGCCTCGCTCACCGATACGCAGGTCGCGTTGACGCTCGCGACTCATGCCTTTGCGAGCGGAGCGATCCAGCCCGCTGCCGCGTGGGTGAGTGATCGGTACGACCACCGGATCATCGGCGCTTTGGGCGTCGTC